>NZ_ATUO01000351.1 GCF_000420245.1 Psychromonas hadalis ATCC BAA-638 | reverse complement strand
GTTAACGATTGACGCAACTAAAGCAGCACGTGAAAATAAAAAATCGGACGTGGGATTTTAGTCCTGCCTTGTTAACGATTGGCGCAGCTAAAGCAGCACGTCCTATTTACTTTTTAGATTTTCATACAATAGTCAGGGTTAGAGTATTGACCCCAATGCTATGACTTATAAACCGTTACGGCCTTCAATCATCAGGCGTTTCATCTCTGTGACCGCGTGTGCAAAACCATCAACCAACGCACGTGCAACAATGGAGTGACCAATATTAAGCTCGATAATTTCAGCAATCGCAGCAATCGGTTTCACGTTATGATAGTTAAGACCGTGCCCCGCATTCACTTTAATACCCGCTTTATGTGCATAAGTAGCGGCCTGTTTAATACGTTCAAGTTCACGCGCTTGTTCATCTTCATTATGTGCATCAGCATATTGCCCAGTATGAAGCTCAATATAAGCAGCACCCGTTTTAATGGCAGCATTAATCTGCTCATTTTCTGGATCAATGAACAACGAGACTTGAATGCCCACCGCATTTAAACGTGCTACTGCAGAAGCTGTTTTTTTAAATGTACCAGCAACATCTAACCCACCCTCTGTGGTTAACTCTGCACGTTTTTCAGGCACTAAACAGACAAAAGTAGGTTTGGTTTGAATCGCGATATCAATCATTTCATCGGTGACGGCAATCTCTAAATTCATGCGTGTTTGTAGCGTTTGTGCAAGCACCGCGACATCTCTGTCATTAATATGGCGTCTATCTTCACGAATATGAATAGTAATACCATCTGCGCCCGCTGTTTCAGCAATCGCGGCCAGATGAGCAGGCTCAGGATAACAAGTACCACGCACATTACGCAGTGTTGCGATATGGTCAATATTAACGCCTAACAGTAATTTGCTCATTTTAAAATCTCTCTATTTCGTTGCGCTAAAAAGAGCGCGACTATGTAATGGTTTGCCACCTAATCAAAATAGTTCGATGGGCTAATGCTTGTCGGCAAAATCGTTTTG
>NZ_ATUO01000350.1 GCF_000420245.1 Psychromonas hadalis ATCC BAA-638 | reverse complement strand
TTAGCTTCTCTTTAACGGTGGTGAAATATGACTCAAGATTTATCAAAAATGATTAGTTCGACGTCGAATGCGAGGTTAAAGCTTCGTTTGCTCGCCGCATCATTTTATTGATGGTAAAAATAGCACTCAAATATCTCAATACTTAAAGGTGAGCCGAACAAGCGTTAATAGCCGCTGGATTCAAAGCTACTTAACACATGGCATTTCAGGACTTAAAGAAAAAAAATATACGGGTCGGCCCAAAGAATTGAATAAATCACAGTGACATAAATTGAAAGAGTTTATTGTTTCTAGTGCAGTAAAATCTGAAGGTGGAAGGCTTCAAGGAAAAGATGTACAGCTATATATCTCTGCTGAGTTTGGCATTCAATACAAAAAATCAATTGAAGCACAGGAAAATTTTAAAAAAATTCCAAATAAAAACGATCCTTAAGATCCCGGGTCATATTGCTTTAGATCGGGTTGATATATGGTTTCAAGATGAAGCGCGTTTTGGACAACAGAACACAACCACTAAAATATGGGCTGAAAAAGGCTCAAGACCACGTGTAGTACAGCAACAACAATTCACTTATGCGTATATATTTGGTGCTGTTTGCCCTACGAATGGTAAAATAGAGGCCATCATTGCTCCATTTAGTAACATGGAGGTGATGAAAGAACATTTAGCACTCATAGCCAAAGCAACAGAGACAGGCTGTCATGCTGTTGTACTCATGGATGGTGTAAGTTGGCACCAAGAGTATTTAGATGAAGCGTTCCCCAACCTCAGTATTATTCATATTCCCCCTTATTCACCTGAGCTAAATCCAATTGAACAAGTCTGGTCATGGATGAGGCAAAACGAAATTGAAAATCGCTCTTTTAACGGTTACGACGACATTGTAGAAAAGTGGTCCATTGCTTGGAATAATTTTAGAAGTGATATTGATAGAGTCTTAGATTCAACTCCGAAGTGCATAACTTAGATTAGTTGGAAAAGTAGTCAGTTGAATATATGATCACTACTTTTCCTCCGACAAGAGATGCAA
>NZ_ATUO01000349.1 GCF_000420245.1 Psychromonas hadalis ATCC BAA-638 | reverse complement strand
TATCCAACTAACAAGTTGCTTAAACGGAAAAATAACAGTTGGCCATCGCTTCGCGATTATAGCCAACCATTATTTTCCGCTTAGCAAAGCGTTATGTGTCAGTGTTTAGGGAAGTATGATGAAATATATATGGATTTGCGTTGCCTTATTTATTCAAGGATGTAATGACTCTCGAAATGATAGAGTTGAAGATAAAACGGTTAATATTTTTACAATAGATCAAGATGGGGAACCTTTTTACGTAGATGGTATTTCTTGGTCTAATGACAATACGCCTTCAAAGGTAAATGACTTGGCTTGCGAAGATGAAGAAAATGGCTGCTCTAGCTTAATTTTTGATCCTGTTATTACAGGATCTATACACTTTAAAGCTGAAAAAGTAGCTAAAAAAGGCGAGTATTGTGTCGAGTATTTTTCTGGTGAAGAATTTATAGAACTTGATGAAAATTCTATAAATATTTACATCACTCTTTACTATGATGCTGTGGCATGTGAGTAAACACATAACAAGTTGCTTAAACGGGATAAAAACAGTTGGTTATCGCTTCGCGATTATAACCAACCATTTTTATTTATGCCATCCTTAATAAATTTTTTCCTTACTCCTTATGGGAAACTAATGTTCCCAATATATATATTGGGGGGATATCTTTTAGTAAATGGTTATTTATTGCATAACTATGGGCAAACTATAGGTAAAAGTCTGTTAGATATTGCTATCGTCTCGAACGACGGTGAGAACCTTGGTTTAGTTAAAATAATTTTTAAACGTTGGCTTCCTATAATTTTACTTTCGCTTATTCCAATTGTAGGGAGTTTGCTAGTACTAGCATGTTTTTTGTTGATTTTTCGAATGGACAAAAAATGTGTTCATGATCATATTGCTGGAACAAAAGTGATTAGTGTGGCAAAACCTACAGAAGAAAACACTTTCAAACCTAAAGGAGTCGACTCATTTAAAATTGGATAAAGTGCTAACAACACGCCCTGAGGTGGACCGCCAGTAATAATTAGCTATTTATTGCAAATTTTAACAGCGGTGAGCCTCTGCGTTTCAATGCTTCTAAAT
>NZ_ATUO01000348.1 GCF_000420245.1 Psychromonas hadalis ATCC BAA-638 | reverse complement strand
TTGTTGCTTTTATATGATTATTTATGGAAGTTAAGCGAAAACAAGCTATAATTCTCCTTCAAAATTTGTCTATACCAACATCAGGCTTTAGGATTCTGCAACCTAAGGGCGGTAGCGTCTTTTAAAGATTAAAGACCTGAGCCTAGTGATTTACATAAATTACGAGAAAACAAATGAATGTAAAGAAAAATAATCTACGCTGGAAGCAACGCTTAGAAAATTTAAAAAAAGCCCATTTCCGATTAAGCGAAGCCTGCGCTCAAGAGTCATACAACGTATTGGAAGTCGCAGGGTTAATTCAAACATTTGAGTTTACATTTGAACTCACATGGAAAACATTAAAAGATCTACTTGAACTTGAAGGATACGACGCTACTTCTCCTCGTTCTGCAATCCGCATTGCACTAGAAGCAAAACATATTTCAGCGTCGCAATGTGAAACGTTATTAGAAGCACTTGGGAAACGTAATTTATTAACACATACTTACGATGAAGATAATGTAATTGAAGCACAAGAGTTAATACTAAAAGAGTTTGAACCCGTGTTGACTGCTATTGTTACCTATTTATCAGAAAAGAATAACAATGAGTAATAACGGATTATCCTTGAAACAACAGTCAAAACTAGTTCAAATTTTAAAAAAGAATACAAGTATTGACTCTGCTTTATTATTTGGTTCAAGAGCGATGGGAACTTATAAAGAAAGTTCAGATATTGATATCGCATTGATTGGTGGGAATTTAACCCTAACAGACATAGCAAATTTATTAACTGAAATAGAATTAACCACTATTCCCTATCAAGTTGATCTGTTAATTAAGCATAAAATAAAAAATAAAGCTCTAATAGAGCATATTGAGAAATATGGTATTGAGTTTTTATCAACAGATTAAGACTCTTAAAGCTTTTAAAGCCTTTGATTTTAGTTCTTAAATATTTTGATTTTTAAATTAGCGTAATCCGTGCGATTGGCTGACAGTGTTTATCTTTTGATATTGATTTTTATCCTGCCTTTCTTGTTGCTTTTATATGATTATTTATGGAAGTTAAGCGAAAACAAGCTATAATTC
>NZ_ATUO01000347.1 GCF_000420245.1 Psychromonas hadalis ATCC BAA-638 | reverse complement strand
AAAATCGCAAGTAATGTTGAAGCCAATCCTAAATGACGGGTTATTTTGAAAACAAAAGCGCAAGTAATTTTGAAGCCGATCCTTAGACAAAAAAATACCGCGATGAACGCGGTATTTTTTTGTTTAGGTTACGGGCTACTGAACAGGTTTTAAGCTTAAAACATGCAATAAACGCTCAGGTGTATCAGGCCACACAACCGGGCTTGCAAGCGGGTTTTTCTGGTTAAACCAGCCTGTATAACGTTCGGTATTATACTGATAGTTATAGTTAGTGCTCATGGTTGGAATGGTGGTTTGGTTGGCGACAATACGTGCTTGAATATCATGCATAATCGCTAATTGCTCTATTTTATCTGCGGTTTGCGTAAAAGAGTCAATCAGTTTATCAAGGTCAAGATCAAGATCAACATAATGATGTGCTGCAAAACGGTCTTTATCCATTTGTGAAGAGTGGAACGCAGTGAAGTAATAACGGTAGGGATTAGGTCCTGCAAAGTAGTTGGTGAAAGCCGCATCAAAACGCGCATCTTTCATTTTCTCAACCATAATACCAAAATCAGGCGTAGAAACCGCGGCGTTAATGCCCACCTCTTTTAATCCCTCTACTGCAATTTGTACGGTATTGATAAAGTCAGACCAACCATTAGGTACCATAATACGGAATTTAATACGCTTACCCGACATTCCGAACCTAAAATCAGAATTTTAAATTCTGAAGGAATTTTCGATAAAACAGCCCTATATTTTAACTGACGTCGCCTAAAAAACACCCTGAGTGTGTTTTTTAGGCTGTATTTGTACGAAAAGTAAATAGATTTTTCTAGGTGCGGACCCTCTGGAGACTCTACAAAACCATCGCCATTAATATCGATGTAACCGTTTTCTCTTAAAAGTTGTTTGGCCGCTTTTAGGTTGTAGTGATTGTATTGTCCATATTTTGCTTGTACCTGTGGGTTTGACCATGCGACAAATTGATCACCAAGTGCATCTGGATAATTATTAACTGATGTTACGCAGTTGAGGCTTGTTCTAGGTGCAAAGCCTCAATTGCTGCTTTTTGTGCTTTGATATAAAGTTTCATTTTTAAACCGAATG
>NZ_ATUO01000346.1 GCF_000420245.1 Psychromonas hadalis ATCC BAA-638 | reverse complement strand
TCGCAATAGCCGGCTATTACTCAATCATGCGCCTTGACCTTAGTCATTTACCCTGCGTAAAACCTGATCATTATATTAAGCAGAATGGTATAAGTGCACCAGTTTAGTCACCTAAATACCTCTGCTGGTGTTTGATAACGGTCTATTAATGAGTCAGTTACCACTTTATAAATGGCATGAGTTAATTTATGTAGATGCCATTATGGGTAGGTTACACAGTGCCGAGTGATTTGAGTTAAAAGGCGAGTCGATGCGTAAAATTGGTGCGAAACTATTGACGAATCTTGAATAAAAGATTACAACTTAATCTCATGAGAATACGCAACTGTGTTAATCCTTTATCGGCAGGCATTCATGCTGGTATTTAACCCCTTAACGGTTGATAAAAAATGTTAGAACATGGAATATTAAATATTAAACTAGAAGATAATATTTTAATTATTGAAGGTACGGGGCCGTGGAACAGAGAAGCATTATTACTTTCATTTGATACTGCAGGAGTGGAACAAAAGCGACGTATTAGCCAAAAGTGGGCTGTTATCACTATTTTCAACGGTGATCCGATCTATACACCGGATGCCGCTGATCTGCTAATTGAGTCTATAGAATATGACAAGTTACATGGAAGGGTTGCTACAGCGGTTATTTTAAAAGACTCCAACTTCCCTGGATTAGGCAAGAGACATCTGGATAAAATATATAAAAAGGCAGGAGAACCGTGTCAGTTTTTTGAAAATCTGTGTGATGCGAAAGTTTGGGTAAAACAGCAGATTGCCTTGTAAATAAGATAAAACTTGCGTGAGGTAATATGTTTAAAGGCGAAACCTTTGTTTTGCCTGTTTTGTAGGCAGTTGATAAGATTTAGCTATAGATTAAGCTTGAAATTCAGTCAAATTTTGTGGATGTCCAGATCTTTCTGCATACGTGAATCTGTTAATATCTCAATTTCTTCCTTAACGTTATCACGGTCAGAGCTATTCAATATTTTATACTTGCTAGTATATCTTCTATTAACTTATACCATATATGGACCCTCTCCGATTGCAAGACAATTTTGATCGTTGAAATAGAGTGCATTGCAGCCATATATTCGGCTTTTTTATGAGG
>NZ_ATUO01000345.1 GCF_000420245.1 Psychromonas hadalis ATCC BAA-638 | reverse complement strand
CGCCCTATAAAAAGCAAGAATTAATGGCGCAAGCTGCCTATTTGGTTAACACGCGCAGACGACTATTAGTGACAGCATTATCAGGCGGTATGAGCAGACTTAGTGAACTCACAACGCAATGTTGATTTTTTAATTCAATAAACTGGCTCTAATTTATAACCTTTGAAAATTAAATATGAACATCAATTTTCAGGGCAACTAACGCCGCGTTAAGCGGACTAAAATAGTTGGTTATAATGTGCAGCGAAGCGGAACCTAACCAACTGTTTTAGTTCCGTTTAAACGCCTTGTTAAACCGACTTTACAGGAGGCTTATTTGGTGGAGGAGGGGGTGGTGGAACCTGATTTGGAATTATTGGACGATCATCGATATTCATTTTATTACTCCACATTTCTGTGCGGTTTTCTTGGAGGTGGTGGCGGAGGCGGAACTTGCACTGTAACTTGCCTTTCCGGTAATCGACTCGGTACAGGCTTCGATGGTGGCACTGGTCTTTTGCTCATTATTTTGTACTCCAAAGTTTAAATTAAAAAATATACCTACACATAAAACACCAATAATTAAAAATACTGGTCCACTGAAATGAAACACATTATTCAAAATAGTAATTTTTTTAGCTTCTTCAAATTCTAGTTTTTGGGGTATCTCATCTTTCTTCTCCCTTAAATCAGCAATCATCACAGCTCTATTTTCTAATATACGATCACATTTGTGTCTATAAATATGATTCAATAAACCAGAAATAACTAAGCTAGATAGAACACAAAATAGAGACAAACCTAAAAGTAACCAGCTAAATTTTAATAAACTTATTGCAGTAAGGTTATCTTGTAACCAAATTGATTTGCTAAAAGCAAAAATCAACCCTAATGCAGTGCTTGAAATAGCTAAAATTGCTTTATCAAGACCTTCTGATACCTTTTGATCTCGTTCAAGTAACGTATCTCTATAAATTTTAAAATTGTCGTAATCGTCATAGAGTTCTTTTTCTAAATTAGCAGAATCTATTTCATTATCTGTCATATGAGTAACTCTCATGTCGGTTTAACGCCCATATTAACGGGCTAAAAATTGTGGGCTAAAATGAGTGAGGAACGAACGAGAGCCC
>NZ_ATUO01000344.1 GCF_000420245.1 Psychromonas hadalis ATCC BAA-638 | reverse complement strand
TTGAGAAAATCTCAACAAACAGCATGGTAAAACAGTAAACAAAGCGTATATAAAAATCTAAAACACAACCTCAAAATAGAGCGACATCTAACGCCCACATTAAGCGGACTAAAATAGTTGGTTATAATGTGGAGCGAAGCGAAACCTAACCAACTGTTTTAGTTCCGTTTAAATTGCTTGTTATACGCTTACTCGTCATCCTTGTTTGATAAATACCATGAGCAAACTCCCGAACCTACTGCAATAACAAAGAAAGTTATTATTTCAATGTAAATACCAATATTAAATAAATGGGTTATTTGAGAGGCTAAAACCAACCCGAGCACATAAACAGTAAACATGCTCATCATAAGATCCCACCTATGTAGCTCTACATTAAATAAAATTATTGAAGCTAATCTGCCCATTATTACAAAAGCAATAAACACCATAAAAACAGATGCATAATCTATTTTAGTAAATTTGCTCTTTTCTGGAATCTCATTAAAATCACTGTCCATACCAAGAAACCTTAAATGTGGATTTAACTCGGTTGGAGCACCATCAAATAAAACTTGGATCATAAAGTAATCACCAGAATTCAATAAGAGCGGTTTGATTCGAACAATATTATCCGATATTTGGGGCGATGAATCTAACGAGTCCGTACTACTTGAAATTTGTTGAACACGGAGTGGCTTAGAGTCAGTAAATGTAAACTCAATATTCCCATCGAAATCAAGTTTAGGAATGTCTACATTACCAGTATTTTGAATTAAAATATCCACAAAAACAGGAGCATTAAGATTAATTCTTTTATCGCCTTCTTGTATTGCTACAAAAATATCAGAAATTTCTCCTTTTAATTGCTTTGAGCTACTCACATTGACAATTTCATATTGGATTTGCTTTAATGAAAGCAAACCTGAATACGAGAATGTTTGTATTCCAGCAAAAATAGTAGCTGTAATTGTTGCTATAAAAATTATTGTTCTAGTAAATTTTGATTCCACGATATTTCCCAATTGATAATATTGCGTATAACGCCTCGTTAAGCGGATAAAAATGGTTGGCTATAATCGCGAAGCGATGGCCAACTGTTTTTATTCCGTTTAAACGACTTGTTAGTTGCCTT
>NZ_ATUO01000343.1 GCF_000420245.1 Psychromonas hadalis ATCC BAA-638 | reverse complement strand
ATACTTAATGTAATCGGTATTACCATTACCCAAAGATAAGTAATAGATCAAATATGACGATCCACGTCAACTTTTTTATTCTAAATTATGAAGGGTGGCGAAAATTAGCTTGTAATTATTTAATTAACCGTCTTTTTTGGTTGATATTTAATCAGTCAGAACAGGTGCGGAAAGACAGTTATACTAAAAAACACCTATCAAGCATCATAAAACAGTACTGTAATGTAAGGTTTTATGGGGGTTCATGGCAAAAGTAAATACCATCGAGTAGCCAATTTAACTGTTGGCCATTGATAGTTAGCACTTCATTTTTATCGTTTAACGGCCATTTGAATTGCGCATTATCAAGTGCCTTTAGCCACAAAATAAAGCCTGTTCTATCCCATACTAGAATTTTAATTTTATTGCGTCGTTTATTGGTAAATACAAACAACTGTGAAGAAAAGGGGTCAAGACACAGTGTCTCCTCAACCATCATAGAGAGTCCGTTGATCGCCTTTCTAAAATCGACGGGATTACGGCAGAGATATATTTTTTGAATTGAACAGGAAGGCCTGATCATAATTGGCTCGCACTATTAAGCAGGTAGGTTATATCAACCCCAGCAAGCTCCACGTATGATTCGACATGAAGTTGTTACTATTTTTGTGCTGACTGGTGTCGCTGTTAATGGTATCAATGAAAGATGAGGACTTTTTTGTAACACTTCTTTTTTTATTAGCACTGAACGAGCATGATAAAAAGCAGGAAGTGCGAGGTTATTTTTCTTTGCATAAGTGGACATTGATAGGTTTTGGTCTGTCGCTTTATTGAAATGGTCGAGCCAGGTTTGTTGTGTTTTGGTAAGTAGTTTTGTATGCATAATGAGCCCCTTTGAGATAAAGGGAAATAATGGCAGTTATTTTAGTGGTTTGACAGATGGGTTCGTTGAGCGCTTACATTTAAAACCAAAAAACCATCCCATGGTGCCTTTTCCATGCACCGCAATTCCATTAAAAACGTTGTTGCGCTTTGCTCTAATAATATGACATACCGCTATTTTGGTAGAGTCGATAAAAGCAATGCCTGTTGGCTTACCGA
>NZ_ATUO01000342.1 GCF_000420245.1 Psychromonas hadalis ATCC BAA-638 | reverse complement strand
CTGGTTAAAACAACTCACTTCCGCGTTGTAATTTTCGTAAAGGGAACAACCATTTACGTCAACTTACGCCTTGAATTAAGCTGTTTTCCCTGCGGGAAATTTAGATCACATACTTAATGTAATTGGTATTATCAAAATAACCTAGCAAGATGAAAGACTTACTTAGTAGTTAACCATTGAGGGAGTTTCCATGTTAGTTATTTATAATTGTAAGAAAATATTAACGCTTATGGTGTTGGTTTTATTTGCTAATGCTAATGTTAATACGCAGGCGTTAAAGGATATTGAAATATTAACGGAAGCGTATCCACCCTATAACTTCCTTGAGGGTGGGTTACTGAAAGGAATTTCTGTGGATCTGCTGGTGGCTGCCACTTATAAGATGCAAGCCCCTGTTAAGCGTCAGGAGATAAAGCTACAACCTTGGGCGCGTGTGTATCGTCAAGCGCTGAATGGTACTCATGTTATGCTTTTTTCAACGACGCGCAGTGCAGAGCGGGAAAACAAATTCAAATGGGTAGGCCCTATCATTAGTACCCGTATTGTTGCTTTTGCCAAGAAAAATAGCAATATAACTATTTCATCCATGGAAAGCCTTAAAGACTATGAGGTAGGAGTGATCCGCAATGATATTGGTGATCAACTGATTACGGCTACGGTGCCCAAAAATAAAATACAACGTGCTAGTAATGCTGACTCACTCGTAAGAAAGCTAAGTATTGGCCGTATACAGCTATGGATCTATGAGGAAAATGTGGCGCGTTGGTTTATTAAAAAGAACGATTTCGAAAATGACGAATTTGTGGTTGTGTATATACTAGAAGAGAGTGAACTATATTATGCATTTAGCAAAGATGTGAGTGATGTTGTGATTGATAAGCTTCAGAAAGCGTTGGAACAGGTAAAATTAGCACCTGGTATGATAGGTGACACACTGTATGATGATATTTTAAGTCATTATTTGTAGTCCTAATGTTTAGCTTTATTTTATTCTACAGTTAGAAAATTGGCGCAGTTAGTTACTCGAAAGGTTATCATACTGCGTCTTGCCTTCGTCTCCGACTGAATAAAAATGGGTATATACCCATGTTACCTCAAGGTGCTTTGTCAGGCACAAGCTCGGTAACCAGAGCAAGACGCAACATGAGCGAATGGT
>NZ_ATUO01000341.1 GCF_000420245.1 Psychromonas hadalis ATCC BAA-638 | reverse complement strand
GGGCTCTCGTTCGTTCCTCACTCATTTTAGCCCACAATTTTTAGCCCGTTAATATGGGCGTTAAGCTTATACTCACAGAGTAAGGGGTTCGAATAATGAAAATCAATTGGCTACCTTTATTAGGAAAACCAGCTCAAGTAAAAGAGGAGATTATGTTTTCCCCAACAATAGGAGAAGACGAAACCCCACTGGATTATGATGAACAAAAAGCCCAGAAGTTACGTTCAAATATCAAATTTAAGGGAGGAGAAATCGAATTTAAGGTTTTTCTTGAGAATAGTAAAGACAAGATTCAGTTAATCTTAGGTGCCGATGAAGAAAATAAAATCAATATTGGGCTTAACTCAAATAATGCTGCTTATGGCATAGCTCAAATGAATAATGGGCAATATGGGCATATAAGTAATAACGGCATAGGAGTTGATTTACCAACCAGCCAATGGATACAAGTAAAAATAAAATGTAATGGTTCAAACATAGAATTGATAATCGACGATGTGCAAGTGTGTTCAGCTAATGCTAACTTCCATAACTCACAAGTAGAACTACTTTATCGGGGGGTAGCTGAAGCTAAGGTTAAAGACTTTAAAATAATTAAACAACTTCCTAAAGCATTTATTGTAATGCAGTTTACTGATGAATTTAATTCCTTATATGTCGAAATTATTAAACCAATTTGTGAAAAGTTTGGATATGAAGTTGTCAGAGCAGATAACATGTTTACAAATGGTGTATTAATTGAAGATATTACATCTGCAATTCGAGATTGTTCTTTGGTTTTAGCTGATATCACACCAGATAATCCAAATGTTTATTATGAAGTTGGTTATGCACACGCAATTAATAAACCGACTATTATGCTGTGCGACAAAGTCAGATCTAAATTGCCTTTTGATGTTTCTGGATTTAGGTGTATTTTCTACTCAAATTCTATTTCAGGAAAATCACAAGTTGAAAGTTCACTTATAAAGCATTTAGAAGCCTTGCAATAAGCTTAACAAGGCATTTAAACGGAACAAAAAACAGTGGGTTACGTTTCGCTTCGCTACACATTTTAACCCACTATTTTTGTCCGCTTAATGCGGCGTTAGTTGCC
>NZ_ATUO01000340.1 GCF_000420245.1 Psychromonas hadalis ATCC BAA-638 | reverse complement strand
CAACTAACAAGTCGTTTAAACGGAATAAAAACAGTTGGCCATCGCTTCGCGATTATAGCCAACCATTTTTATCCGCTTAACGAGGCGTTATGTGTCATTTATAGCTACAGTGTTACTCTAAGGAATATGATGTTAAATATAGTTAATCGAGTAAAATTGATAGAGAAGCTCATCAATGAAGATACGCATTGTAGTCTTACTTATGCTGCTTTAGAAAGCAGACTGACAATTGAGTTTATTTGCTATGAAAGGTTTAAATCCTCATATTCTTATTTATCTCCGAAAGACTTAAAAAAATGGCAGCCAAAAGATGTTGTTAAACAGATATCTGATGATGTTTCTGCTATGGCGAATGAAGATTTAACTGTAGAAATTTGTAAGCTTCCTAAAGGTTATGAGCCACCCGAAACTGAAGAGCAATATAAAGTTCTAAAGTATCAAAAATTAGGGGTACAAAAAGCGCTAAAACTTCGTAATATTAGTAAATTGTGGAATGCGTTATCTAAGCTAGCGCTTCATCTTCCAGTACCTACAATAGAAAATCCTAATATATCTATTTATGGGGATAAAGCATCTATTACAAATAAGGTTTTCGAGGCACTTGAATTGTTCAAAGAACTTCAAGGAAGTAATATAATTGTTGGTGGTTGTATGGGGACAGTTTTCAATTTTAAGTGTGAAACATGCCATGTTGACATTAAAAAACCAATTGATAGTTTACGTCCCCCACAGGTAGTAAATTGCATAACTCCATCCTGTCAGGAAAGTTATTTAATTGAATCTGGAGAATTAGATAAAGAGTTCACATATTGTAGAAATGTCTTTGAATATCAATGTGGAAACTGTGATTCTAGCGAACTGATTCCCCATAATAACTTTCTGCACTTAAGAATGAATCAGGAATTATCTTTTTGTTGTAGTAAATGCCAAAGCGAAACAACTTTTATAATGAGACCAATGGTTCGCTGTGTTGCAAACACATAACAAGCAATTTAAACGGAACTAAAATAGTTGGCTCAGTTTCGCTTCGCTACACATTATAGCCAACAATTTTAGTCCGCTTAATTGGGCGTTAGTCTGCCTTAAAACCTGTTGTGTATTTTCAGTTTTTGAATAGTGATTTGTAATCTGAAATTGGTTTTGTAACGTTCATCAATTGGTGC
>NZ_ATUO01000339.1 GCF_000420245.1 Psychromonas hadalis ATCC BAA-638 | reverse complement strand
TAAGATTTGGGCTGAAAAAGGTTCAAGGCCACGTGTAGTACAGCAACAACAATTCACTTATGCGTATATATTTGGTGCTGTTTGCCCTACGAATGCTAAAACAGAGGCCATCATCGCGCCTTTTAGTAATATGGACGTAATGAAAAAGCATTTAACACTTATAGCAAAAAGCACTGAGGCAGGCCGTCATGCTGTTGTGATAATGGATGGTGCAAGTTGGCACCAAGAGTATTTAGATGAAGCGTTCCCAAACCTCAGTATTATTCATATTCCCCCTTATTCACCTGAGCTAAATCCAATTGAACAAGTCTGGTCATGGATGAGGCAAAACGAAATTGCAAATCGCTCTTTTAACAGTTACGACGACAGTGTAGAAAAGTGTTCCATCGCTTGGAATAATTTTAGAAGTGATACTGATCGAGTCATTTCACTTTGTTCGAGATCATGGATTAATATGACCAGTTAATTAATGGAATTGGTATAATTCTTTATGCCCTTCAATATTTATTCCAAGAGCAAGATAAATGGATTTGTTAATAACGCGCTTATCTTGGCGGATTTTTAGTACAATACAGTCTAAGTAAACAATGGGATAAACTGCATCTAACGGCCTACTTTGCCACACAACAACCTGCTCGCATTGGTTACCTGTGATACAAGCCCTGTGGAGATATCTGCACCAGACATCTCTTTAAATGTAGCGGTAATATCACGGGTGCTCATCCCTTTGGAATACAGCGTGATGATTTGTTCATCCATTCCTGTAATACGCGTTTGACGTTTTTTATTAGTTGGGGTTCAAACGAGCCCTCTCTATCGCGTGGTGTTTGGATTTCAATTTCACCATGGGATACTTCAAGGATTTTAGTTGAATAACCATTACGGTTATTTCCACTGTTAAGCTCATTAGGCTGGTGCTTGTCATAACCAAGGTGAAAGTCCAGCTCAGACCTTAATGCGGCTTCAACGGTCATTTTAGTGAGCATGGCGCTTAATTGACCTAGATCGTCAGGTGTTTTTATCTCTTTCGCTAATTCATTAGCAAGGGCTTGCATTTTTTCTTTATTCATTGTGATACTCATTATTTGATCGGCAGATTCAACCTTGAAGTGCATAACCGCTACGCCACTAGTGCGGTTATGTGTCCTGCCATCATTTGAAGCGGGGTTTTAAAAAAA
>NZ_ATUO01000338.1 GCF_000420245.1 Psychromonas hadalis ATCC BAA-638 | reverse complement strand
ATAATAGCAGCAAAATGATCGGCACTGATTTTCCAAATATGGATATCACTGATCTGTTGATCAGGCTCAGATTCAATGCAGTTGATGATCTGCTGCTTATAATGAGGATCGATACTTTTATCTAATAATATTGGTCCCGTTTGTGTCAATAATCCCCAGTATATTAATGTTAATTTCACCCAACAAATAAAGGTTACTAAAGACATGGTAACGTACCTCAGTGCCTACTTTAACATCAAGATCACTGCCAATATCATCAATAGAAAGTCCATAATAAAGATTATTAAACGCAGCACTTTTGTATCTAAACGTCCCATTCAGGTCAATATCAAAACGCTTATAATCTATTTGATAACGCAGGTTAACATTAACGTAACTATTGCCATCACTGACTCTAATTGCAGGGGGGAATTAGCGTTAAACAGATACTCAAACTGCAAACCCATATCAATGTTAGTACCGTGAAAATCACGTTGATACTGCTTAGGAATATCAAAATATCGATATCGCCCTAACAGACTAATGCTATAATTATCGCCTTCAAAAAAACGCAAACCGCCATATTCGCCACGTAGATAAAAGTAATCACCCTCATAATACATTTTAGGCACAAAATCACTCACAGAGCCCTCTTCAGCCGCGTGATAAGGAATAGAGGCAGTGCGCGAACCAATCTCTGGCACAGGTTCTAACCAGTTTTTATCCGCCATCTGCATTTTTATCTCCTCTGCAAAAAGAAAAAAGGGGACTAACAGCAATAAAATACCCCGCACCAAGGTTTTTCGCTTAGGCTAAAATTTGCTCCGCGAAGAGGGGTATATTGGGTTACTCTAAGGTCAAAAGCCTTTACGTAGCAAGCTGCGGGGTATTAGACCCAAAGATAAAAACAATAAAAAAACAACCATTTTTCATACTCATTCCATTAATGATTCCTGAATTCAGGCGCTATTAAATTCACAGTAAAGACCGCCCCTGATTAAAACCATTTCAACAAGCACCATTAACCCCATACTTTAAATAAGCCAATACTTAGGCGGATTAATGGTCTGCATCCGCCCCACTTGCGGCTTTAAATGACCAATATAGTTGCATTGTATAATATAACTAATACCATTCCGCTTAATATAATGATCAGGTTTTACGCAGGGTAAATGACTAAGGTCAAGGCGCATGATTGAGTAATAGCCGGCTATTGCG
>NZ_ATUO01000337.1 GCF_000420245.1 Psychromonas hadalis ATCC BAA-638 | reverse complement strand
AATGTTTAACACTACTATATTGGCTCATTTGAAGCCGTAAGTGGAGTGGAGAGGGTCCATACCATTAATCCGCCTAAGTAACTGATCGTTTTTACGGGTTTAAATGACTAATACCTGCGTTGTATTCAATCGCAATCGCCTGTTGCTCTATTTGACTTCGTCAAACAGTACGCAGTACAAAACAAATGACCGTTTTGCTTATTACTCAATCATACGTTTTGACCTTAGCAATTTACCCTACGTAAAACCTGATCATTATATTAAGCAGAATGTACTCCTAATGTAAAACAGGAGTATTTTCCTCTTCCAACTGACAACCTTCACATTAGCCACAGCCCCCTTCTTGCAAATCTTCAGGCAAGTTTTTATTATCATGTTTTTGCATAAAATGAACATGCTCGCTGATCAACGCATCAGAATACACCTTCCAGCCATCTTGTTGCTTTGCTGATAATACTCAAGCAATGTCACGATTGTTGTGTCTAATACTTTGACTGCAGAGTGACGAGTGAGGTCTGTAAGCGGTTGCTGATCTGTGAACTGCTGAATCTGAATATGTGCAAGTAGATGATAATGAAACGCATCATCCGCTCGGTCTTGAAATTGGCAAGCACGCGCAAGGTTATAACACGCCGTCATATACAAACGCGCGCTGTGTTCATAAAATGCACTTAGACTCAGGTCATCAATCAACTTTTGCGCTTCCGTTAACGCACGAACATAACTTGTTTCGGCCTCAGCATACTCACCGTTTGTGCTTCCTCTGTTAACGATTGCCAATGCTCAAGTGAAAATTGTCCTACTGAAAAAGATTGCATATTATTTCCCTAGTCAGCTAATAAGCGTACAAAATGGTTATGATTAACCTGCCTTGCTTGGCTGACTTGATGCCCACTTTGAGCACGTACCGTTTCAGCGTGTGAAGAGAAATCTAAATCTTGCTCAATCACCTCTCTAAACTTAATTTCCGGATCCAGCACTGCAGAAATTAATAGCTTGGTATAAGGATACTGGGGGATTGTTAATCACCTCGTTAGTATCACCCCACTCAACAATTTGCCCTTTGTACATCACCGCGGTTTCTTCCGCAATATAGTGCGCCGTAGCTAAGTCATGGGTAATATATAAAAACGCCATGTCATATTCGCTTTTCATGCGTTTCATGGTGTCTAATACCATTCCGCATAATATTGTGATCAGGGCTT
>NZ_ATUO01000336.1 GCF_000420245.1 Psychromonas hadalis ATCC BAA-638 | reverse complement strand
TCGCAATAGCTAGCTATTACTCAATCATGCGCCTTGCTCTTCATCATTTTTCCTCAACAAGCCCTGATCACAATATTATGCGGAATGGTATAAGTGATGATGAAATCAAACTTATTATCAAAAGTGTAATAGTCGCACCAACCGGAAAGCAGTCACGACGACTCTCTCCATTTTTATCATCAAAGACCAATCACCACCGGCGTTAGCACTCCGATGGGATTGTGTCTGCATTTACTCTTTACTTAGGAAATTATTATGAAACCATTATGTTTATCAAAAAACGTTTTATCAACATCCATCGCGACCATTATCTTAGTGTCTTCCATCATCGCTACATCAATGGTCAGCGCGGTAACTATCAGCACTGCACAACAACAACAACAAATCAGAGAAATATCTGAGTTATTACAGCAAAACCCTGATGTCATTGAAGGGTTACATGCCAATTTAAGCCAGTATATTGATGGCCAAAGTAGCATCACAAACACCCTAAAACTAAACCATGATTATTTATATAACAACCCATTACACCCTTATTTTGGTGCACAAGATGCGAAACTCACGGTGATCAATTTTACCGATTATAACTGTCCTTATTGTAAGCGTTTAGAATCAGGCTTAGCTGAAGTTATTAAAAATTATCCCGATGTGCGTATCGTGAATGTCTACTTACCCTTTCAGCAACGTATGATTCCAGGTATGCAAACTAATACCGCGTGGTATGCTTTAGATGTATGGGAGAACAATCGTGATAACTTTGCAGAGGTGCATCGTTTAATGATGGCAAAACCATCACGACACGATAAAAATTCGATAATGAAAATTGCAAACATGACCAATAGCCAAGGTTCATTATTAGCAAATCAGCAGAAAAAAGAGATGGTTGAAAAGAATGAGCAGATTTTTGCAAAGCTTGGCTTACGAGGCACACCCAGTTTGATTATTGGCAGTGAAATCATTCCCGGGTTTATTCCTCAGTCGCAGTTAGAAGCATTGATAGAAGCACAATTAAAATAATATAACGTTAACGAGTATCACTAAAATGCCACGGCGTAACTGCCGTGGCATTTTAGTTTAATACAGCGTAAATATAGTTATACCAATAACAGTAAATAGCGGATCTATTTTACTGGTTAAAACAACTCACTTCCGCGTTGTAATTTTCGTAAAGGGAACAACCATTTACGTCAACTTACGCCTTGAATTAAGCTGT
>NZ_ATUO01000335.1 GCF_000420245.1 Psychromonas hadalis ATCC BAA-638 | reverse complement strand
TATTAAGGCTTATATTTTACTAAATTAACGATCGTTTAGCTGCTTATATTTTAAATGGAAATTATCGGAATTTGACCTAATCAATGTGTGTTTAACTACAGTCCAAACAGCATTACTCGGAAGGTTTTCTGTGTTTTCCATTTTCTTCAGAGGTTCGCCCTCAGTGTTAGTCACAAAATATCCTTCTGTAAAAATCATAGACTTCACAGCTTTATCTTCCTCGAAACCCATTGCGGGTAAGCTTTCATAGATTTCTAGAGCCGGTGCATTGTTTACCAAATCTTCGACATTTATAGTAGATAACCAGCTCATTTTAATTCTCCAATTGCATCTAACGCCGCAATAAGCGGACTAAAATTGTTGGCTATAATGTGTAGCGAAGCGAAACTTAGCCAACTGTTTTAGTTCCGTTTAATTGACCTTGTTAGGTTTTTTGTATATAAAATAATTTAATTACTATATTAAATTATCAACAAAATCCCAAGACCAATCTTGTTCATGACATTTCCCATATGTGCATTTGTAATGCACGATGAATTTAGGTAAGGAATTAATAATTCTTTTATTTATTTCTGCATTATCTAAAGCTGAACCATCTAAATTTGAAAACTGGAAAAATGTAATTTCTTCTCCAGCTGGTATAACTGAACCTTTAATTTTAGGATTACAACTCAACCCAAACTCGAGATCACTTAAGCCAATATTTTTTCTTAAGTCAGCAAAACCATTAATATTAATTAACTCATACCTAACATTATCCACCACGTAAAACATTGATGTAATAATTGCGGGCCCTAGACCATGGTTACAAATTATTAATGAGATACCTTTTTTAGATACTAATACTTCACTAGCAAAACGAATTAAAGGCTGAAGACTTAATACGTTATGTTTTTTAATTGTAATGCCTTGCCAGATTGCAAGAATTAATGCGGAAAGCGCTACTACAGCAGAAGATAGTGCGGTTATATCGCCTTTTGTCCAATCATTGAAAAATTCCAAATAAACCTCATGTACATTTTTTTGCCAAATTGTGATAATAAAAAAGGAAAGAATCCCTACAAATGCAATCTTATCACTCCTTGTCCAATCACTATGCATTTTCACATAAACTCCATGTGTGATTAAAACCTAACGCCTTGCTAAGCGGAAAAGAATGGTTGGCTATAATCGCGAAGCGATGGCCAACTGTTATTTTTCCGTTTAAGCAACTTGTTATGTGCGC
>NZ_ATUO01000334.1 GCF_000420245.1 Psychromonas hadalis ATCC BAA-638 | reverse complement strand
GAGTTAAGGAGAAAAATCATTCATCTTATCGGTGGGCATGCTGAATATTTGTATAAAATAGAAAAAGTCAGCTAGGGCTCTGATCAATGTCTGGTTAAAAATGAATTTATAGAGCTTATATGCACAGACTCTGAAAAATATGCAAACCTCAGAAATAAATTAGAAAATTTGGGTGCTAAAAATAGTAGTAAAGCTTCATTGTTAATTGCTGTATTTATAGCTGATAAATTTGGGTTTGATGTGGCTGTAATTACGGGGTTAGTTTCGGTTGTTTTATATGGTGCAGTTAAATTTTCTTGAGAAGTTTATTGTTCTATTAATAGTAAAAAAAGCATCTAACAAGCAATTTAAACGGAACTAAAACAGTTGGCTATTGTTCGTTCCTCACAAAATTATAGCCAACAATTTTAGTCCGCTTAATGTGGGCGTTATGTTTCTTTCATGTTTCGGAGTTTAAATGGACTATATATCATATGTATTTACTGCGGTTTTAGCTTGTTTAGCAGGATTTTTAGCTACATACGCTAAAGAAAAAGCAAAGAACTATGCAATTAAAGAAGATTTTATATTACTTACAAAACAGCTCGGAACTAATACTGAAATTGTCGAAAACATTAAAAAAACACTTTCTGAAAAAAGTTGGATCAACCAGCAAGTATGGCTAAAGAAACAAGCTATCTATGAGGAAGTTTTTGAAAAATTATTACTTATTAAAAAACACGCTTATCATCAATCGAAGGAGTTTCATTACCATCTCTACCTCGAAAGAGAGCATGAATATTATCTTTCGCATGACGGCGATACTTGGCCGAATGATCCCAATCTAAAACGAGATCTTGAGCGCAAGAAAAATGAATTTAATGAGAGAGTAACTTCATCAGAATATAAAGAAGAAGTTGAAGGTATTAATAAGGGCCACGAAGAAGCCGTTGCTTGGCTAATGGAGTCCGCATCTATAAACTCAGTCTATATTGATGAACGTGTTCAAAACTCGATAGAAAAAATCAATATTATTTCTAATCGCAGTAAGGTTGATTGGGGTGATTTTGATGAAGTTGAAGACCATATTTATGGTGTTAAAAATGCCGTAGATAATGCAATAAAAGAGATCAAAGAAATTTGTCGAGATGAGTTGAAAATAGAAACATAACAAGGCAATTAAACGGAACTAAAACAGTGGGTTACGTTTCGCTTCGCTCCACATTATAACCCACTGCTTTAGTCCGCTTATTGCGGCGTT
>NZ_ATUO01000333.1 GCF_000420245.1 Psychromonas hadalis ATCC BAA-638 | reverse complement strand
ATTGAGCCATATTTTTTACACCACTGACGAATCGTTTCATAACTGACAACGACACATCTAGCTGCAAGCAACTCTTCGATATCACGAAAGCTGAGCGTAAAACGATGATAAAGCCAAACTGCGTGGCTTATGATTTGGGCTGGATAACGATAACCTGCATAGATATTTGAATTTTTCATCAGCAGATTATCGCACAATTGGTTGAGGGGCTGTTAAGTTGACAGTACCCGCCCCCCTGCTGAACAATTGCACGGTCCAATAGCGGTGAATGATTGGTTACAGCTAAAATAAAAATGGGATGGTTTTATGGTGTAAATCATCCATTTCCGTCAATAAAATATTCACTGTTAAATATTTATTCGCGGCGTTATATAAGTATTTTATTGCATCGAGGTTAAGCTCAATAAGCAGTGGCGTTTTTTGAGAGCAAAGAAGACAGCTAAATATTCATGATCAGTAATTTATGTTAAATCCCCTTATTTGATAACAGGTTAAACTTAAATTATTCATCACCCAAAATGCACGACACACTGAATTTCCAGTAAAAAACAAAAATATCACAAAACCGCTGTATTACCAGTAAGTTGTTCGTTATTTATTGGGGCAAGTTAACAACTATTAACATCAAATAATAGGTCGCAAAAAACAGTTGCTATGTGTCATAACAAGAGAAGTGTATTGTGATCATATGAAAGACCTAATGAGTTTTCAGTGAACGTTTATATCTTATACCATTCCGCTTAATATAATGATCAGGTTTTACGCAGGGTAAATGACTAAGGTCAAGGCGCATGATTGAGTAATAGCTGGCTATTGCAATTGAATGCAACGCAGATATTAGTCATTTAAACCAGTAAAACGATCAGTTACTTAGGCGGATTGGTATTATGCGCGAACGGATAATAATATGCACAAGAAAGAAATTCTTAAAGTGCATATTCTCAATACTATCCGACTTTGCTTGCTGCTTCTAACACCCTGTCATTCACTTTTTTGGTGCATGAATATCCAAAAAACAAACTGACAAGGCAAATAATAAAAGCAAGTGGCGATGCAATAATAGTAATAAAGCAAACAATAGTAGCAATCAGTGCAATTGTTCCCCACATCACTGAGCCTGCGTACATTTGACCTGCCCCCGGAATAAAAAATCCAAGTGCTAAAGCAACAATAGGGTTCTTTAAGCTGTTTTGAAGACGGGCAGTTTCTATAGCATCATTCATTTTTAATACTCCTTAATTGTAAATTATACCATTCCGCTTAATATAAT
>NZ_ATUO01000332.1 GCF_000420245.1 Psychromonas hadalis ATCC BAA-638 | reverse complement strand
AGAAAAGCACACCCTGCAATTGGGGCTGGTCAACATGACGTTATTAAACAAAAAAGTGCTTATGTTTTTACGCGCACATTAGATAACGACAAAGTAGTTATCGCTTTTGTTGGCAATTAATACGGCTGTTTATTGGTAAATTATTTAACGCGAAAGTAACTGTGCTGTATCGATTTTCGTATCCAGAATCGAGGTTAAGGAGAGAATAAAATGAATTTTATTAAATCAATGATAGTGGTTTTGTTCGTTGTTGTTATGGGAGGCTGCGGCGATAAAAATAGTCCGGAAACTCAGCTAAAAAGACTCAATGTAAGAGTGGTAGACGGTTACTTATTTAAGGCGCTGGTTTGGCTGGATGTTAATACAGATGGAAAACCAGATGCTGATGAGCCACAAGCATGGACAAACATAAACGGTTTCGCATCCTTAGATATTACGAATGTTAGCGGTGATATTGCAGATTACCCAATCATTTCAAAATCTCTCAAAGGCAAAACTATTGATGCCGATGCGCCAGACTTTCCTATAACACATGATTATCAAATGAAATCTTTTGTTGAAAATTATTCTCCGGAAAAAATTCAAATCATCACTCCGATAACAACATTGTTTAATTTAAAAGTGCTCGCGGGTCAATCAAAAGAAGAAGCCGTAACTGAAATTCGAGAGCTACTTAAACAGCCTGATTTGAGTATTTATGAAGATTATATTGCTACAGGTGCTACTTTATTAGCACACTCGGCGAAGGCATTAGCAAAACTTTTACCTGAAGAATTTGATGCGAACTTACTCTTGCAACAATCTGCAGATTTACATAATGGTGCGCAAGTATTAGGAGAAAAAATTGCTCAACAAATTGCAAATAATGAAGAAGTAAGTCTGTCTGGTCAACTCTTATATAAAGATGAAAATGGCGAGATAATGTTATATGCAGATAGCGACGGTGACGGCGTTGCTGATGAATTTGATAAATTTCCACTGGATGCGCAGGAAAGTGAGGATTTCGATCTTGATGGCACAGGTGATAATGCCGATCTTGATGATGATAATGATGGTGTAGCAGATGTTGATGATGCTTTCCCGTTAGATGCGGCTGAATCTGTGGATACGGATAATGACGGCACAGGTGATAATGCCGATCTTGATGATGATAATGACGGTGTAGCAGATGTTGATGATGCTTTCCCGTTAGATGTGGCTGAATCTGTGGATACGGATAATGACGGTACAGGTAATAATGCCGATCTTGATGATGATAATGACGGTGTTGCAGAT
>NZ_ATUO01000331.1 GCF_000420245.1 Psychromonas hadalis ATCC BAA-638 | reverse complement strand
CTCACTTCTGCGTTGTAAGTTTTGTAAAGGGAACAACCATTTACGTCAACTTACGCCTTAAATTTAGCTGTTTTTCCTGCGCAAAATTTAGATCACATACTTAATGTAATCGGAATTACTTTTTCATGGCAACTAGGATCGCACCTTTTTTTGTTATTTAGTGATGTCCATTGAAAAACCAAGTCTTTTGTAAATATCAACGCTGTATTGCTACTAAAATAACATATTAAAAACATGTTATTACAAAATGCTTAGAGCGAAACTCTTTTATCTCTAGTTATGGTTTAAAAGCGCAATTTAATGGCTTAAATTAGGGAAATAGGCTTATTAAAAAGTACCGATGGAGCAGTTACGAAAACGTTTTCTTCTTGGTAAGATCGACTAAGCTTTTTATGTCGGCTCTGTTCCATTGGATATTTCTGTTCCCCAATATATTGAAGTGACAAAAGTATTAATATTGTGTGAAAATTTAAATATAGTGGTTATAAATTCATGAATTCAAAAATACTTAAAAAAATGAATAAAGCCTTTGATTATCTCTTCGATGCATTGGTCATCACAGACCTTAAAGGCATCATTACAGATTGGAATAAAGGTTCAGAAACACTGTACGGCTATTCAAAAAAGAAGCGATTGGTCGACCCGTCAATATGTTGCACGTGCCAGAAAATACTGCAGACATCACTAGCGAAGTGATGTCTGCAGTACAGGAATTTGGATGAAGTTAGTATGCGCCATAAAGATGGTCATATTGGCTGGATTGAATCAATGTGCGTACCTATCTACGATGATGATAGTCTGATTGGTGCGTTGGGGATAAATCGCGATATTAGTAAACGTATAAGTGAAGCTAAGTGTCTAGAGTTGCTCGCTCATTATGACCACCTGACAAAAATCCCTAATAGATACCTGTTATTTGAGCGCCTTAAATACCTCATTGCTCAGTCTGAGCGAAATTCGAACACTTTTTCATTACTTTATATTGATATAGACCACTTTAAGATTATTAACGATACAAAGGGCCATAGTTATGGCATCAGGTTCTTATCGAAACCTCTTTGCGACTCAAACACTGTATTCGTCATTCAGATACCGTCGCTCGGATTGGAGGTGATGAATTTATTATTTTGTTGGAAAATATTAACAATAAAAGTAATACTGCAAAAATGATAAACACCATAAGCAACCAACTAAAGCACCCATTTGTTATTAATAATGAAATATTACAAGTGATACCATTCCGCTTAATATAATGATCAGGTTTTACGCAGGGTAAATGACTAAGGTCAAGGCGCATGATTGAGTAATAGCCGGCTATTGCGATTGA
>NZ_ATUO01000330.1 GCF_000420245.1 Psychromonas hadalis ATCC BAA-638 | reverse complement strand
TAGGAGACAGGATTCGTATTACATCATGGCGCAGGTTATTGATAGCCTATTGAGACGTCGGATATATGACAGCAGACTGTATTCCTCATTAAAACTTGCAATAACCGGGGCGTCCATATATGCCCCATTCCGCCATCGAAAGCTAGCTCGAAAACGCCTCATGGTGAGCGAGAGAGCTAAGTGACTAACGCTCTCACTTCGAATTTTCAAATCTACAATTTCATGACCAAAGAACAATCTACAAATCATCAAAATGACGAGCTAATACGACTAGCATCCACCAAATGTTATTACACGATTTTAAAACGTTGCTTATTCACTCGCTAATAACTCTACGACCAAAGCAGGAACTTCGACACTTGCTTTTCCATAACGTTTTTCTTCAAATTGATTTTCCGTAGCGCTAGGCTCTAAATTAATTTCTAACGTGTGCGCTCCATACATCTTAGCAGTCTGTACAAAACCAGCAGCAGGATACACGTTACCAGAAGTACCGATAGCAACAAACAAATCAGCTTTTTCAATCGCTAATTCAATAACATTCATTTTAAGAGGGATTTCGCCAAACCAAACAATGTGCGGGCGTAATTGCGCGGGTGCTTTACAGCAACTACACAAATCGCCCGTGACAATGTCACCTTTATGTTCCACGATCTCTTCCGAAGCACTGCAACGCGCTTTTAGTAACTCCCCATGCATATGAATGACATTGGTATTACCACCCCTTTCATGCAAGTCATCAATGTTTTGCGTAATAATAGTTAAGCTGCCAGAAAATCTGGCTTCTAACTCGCCAAGCGCCAAATGTGCAGCATTGGGCTGGATGGTTATTTCCTGTAGTTTGTTGCGCCTTTGATTATAGAAATCTTGCACAAAATCAGGATCTGTAATAAAACCTTCAGGTGTCGCCACATCTTCTACACGACAATTTTCCCAAAGCCCATCTACGGCTCGAAAGGTTTGAATGCCTGACTCAGCTGAAATGCCAGCACCCGTTAGGATCACGATGTTTGTATAGGGAGGTGTCATAATAATTTCTCTTAGGCTAACTGTTAAAAATAGCACTTATTATATTTTGTTGAGGAATGTAGATTCTGGTTATTTGTTCAGTTCAGAAAGAATGACATTTTCTAGGTTTTGTACCCCGAAACGCATAGAAAACCAAGTTAACAATGTCTCCCGAGCTTCTAAAAAATCACTAATACCATTCCGCTTAATATAATGATCAGGTTTTACGCAGGGTAAGTGACTAAGGTCAAGGCGCATGATTGAGTAATAGCCGGCTATTGCGATTGAATGCAACGCAGATATTAGTCATTTAAACCAGTACTTAGGCGGATT
>NZ_ATUO01000329.1 GCF_000420245.1 Psychromonas hadalis ATCC BAA-638 | reverse complement strand
TGATCCCTTTCCGAACTCAGCAGTGAAACGCAGTTGCGCCGATGGTAGTGTGGGGTCTCCCCATGTGAGAGTAGGTCATCGCCAAGCGCCTAATTCCGATAAACCCCAATCTTCGAAAGAAGGTTGGGGTTTTTTGTTTAGGGCGTTTGAGAAATTTATTATCTGTATGTAGTTTTTTGGGCAGAAGAAAATGATTAATAATCATTTTTGAGATGTAATGAGATAACAAATGGCCAATATGAATAGTGATAGTAGGGTGAATATCGCGCAGCGATAGTTAATGAGTAATGTTCACCATCGCTAAGCTTGCAATTAAATCCAAATAATCCCTGTTGACTGACCTCGACAGGGATTTTTTCGTTTAACTCGTTTCAGCGTTTTATGTTTTGAATCACCGAAATGACAGGTCGTCACATATCATGTCTATTAATAGCTAATTTTTTTACTTTTTATTGCTCATTACGACTAATACTTACCAGCCATTGTGTGGAAATCCTATGGATAAATTTAAAAATACACATTGAAACCGTGCTTAAACCTATTTTATGCCTATCCACAGAGGCTAAATCCTACTTAGTCATGATTAGAAAGGTGGGCTATACGGCCAATTTAAACTCTCAATGAGGTTTTATACGCACCGCACCTTCAACGACTGTATTTATTCTATTTGAACTCTATATTTAAAGTGTCATATTTAATCTGTAACGTGTGTTTAAGGTTATAAATTTCAGGTAGTTGAACTAACAGCTATCGACACAGTTCCCCGACAAGGAAATCGTTATCACACTGCAAGACTGTTTTGGAGGTGAAGAATCAAAAAAGATGACATTACTGGACACTTGGCTCCCTAGTAAAGGATTACATGAGTTACATATTCATCCAGATGGAGGTGATTACCCCCAAAAGCCTAGCTTGGAAGCTAGGCTTTTTTATCTCTGTAATTAAAAGCACTATTGTCGGGATTTTTACTGGATAATTTCATCTAAAAATGGTGTGTAACGACACTGAATAATTCATTCGCACTGTTCGGTCATTAATAATGACGCCAATTTCTTACTTTTATCTAACTATAAAGTAAGCGTAGGTACGCTTCTTATCACTGAGTTGTTTAACGCTACGCTTTATAAACGGTCTCAATCCTCATTTACCTCAACTAAATAGCCTGATCCGCATATTAATACAGCCTTTTGTTTGTTTAATAAGCTAACGAAATTTATATGCTAATAAAGTGTTGCCAACGTGATTCAGATCCCTATAATACGCCCCACAGACAAGGCAACTAACGCAAGTTACTTACCGAGTCCGAACCAACAAACTCGGTGAGTTTGAGCCAACAAAAACTTTTAAAGT
>NZ_ATUO01000328.1 GCF_000420245.1 Psychromonas hadalis ATCC BAA-638 | reverse complement strand
AATTACTAAGGTCAAGGCGCATGATTGAGTAATAAGCAAAACGGTCATTTGTTTTGTACTGCGTACTGTTTGACGAAGTCAAATAGAGCCGCTGGTTATTGCGAGTGAATACAACGCAGGTATTAGTCATTTAAACCAGTAAAAACGATCAATTACTTAGGCGGATTGGTACTCGTCATTTAAACCAGTAAAAACGATCAGTTACTTAGCTGGATTGGTATGACACCATCAATATACTTATTGCATATAATTAGTTTTCTTCGACATTAACATGGCCAGTTTGTGCGTTATAACGAATTGATAAGTTTGGTTGGGCGTTATAGGTAAACAGGCATTGGCTGACTGCGGGGTAGGTGACCTGATAGTCTGATATTTCCAGATCATCTAATAAAGATACGCTTGGTGCGGGGGCTAATACGGTTATCCAGACTGAGATACAGTCTTCAGTATTATCAAGTTTAGGGTTTGCTTCAAATGGTGGCCAATGTTGCGCAGGAAATCCCCATTCATTAAAGTCTAACTCTCCACTACTATCTGTCCCATATACTTGTAAATTATCAGCCGGGCCAGAATTTCCTGTTGAGAGCCATTTCATGTGAGCCAATTCAATCGCAGCAGCAAAGGCTCCGGCGGTTCCTTGCACCGTAGAAAGTTGGGCGTCCTCTTTTATAGTGATAAATTTAGGGATCGCGGTGGCCGCTAAAACAGCAAGAATAATAATCACAATAACCATTTCAATTAAGGTGAAACCATGTGCTTTTTTTGAGGAAGGTATAGAGCTGAACATATGGCCATCCGTACGGCTTATAAAAATTATTTTGCTAGCATATGTACCTAATATTAGCTTGGCAATATCAAGAGGGAAGAGGGAAGTTAATGTTACAAAATGTTACAAATTTATTTCTGGAAAATAAAGGAAATAAGTGCAGGGGCTCATAACCGTGCGTCAATTAAAATCAATGTTGTAATAGATTTTATTGCCATAATTTGCATTTTATTAACTATTTTTTAAATATAAATCAATAATTTACAGATATACTGCTATTACATATAAATACAGTTCACTTGGATACTTTGATGGAAAAATTAACAACTGAAAAAGATTTATAAAATAAGAGAAAGAATCAACTCATCATCATTGGCTCAGTGTTATTTTTATTGTTGATGGGCATTTTTATCGCCGCCGAGCAAAGTAATAAACCAGATATGACTCCGTATCTATACCCATGTTACCTCAAGATGCTTTGTCAGCTTGCGCCCCGTAGGGCAAGGGAAATTGCACCAATCTGCGTTGTTATAAAATCTCTATGTAGAATAACTATACTTCAATTTTATGCCTAGCACCTTGGCACAATTTGCCTTGCTGCC
>NZ_ATUO01000327.1 GCF_000420245.1 Psychromonas hadalis ATCC BAA-638 | reverse complement strand
TGATTGAGTAATAGCCGGCTATTGCGATTGAATGCAACGCAGATATTAGTCATTTAAACCAGTAAAAACGATCAGTTACTTAGGCGGATTGGTATGAGTTGCTGTATTGGTTTTGCTTTTTATCCTGATGATGGCACACAGCAGGTACCTTAATTGCGCTAGCAGATAAAGTAATGTACCAACAAAAGAATAACTTAAAGTGCACACAGGTGATAATGGAGAGATAAAAAACATTTAGTAATTAAAAACTCAATAATACAAAATGGTCTAAGTTTACCTAGTAAAAAAGAGCAAGTTCAAGGCGAAAGTTACGGCAAAAGATTATTCCCTTTGTAAAACGTTCACGCAAAAATAGCTTTTTTTAACAAGTAAGATAAATCCGTTAGTGAAATTGCTATTATTCGTTTAATTTAACTGTTTGATAAACTTGGCGGGTACACCACCTACCATGGTATCAGCGCCAACGTCCTTCGTAACCACTGCGCCTGCTGCAATAATCGCGCGAGCACCAATCGTTATCCCCTGACAAATCACCACATTACCACCAATCCAAACATCATCTTCAACCACAATCGGTAAGCATTGTACTTCCCACTTTCTACGTTGTAGATGATCTAGTGGGTGAGTTGGGGTATAAAACTGTGCATTGGGGCCAACTAATACATTATTTCCAATTGTTATGGTTGCGTTATCTAACATGGTAATACCCATATTTAAAAAACAGTCTCTGCCAATACGAATACTTTTACCATATTCACACTGGAACGGGGGGCAGACAATGCTATTTTCACCCAGCCCTTTTAGCAATGACGCCAGATAAGGCTTTGCTTTGTCAAATTGAGACTGGTTAATTTTTTGCAATAATTCAAACGCGCTATCACGCAGTGCGGAAAACTCAGGTGCTTGTGCATCATAGTCGAGACCTTGTTGCATTTTTTCAAATTCAGTCATGGTTAAATTGCCTTATATAAAAAGTAGAGATGTTAGGAATCGTTACAAAATAACTTGCGACAAATTGTTTCCAAAAAGCCTTAAGTGACGGGTTATTTTGAAAACAAAAGCGCAAGTAATTTTGAAGCCGATCCTAAATATTTATTCTGCCGCCTTCAAAGCATCACAGCTTTTAAAATTCACTTTAACAGTAATACCTTTCCTGAGTATTGGTAACAAGTACAAACCTGCATGATAAAGATAAAATTAATCTGCTTTCCTCTATACTACGCATTAAAGCCGACAGACTCATGCAAAATCAAGTGTTATCATGAAAAAATATAACCACAACATTTCCTTTTTTACCTGTTTTACATACAGGGCAAACGGGTTTAAAACAAACAGAATGAGTTTGCTTTCTGGTCAGTTGTTAATTCAAGCATCAAAAGGCAGGA
>NZ_ATUO01000326.1 GCF_000420245.1 Psychromonas hadalis ATCC BAA-638 | reverse complement strand
ATTCGTTCTAAATTGGTTATTTGTGTGGCTCAAAATAGAGGCTAATGTTTATTTAACAGTGCCTTTAAGTTATTGTATCGCTTGGTTTTACCAGTATTGCATCTAACAAGCAATTCAACGGGACACGCAACAGTTGGCCGCGTTCACTCCGTTCACAAGTATGGCCAACTATTACTTAGCCCGTTAATTGGGCGTTATGCAACCTAAGGATTTGTATGTTCCCATCATTATTTGATAAGAATGAAGACGTAAATGTACTTGACTATATAATTAATAACGAAAAAATGTTGCGTAAGACATTTAGCGATAAGTTAGAAACCTTAGAGAAAACACTAGAGGTTATGTCTGCTGGTGTTAGTGAAACGAAGCGACAAAAAAACAAGCCTCTTGAGTATGTTTGGAATTTAGCTGGGTATGTAAATTCAACTTCTTTTGATCTTGCAGTTACTGGCGAAGCATTGATGTTTGAAACAAATCAATGGAAAAAACGATACTACGCAAGAATGGCGGCTGTAAATATTTATGAAGCATGCTTGGATATTCCAAACATGACTGGAAAAGAGTTCAGAAAAGAAGCTTCTAAACTAGAAGGCGGAGAGAAATTCTTAGTTTCGTTGGGTAGTAAAGTTAAAAAAATTAGAAAGTTTCAATCTGAGCATGCTGCTTGGCTAAAAAACATTAGATTATGCTGTGCAGCTCATAGAGAGCAAGATTTGAGTAAGCAATTAGAAGTTGTATTTAATATTTCTCCAACGAAGGTTTTAGAAATAATGGCAGAGTTTGATACATTATTAAATGAGATCGGAGAAGTATCTGAGGTAGGGATTAATTTGATCCCTAGCCGAACAGTTGCATAACAAGTTGCTTAAACGGAATAAAAACAGTTGGTTATCGCTTCGCGATTTTAACCAACCATTTTTATCCGCTTAGCAAGGCGTTAGGCGGAATTCGCCACTTAATATTATTGTTAACAGCGTCTACTAATTTAAGTGTGCATTTTTTTAGCGTTTAGTTGTTTGGTAGGGTTTCGCCAAAGGCAGTATCGTTATCGCTAATATCGTCGAAGGGCTTTTATAAAAGACAAAAAGTCCTCCGCGAATTAGCTTGTTCGGGCTTTTGTGTTATGGCTCAAGTTATCGTTGGTCATTTTTAAATGTGGCGACGGTTTATTATTTTTTAAAGTTTGCTTAACGTGTGTTGGTTACTGGTAGAGTATTCGCCTAACAAGCCATTAAAGCAGGACAAAAACGACTTTGCTGTTTTTCGTTCCTCAAACATTTTAGCAAAGTCATTTTTGCCTCTTAATGGGGCGTTAGTTGCCCTAAAAATTGATGTTCATATTTTATTTTCAAAGGTTATAAATCTGTATTAGTTTGCTAAAAAAAGTCTATATTGAGTTTTCA
>NZ_ATUO01000325.1 GCF_000420245.1 Psychromonas hadalis ATCC BAA-638 | reverse complement strand
GGCAACTAACAAGTCGTTTAAACGGAATAAAAACAGTTGGCCATCGCTTCGCGATTATAGCCAACCATTTTTATCCGCTTAACGAGGCGTTATGTTTTCTTTGATTATCAGAGTATAATTAAAGTTATCGTATATTTGGAATACTAATTATGACTTTTAAAGTAGAAAATTATGGGGTTAAAGCAGTACAACGCCCTAAAATCAGAGCCACCAAAGAGCTTGACCTGTCAGGTATCTCCGGTCAGCAAATTGTAAAGTCAGAGACCAAGCTAGCCTTAAGAACTCACATAAAAACATTTAAAAAACTGGCTTACATGTAATGAAAATAATTTGTTTTCCATATGAAAGAGTTGTTGAAATTAATACATTTATTCTTGAAACTGAACCTGGGATGAAAGGAAGCGTTGATCTTTCAAAGTTACAGGGAGCTTTAAGCCGTATTGATAATGCAATTGTTTATAATGGACTGGATGATGTTTTCGAAATCGCATCAAAATATACAGCAAGTATTGCTATATCTCATGCGCTACCTGATGCTAATAAGCGCACTGGTTTAGCCGTAGCTTTTGAATATTTATCGCTTAATGATTATGAGTTAACCTCAGACAATGATTTACTCGCCGATGCCGTAAGAGACCTTGTTTTAGGAGTTATAACAGAATTAGATTTTGCTGATATTCTTTATGCTCAATATGAAAAAGACCAACATTCCGAAACAAAAACATAACAAGTCGTTTAAACGGAAAAAACAGTTGGTTATCGCTGCGCGATTATAACCAACCATTTTTATCCGCTTAACGAGGCGTTATAGCGCACGATTATACTGGAGAAGTATGAAGTACTCTGAAAAAATATTTACGCTCTTTTCGTTCATTTTAATTGCACTTGGTGGTTCAAATGTAGTGGGCCTTTTCTTGCAAAATGGCCTGATAAATATGGTTTATACCATTTACCTAGCGTTTGGGCTTATTGCGTGTTTTTTTACGTATAAAAGTACATCATTAGGTTTTTTGTTGTTTGTTGTATTTTACGCAGTACAGACAGTTAGGATATTTAGCCCTGAGTTTAATTACAATTTTACAACTGGTCTTTCGTTCTTCTTCACTTACCATGATGGTGATAGATATACCCCGATGGTCGAAAGAAGTGGGTTTGCTATCAATTTACTATCGATAGGCATGTTAATATTTAGCATCGTAATTCTCGTAAGGAAGAGGTTGCCTAAGCCTATTGGAGAAGCGCTATAACAAGGCGTTTAAACGGAACAAAAACAGTGGGTTACGTTTCGCTTCGCTACACATTATAACCCACAATTTTTGTCCGCTTAACGCAGCGTTAGGCTAGCCAAGCCAAGCTGTAGAGTTGGCAGTAAACTAGGCTTACTATCATAATATTTAAGAGACTAATCTGCATATGAAAACTCCTAGAAAAAATAAACAATG
>NZ_ATUO01000324.1 GCF_000420245.1 Psychromonas hadalis ATCC BAA-638 | reverse complement strand
TAAGGTTTAAGGTTTAAGGTTTAAGGTTTAAGGTTTAAGCAGATATTATAATCAAAACGTACACACAACCCCTTCCATTTTTCTTGATAAGAGTTTGAAGTGGCATAGTTAATTTGGCCACCTACTTAGAGGTGATATGATCACTTCCAAATTAAGATAGGTGACACAATGACAAAGCGACCAAAAACCAATTTCACTCCCGAGTTTAGACTTGAATCTGCACAATTAGTGGTTGATCAAGGTTATTCTGTGAGGGAAGCCGCACAAGCTATGAATGTTGGTAAATCAACAATGGACAAGTGGGTTCGTCAGCTCAAAGAGGAACGCCAAGGACTTTCTCCGAAGGCGACTCCAATGACACCTGACCAACTTAAAATTCGTGAATTAGAAAAGAAAATAAAGCGGATTGAAATGGAGAAAGACATATTAAAAAAGGCTACCGCTCTCTTGATATCGGACTCGATAAGCAGTTTTCTATAGTCGATAAAGTCAAGCAGAGCTATCCCGTTTCAGCCATTTGTGATGTGTTTGAACTCAATCGTAGTAGTTATAAATATTGGTCTAATCGACCAAGAGGCACCTCATTTTTACATGTTAAATTGATCAGTGAAATTAAAGCGGCTCATCAAGTGAGTGGTGGCTCTGCGGGGGCTAGAACGATAGCGGGTATAGTGACAACCAATGGCACTCAATTAAGTCGTTATCGAGCAAGTAAGTTGATGAAAACGCTAAATTTAACGAGTCGCCAACTTCCTGCTCATAAGTACAAGAAAACAGGAAATGAACGTATAGATATACCGAATATACTTAATCGAGAATTTTCTGTCAGTATGCCGAATAAAGCATGGTGTGGTGATGTCACTTACATTTGGGTTGGTAATCGTTGGGCATATCTGGCGGTGGTAATGGACTTATTTTCAAGAAAAGTAATTGGTTGGGCAATATCATTTTCACCCGATACGCGTTTAACGGGTAAAGCTTTATCGATGGCATATGAGTTACGTGGTCGACCTAAAGGAGTGATGTTTCATTCGGATCAAGGATGTCATTACACCAGTAAAAAATACAGGCAATTATTATGGCGTTTTCAAATAACCCAGAGTATGAGTCGCCGAGGAAATTGTTGGGATAATGCACCAATGGAGCGGTTTTTTAGAAGTTTAAAAACAGAATGGGTACCGACTTCGGGTTACGGCTCATTTAACGAGGCTAAAATATCTATCACGCATTATATTATTGGATATTACAGCCAAGTCAGACCACATCAATATAATGCAGGTTTGACACCCAATGAATCAGAACGCAGGTTCTGGTTTGAATACAAATCCGTGGCCAGTTTTACTTGACCACTTCAGTTGGTTGCTTAGCAAGACCGACAGCATATTGCTCTGAGCCGCCGATCTAAGCTCAGCCAGCACAGGGATGTGCTGTTTGAGCTGGTGCGTTTT
>NZ_ATUO01000323.1 GCF_000420245.1 Psychromonas hadalis ATCC BAA-638 | reverse complement strand
CGAGTAGAATTAATGACAACTTTCAAACCTTCAATTTTGCAGTTTGAAGTGCGATGAGCTAGATGCGAAATATTATCAAGTCGTTTGGGTATAGTTGATGCAACCCACTTGCTTAATATAGATCATGACACTCTCTTACTGATAATCAGCGAAGTATTATTACCACCAAAACCAAAATAGTTCAGTAAAAATGTGCCAGAGTGACAATTCATGGTACTTTGCAGTGGCGACCAATTTAACTGTTCATCTGTTTTTCCAAAATTTGGGGTTGAGGGGATAAACCCTGCATCGACACTTTCCATTAAAAGCAACAACTCACTTACCCCACAAGCCCCTAATGTATGACCAATATAAGGTTTAAAAGAGAAGAAGCTCGGTTGCTCTTGAAACAGTAGTTTCATGCCATTGATCTCTGCCACATCCCCCATCGGACTGCCAGTGCCATGCGCTTTAACCACATCGATATCATCAATATTTACACCGCTAACGGTTAATGTTTTTTGCATCACATCAAAGATACCTGTGCCATCCACTTTTGAACCGGTCACACTGGCGGTTTCACTGCGGCTAATGCCGCCTTTAAAAACCCACGTACTATGTTGAACCTCTTCTCGGCTAAAAAAAACAGCCGCTAATGACTCGCCTAAAACTAACCCTTTTCTCTCTGCATCAAAGGGTTTAACACAATTATTCGTGAGTAATTGCATTGAGGAAAACCCTTCATAAGAGAGCGGAGCAAACATCTCTAGCCCAACCACTAACGCATAATCGATAATGCCCGCTATAAATCGGTTTATAATTGAGTTTGAAGACCGTTTAAAGCGCCACCTGTAAAATGGTAATTACACAGAATTATTTACAGGGTCCCGCTTTCAGGCGAGAAGAGTAAAACCTCGTCGCTGATATCATCAGCCGTGAACTCCTCTTTTTCACATTCATCAATGATCATCTGTTTTAAGTCTTGTTTAAGTGCCTCATCTTGTGAACCTATCATGCCACTCTTCCTATTTTTATCTTAAATATGATTGTTGCGATTAACAGTGCAACCAAGCCAAAACTACTTAACGCCAGTATTTCGTTAATAACATCACTGAAACCACCTTGGCGCAAGAAAATATCTAAGTAACCTTCAAGGCCCCAAGACATGGGCGAGATGTTGGCGAGATCTTGCATAAATGCGGGCATCACAAATTTGGGCACCATAATGCCACCAATAGCCCCTAACAAAATATTAATAATGCCACCAATCGTGGTTGCTTGTTCAGTGCTATCGACACTGGTGGCAATCAAAATAGATAATCCGATAGCGGCCAAACTTAATGAAAAAGACAGTGCAATAAGCGCTGGCAACGAACCACCGTAAGCGTCTGGGTAATGGCACCTAGCTACGCTTAATATTCCATGGTAGCAACGCATCAATATCATTCGGGTTTTCAGCAATCTGCTGCAAG
>NZ_ATUO01000322.1 GCF_000420245.1 Psychromonas hadalis ATCC BAA-638 | reverse complement strand
TTGCGATAAATTGTTTCCAAAAAGCCTTAAGTGACTGGCTATTTTAAAAACAAAATAGCAAGTAATGTTGAAGCCAATCCTAAATGACGGGTTATTTTGAAAACAAAAGCGCAAGTAATTTTGAAGCTTCCCCTTAATCCAATAGATTCAGTTGCACTGCATGTTGTTCATCTACCCGTATTGCAAGCCCTACAGAAATACCCAATAAGCGAATCGGTTTATCAGCGCTTTTATGCAATAGGTGGTGTAACAGTGTGTTAAATAGCGATAATGATAACTCAGTTGCTTGGCGCTCTGTGTTTTTGATGGTGAAATCAGAAAACTTTATTTTTACGCCTAATTTTATCACTCTCTTTTCATCAAGCAGTTTTTGCAGGCGTCTTGTTAACTCGTCATAAAGTAACACCAGCTCCTCGTGGCATTGATGCTCACCTAATATGTCATAGTTAAAGGTGTGTTCAACCGCCAATGATTTTCGTTCTCGATGAGGTTCTATTACTCGATTATCGATACCACGACTGTAATTGAGTAACGCACTCCCCAATTTCCCAAATTCACTGAGTAGCTTTTCTGCCGAATATTTTTGTACATCAGCGCAACTAAATAAACCCTTTTCAGCAAGTCGCTGTTGGGCAACTTTACCGACACCGGGAATTTTTTTCAGAGGGAGTTTTTTGATAAAGGAGGGGATATCATCAGGAGTGATCACGTACATGCCATTAGGTTTGTTTTCATCAGAAGCTATTTTGGCTAAAAATTTAACGGGAGCAACACCTGCCGAGGCGGTTAAATTTAACTCTTCAAAAATAGCACGGCGAATATCCTGTGCGATATAAGTAGCCGAACCTTTGAATTGCGTACAATCCGTCACATCTAAAAAAGCTTCATCAAGTGATAACGGTTCAACCAGATCGGTATAACGATAAAAAATAGCTTTTATCTTTTTAGAAACTTCAATATAAATCTGCATTCTACCCGGAATAATAAGCAGATCAGGACAAAGTTGCTTGGCTTTAAAACTGGGCATTGCAGAGTGTATCCCAAAACTACGTGCTAAATAATTACACGTTGAAAGCACACTACGTCGATCAATTTTACCACCAATCGCTAAGGCAATATGTTGATATTCAGGGTTATCACGCATTTCAACCGCGGCATAGAAGCAATCCATGTCAATATGAATGATTTTTCGTTGTGGGAGCACTGTAATTTCAGACACAATAATACCTGTTTATTTAGACAGTCTTATTGTGAGTTATTTTAGATAAAAGTGCAACTAATACCAATTACAGTAAATAGCTAATCTATTTTACTGGTTAAAATAACTCACTTCTGCGTTGTAAGTTTTGTAAAGGAAACAACCATAAAAGAATTAAAGTCTTTATTTTAATTCTACCGAAAGAAGAATAACGTAGTTAATCTTTGAAAGGCATCAACTTACGCCTTAAATTGAGCTATTTTTCCTGCGCAAAATTTAG
>NZ_ATUO01000321.1 GCF_000420245.1 Psychromonas hadalis ATCC BAA-638 | reverse complement strand
ATTTAGAAGCATTGAAACGCAGAGGCTCACCGCTGTTAAAATTTGCAATAAATAGCTAATTATTACTGGCGGTCCACCTCAGGGCGTGTTGTTAGTTGCCTTTCGGATCAAACGAATGACTGAACCAACTTACTGATATTCCGCTACTTTACACTGCTTTGAATCAAAAACTACGAACTCTATTTTAAAACATGATCCAAACAAGGTTACACAAATAGAAACTAGAAATAGAATAACACCAATATAAACAAGTAAGAATTAATGGAGCGTAGCTGCCTACTTGGTTAACGTGCGCAGATGACTATTAGTGACAGCCTTATTTGGCGTTATGAGCGTATTTTAAAATACTCACAGCACATCAACTTACGAACGCAACAAAGAACACTGAAACTCAATACAACGACTTAGAAACTAAAAACACACTCAAATTTCAAGGCAGACTAACGCCTTGCTAAGCGGACTAAAATTGTGGGTTATAATGTGTAGCGAAGCGAAACGTAACCCACTGTTTTAGTTCCGTTTAAGCAACTTGTTATGTTTACAATTCGATCATATCCGCAATTTGATAACCTAAGTTAGTGATTTCAAATATTTCACCTTTGTGACCTCTTTCAACAATAAAGTCATTCTGTGTTAGTTCATCTATAGCCGACTCCCAAAGAGCTACATCACGACGTTCATTTGATTCAATAAAATTCTTACCGTTAGATTGAATATTTGTGCCTCCCATATGACGAAGGTGCATAATAGTTCCGTTTCGGTCTTGGCTTACTTCTTTAAGTAATATTTTCCCCTCATTTGTTAAGTGGGGTATATTAGTTTTTGACTCAACAATTTCAGATTGAGTTACAACTTCATCACTTTTAAAATATTCGTGGTCGTTAATTTTCAATTGTAAATGACGATAAAGTTTTTCTTTAAAACTTGAAAGGCTATCAAATCCTTCATATAGACCACGACTTTGGCAGGAATCCTTAAACTTTTTTAATTGTGAGTATTGTTCTGGCTCAACCATATCCAACGCTACAGGCTGGCTAGAGAAATACAACATTGCAGGTTTGTTAACTTCAATATGCTTTTCAATTTCTTCTACTGTCCCGCTTGCATATTCAGTTGTCGGAGTACCAATACGAGTCCAAAAAACGCCTACAAGTAGATCACATTTATCAAGAACCTGATTATTAATAATTTCTTGAGCTGTATTTCCCATTTCTGGAGAAGAATGAGTCTCCCAACCAATTGGCAATAAAACAATATTTCGAGATTGCGAATGAACGGCATTCCATTCATAAATAACATCTCGAATAATTGCTCTTTCAGAACCGACATCACCAGGTGATGCGATCATTACATTGAAAACTTTTGCTTGATAACTCATTACAAAACTCCGAAGTAAACATAACGCCGCGTTAAGCGGATAAAAATGGTTGGCTATAATCGCGAAGCGATGGCCAACTGTTTTTATTCCGTTTAAACGACTTGTTAGTTGCCTTGCAGATAAT
>NZ_ATUO01000320.1 GCF_000420245.1 Psychromonas hadalis ATCC BAA-638 | reverse complement strand
GCATTTAATATTCGTAACCAACAGAAGCATGTTCCACTTAACTAATAGTAAGTTACTTTATTAAATAAGTGGCTTGGTCTTACTATAAGGCATTTGTAGATTCATGAGTTTATCAGTCACCTAGTTATGCTTTAATATTTTAAATTTACCTTGCTTAGAGTTCTTAACTTTGAGAAGGTTTATCTATTGAATAATAAAATTAATGTGGGTTTAAGAATGTTAGAAGATGATGAATTTGAACTAATTATGTCTCCTTTATGCCAGCCATTTGAATTAGATGGAAAGTCAGTACAAATTGATATTTATAATGGTGACAATGGAGGTTGGTTAATAGAAATCGTAGACGAGTTTAATAATTCAACTGTGTGGAATGATGAATTCCCTACTGAAAAAGCAGCATTAATTGAAGCTATTGAAACAATAAATGAAGATGGTATTGATGCATTTATTGGTAACAAATCGGAAGATTTACACTAATCATTAGCCATATAACAAGCACTTTAAACGGGACATAAACAGTTGGCTATGTTTCGCTTCGCTACACTATATTAGCCAACTATTTCTGTCCGCTTAAGTGGGCGTTATATTTTTATCAGAGAGCGCGGTTAACATCCATGCTTTTATGTAAAATACGAACGATCAATATTTGATTAAGTTTATGTTCTTTATAGTAAATTACATGGCTAGCATGGGGATATTTACTATAACCTTCCCTAATATAATCACAGTGAATACCGATTTCAGGCTCATCTGCTAATATATGAAATAAGTTATCTAGTGCTTTTAAGTAATCATTTCGTTGAGCTTGACCCCATGTTAATTGGGTATATTTTGCAATTTTAATTAAATCGGATTTTGCTTTAGCTGATAGTTTGAAATTATTCATTAGTGGTTATCTTTATCAAGCTCAGCAAGAAAAGTATCATAATTGTACTCAACTGTACCACTTTGCTCGCCTTGAATTAGCATTGTGCGTAAGTTAAGTATTTTAGCTTCTTGGTCTTCTAACACGCGTAAGCCTGCTCGAAGTACCTCACTTGCAGATCCGTAACGACCTGAATGAAGTTGTTGGCTTATAAATTGATCGAAATGATCACCTAAAGTAACACTAGTATTTTTAGCCATAATTAATCACCTTTATAATTTGTACCAATATATATTGGATTGTGGTATAAAAAATATAACAAGTCAATTTAAACGGAACTAAAACAGTTGGCCATCGCTTCGCGATTATAGCCAACTATTTTTATCCGCTTAACGAGGCGTTAGTTGCCCTGAAAATTGATGTTCATATTTTATTTTCAAAGGTTATAAATCTGAATTAATTTGCTAAAAAAGTCTATATTGAGTTTTCATAAGGTTATAAATTAGAGTCGGTTTGCTGAATGAAAATCAACATTGCGTTGTGAGGTCTGAACATACCGCCTGATAATGCTGTCACTAATAGTCGTCTGCGCACGTTAACC
>NZ_ATUO01000319.1 GCF_000420245.1 Psychromonas hadalis ATCC BAA-638 | reverse complement strand
TTTTCCATCAAAACATAAAATCCAATACTGCGTTAGCAAAATCGCCTGCCAAAACAATAAAGACGCAAAGCAACCCTATTTTCATGTCATTGCTAGCCACGGTCGAGTTAGAGTGCTTGAGTATAAAAAAAGGGCTAACGACATTCGGTTTAAAAATGAAACTTGATATCAAAGCACAAAAAGCAGCAATTGAGGCTTTGCACCTAGAACAAGCCTCAACTGCGTAACATCAGTTAATAATGAATCGCTAACAGCTTGGGATAAATTTAGCTAGGTGGATTAATTGAGCGGTTACCTTGAATTTACTGGTATGTTACGTGTAACATCGTGGTGTAAGAAAATATTATGGAAAAAGACAATGTGATGAAAAAAAATAATAAGAAAAAAAGGCCAACTCTGCAAGATGTCGCTAATCTGATTGGTGTCACTAAGATGACCATTAGTCGTTACTTGAGAGATCCTTCGAAAGTTTCAGCTGACATGCAAAAAAAAATTGCGGTTGCTGTTGAAGAGCTTGGTTATATCCCTAACCGAGCGCCAGAATTACTTTCTAATGCCAAGAGCCATGCAATCGGTATATTAGTGCCCTCTTTGGCTAACCAAGTTTTCTCGCAAGTAATACGTGGCATTGAAAGAGTTACCGAGGCTGCTGGATATCAAACCATGCTTGCCCATTATGGTTACAGTGCAGAGCGTGAAGAAGAGCGCATTAGTTTTTTACTCTCTTACCATATTGATGGATTGATCCTTTCTGAAAGCCAACACACTCCAAGAACACTAAAAATGATTGCAACGGCAGATGTTCCTGTTATTGAGATGATGGATACAGTGTCGCCAGCTATTGAGCAAGCTATAGGTATAGATAACTTTGATGGCGGATACCAAATGGTGTCGGCTATGATTGAGAAAGGTTATAAAAACATTGTTTACCTAGGTGCTCGTCTGGATATTCGTACTCAGTTAAGGTTACAAGGTTATGAAAAAGCGATGCAGGAAAATGGCTTGCAGGCAAAGAGTGTGATGACGGAAGCACCATCTTCATTCTCTCTTGGTGCAGATTTATTACAAAAAACATTAACTAAATATCCACAAATAGATGGTATCTTTTGTACCAATGATGATTTAGCTACTGGTGCTGTTTTTGAATGTCAGCGTCAAGGAATACGTATACCACAAGATATTGCAATTGCAGGTTTTCATGGCCATGATTTTGGGCAGTCGATGGTGCCGAAATTAGCGACGGTAGTGACCCCGCGTGAAAAGATAGGGCAGGTAACCGCAGAGCAATTGATTGCACGAATAAATGGAGATCCACTTACTGAGAAGATTATTGACCTTGGCTTTGAAATTTACCACGGAGAAAGTATTTAGTTACCATTACGAAAATGGCCGCAAACAACATATATACCCAAGCGACTTGATACTGTTTCGCATCTAGCTCATGACACTTCAAACTGCAAAATT
>NZ_ATUO01000318.1 GCF_000420245.1 Psychromonas hadalis ATCC BAA-638 | reverse complement strand
TAACAACACGCCCTGAGGTGGACCGCCAGTAATAATTAGCTATTTATTGCAAATTTTAACAGCGGTGAGCCTCTGCGTTTCAATGCTTCTAAATATTTCGACTCATCGTACGGTGTGTTCGTTTTCCAACAACGAAATACTATCCTTATCCACTTAAACGCTAATGCTCTTATGATGCTGTTATGCGGTTTTCCTTTGCTTTTTTGTTGTTCATAATAGGCTTTTGCCCAAAATGAATAACGTATAGAAAACCCTGCCCACTCAACAAATGTTTGTCTTAAAAAGGTCGGGCAACTATAACGCCAATGTGTCCACATCTGCTTGCCACTACGTTCAATTACAGGTGCAATACCTGCATATTTTTGTAGTTCAGAAGCATCATGGTAGCGATCTCTATTATTGCCAAACGCAACCAATAATCGTGGTGCTAATTGTGGGCCTGCACCCGGTAAGCTATCAAAAATCACTTTGTCGCTCTGTGTTTTGTAAATTGATTTTATCGCTTTATCTAGTTGTTTAATGCCTTTTAATAGTACTCTAAATTCTGCGATGAAGACTTCTACTAACATTTGGTTTGGCACTATCACTCCTTCGTCTTCAGTTAATGGCATAGCGTCTCTGATACCGGTAATTCGCGCGTTATTGATGTCGGTATAATGTGAGTTATGGCTGTTGAAGAAGTCTAATAACGTTTGCTTTCTGGCTCTTTTAAGTTTGCTGAGTGACGGCCATTTTTCAATAAAGTCACAAAATATCATGGTGTCTTTTTCTTCAAATAATTCAAGTACATAAGGATAGTAATTCTTCAGTGCAGTAGTGATTTTATTGGACAAATCCACACCGTCTTGTACTAAACTACGACGGTACTCTACCAGTTGTGCAAGGGTTCTCATTGCGACTGATTCGGGTTCAATTACCGATAATTTATCCATGTGTAGCGAGAGTATTTCAACTTCTATTAATGCATCGGACGGATCATCTTTGGCGCCACTTGGGGTAAATGCTTTGCGGTATTTGGCCACCGTTGAAGGATTCACTGTAAATAAAGTAAGATGGTCATACTTGGTGAGTGCATAAATTAATGGGCCTTTTTGAAGCTCACAAACGACAGCAATCTTTTGGTTTGGGTAACGCTTTTTCAGGTCCATTGCCCATTCGTGCAAGACTTTTGGTTTATGTTCAATAACGGAGTAGTGGTATTTTTCAGAGTGGGTGGGGTGTTCACAGATATCATGTTTTTTGTCAGCCCAATCAATGCCGATTAAAACTGCGAAATTATCAACGTTATATACTTTCATTTTCAAGCTCCTCCGCGTAAAGTTAACAATGGAATGTGCTTAAAGCTCGTTTCTCGCAGGTCTTATAGATAGTCGTGGTCGGCAATCCCTGAGTATGCGTTTTGAAGCGAGTTGTTCTGTTGGTTCGAACGTCTTGTTAAAAACATTTAAGGTGTTTGGCATTTAATATTCGTAACCAACAGAAGCATGTTCCACTTAACTAATAGTAAGTTACTTTATTAAATAAGTGGCTTGGTCTTACTATAAGGCATT
>NZ_ATUO01000317.1 GCF_000420245.1 Psychromonas hadalis ATCC BAA-638 | reverse complement strand
ACGTAAATGGTTGTTCCCTTTGCAAAACTTACAACGCAGAAGTGAGTTATTTTAACCAGTAAAATAGATTAGCTATTTACTGTAATTGGTATAACGTTTCCTAAACTGCGCTTTTTCGCCTTGAACTAAGCATAAATGGCTTAGCCCTGAGCATTTACAGTCTATTTTTATAAAAACACCTCAAATTTTAAGGGGTGCGGAGTAGTTACAAATAATGAATAAACCCTCTCAAAAAGCAGCGAAATTATTATTGAATAGTCGCCAATCAGAGAAAAAAATAGCTCGTCTAAGTACTGAAATAGCCCCTACAAACTGCGAACAGGCATTACAAATTCAAGCACAGATGATAAATCAGCGCAGTGATGGTATTGCGGCTTGGAAGTGTTTGTTACCTTTAAGTGAAAATAAAATTGTTGTAGCACCTATTTTTTCCGATACGGTGCAATCGGGTGAGACTTGTGCTTTATTTGCAGAAAATGGGAAAGTGCATATCGAACCTGAAATTGCGTTTGTGCTAGGTAAAGACTTGCCCGCTCGTGAAGAAGGTTATAGTGATGCTGAAATTGATAATGCAGTTAAAAGTTGCCACATGGCACTGGAGTTGATGCAAGATCGCTTTTCAAGTGAGGTTTCATTTTATGAAAAACTCGCAGACTGTTTACTTAATCAAGGACTGTTTATTGGCCCTGAAATAGATAAAAGTAAAGCCTATCTTGCCAGCAAGTTTGTTATAAATATCGATCAGCATGAATTATTGCAAACTTTTTCTGGTAAGCATCCGAATTTACTTCCACAAAAACCCTTGTACTGGCTAATCAACTATATGAGTAAACGCGGTGTTGATTTTACCGCAGGGCAGGCCATTATTACTGGTTCTTATGCGGGCATTGTTGAAGTTGAGTTTAACCAAGCAACTGAGTTTGAGTATCTTGGACTTGGAAAATATCAGCTTACATTTGTACCAAATAATGACCTAATTCTATAATACCCCAAGAAATTTAAACTATAAAATTAATATCCTTATTCCTATTTGAGATAATATCAACCCAAATAGGAGACTTGTAATGAGCAAAAAAAGAACAACATGTTCAGCTGAATTTAAAACTCGGCTTGTGCTTGAGTTATTGGAAAATGAAAAAACAATAGCTGAAATTGCCAGTAAAAATAACATCACACCTAAAAATCTTCAGAATTTGAAAAAGATATTCTTGGATAATGCAGTGATTGCAATGGGGTCTGCTAAGGCTGTTAAAGAATACAAGCAAGAGCTTATCGCAGTTTAAGAAGAAAATGAAATGCTTACAAAAATTGTAGGTAAAATGACCGTTGAGAAGGAGTGGCTTGAAAAAAAGCTAAAAAACTTGGGCTTATCTGATAAAAAACAATTAATTGAGCCTAAGCTAGAAAACCTTTCAGTCTCGCAACAGTGTGGTTTGCTGAATTTAAATCGTAGTACTTTTTATTGGCTCTGTTGTAGAACACTGTTGTCACCCATAGGCTGCGACTAATATTTCCTGTTTATTGAGCTTTGCGTTGCTTTCCCCAGGGGCGGATTACGCTTTGTATGAATTTCATCCAAAAAG
>NZ_ATUO01000316.1 GCF_000420245.1 Psychromonas hadalis ATCC BAA-638 | reverse complement strand
ATTCGTTCTAAATTGGTTATTTGTGTGGCTCAAAATAGAGGCTAATGTTTATTTAACAGTGCCTTTAAGTTATTGTATCGCTTGGTTTTACCAGTGTTGCATCTAACAAGCAATTCAACGGGACACGCAACAGTTGGCCGCGTTCACTCCGTTCACAATTATGGCCAACTATTACTTAGCCCGTTAATTGGGCGTTATGTTTATCAAGGAGAGATTCATTAAATCTATAAAATCAATAATACTGCTAGGTTTACCTTTAATGATATCAGCTTGCCAAAGCGATACAGTTGAAACTGAAACTGTATGCACTACTAGCCTTGAACCTGGAATTATCATCGAAATTGTTGATAAAGCATCTAACGATCCAATTAGTTGCGGTGCTTCAGTGATTTTGCAAGACTCTAGCTATGATGAAGTGTTAACGCATCCGCAAGACTCAGCTTGCAGTGATGATATGAATTTATCGGGTGCATATGAAAGGTCTGGTTTTTATAACGTAACAGTCTCTAAAGAAGGGTATGAGGATTGGTATGCTTATGATGTCGAAATTGAATCTGGTACATGTCATGTCAAAACCATCAGCCTTAAAGCAAGTATGGAAAGAAAATAAACATAACAAGGCAATTAAACGGAACTAAAACAGTGGGTTACGTTTCGCTACACATTTTAACCCACTGTTTTAGTCCGCTTATTGCGGCGTTAGCTTACTTTCTGAGGTTATGTGAATAACGATATATATCAAAAACAATATGATTTTGAACTGGAGCAACGTAATAGTATTGCTTCGGCAACTAATATTCCTGTTGTAGCTCTCACAGTAATTGGTAGTGCGCTGTCGACAATGATTGTTGGGTTTAAATACAATAATCATTTAATTGGATACGCATTTATATTACTTAGCATTGCATCTGTATTGCTAATGTTTGTGGCGCTGTATTATTCGGTCAGGTCATTTCATGGTTACTCATATCAAAAGATACCTCCAGCAAAAGACATGGAAGCACATTATTCCGACTTATTGAGTTGGCATTCAGAACAAAGCGAAGATTCTAAAGAAATTGAATATTTAGCAAAGCTAGATTTCAAACAATATTTCAATGAAAGACTTTCTGAAGCTGCCGAGCATAATGGTAGTAATAATATACAACGTGGTAACTACTTACATGATGCTACTAGATCTGTTGTAATTTCATTTGTATTTATTGCCTTATCTGCTCCTATCTATGTAATAAATAATGTTAAAAATAACACAGATATAAACAAAGTAACTATCGTAAACCATCAACAATTAAAAGCGGAGAATATTACTATGGCAACTAAGCCTGAACCTAAAGCACCATCAGCACCAAGTGCTAAACCGATGTCAGCAAAACCAACAGGCCCCCAAAATGTGGTATTCAAGGGGAACTCTGGTGATAGGCCAAAACCAGTTGCATCTTCGAACGTTAATACCAAAAAATAACGTTGTACGTCAGCTAACAAGTCGTTTAAACGGAATAAAAACAGTTGGTTATCGCTACGCGATTTTAACCAACCATTTTTATCCGCTTAACGAGGCGTTAGTTGCCCTAAAAATTGATGTTCTTATTTAATTTTCAAAGGTTATAAATTTGGGTTTAA
>NZ_ATUO01000315.1 GCF_000420245.1 Psychromonas hadalis ATCC BAA-638 | reverse complement strand
TTGCAGCAGATTGCTGAAAACCCGAATGATATTGATGCGTTGCTACCATGGAATATTAAGCGTAGCTAGGTGCCATTACCCAGACGCTTACGGTTCTATTACATCTTCTCTTTTAACATTGCACTCTCTTAAATTAGCGGTAATATTTTTATCAAGCCAATTCCCAATAAATAAAACTTCACCACAATCTTCAATCGTTGAATCATAAACATTAAAAGATATTTCGTTCCCATTAGCCTCACAGAATTTCTTTGTTTCAGCATCACTAGCATCAAAAGAGACACTTAAATTCAAATATTGGTTTTGATACATCTCGCCGTTTATATTAACAATCTGAATGCATCCATCCCAATCAGAACCTTCTGGAGGTCTGATTCTTTTAAGGCTAATTTCATAGTGATTACAGAAGTCGATCACTCCAGATTGAAATCCTTGCGTAGTAACAATTAGTCCCTGACTATTCGGAATGTCATGAAGTAGTCCTAACATATTTCGAGCGTGTATTAATGAGATTGCTTTGGAGTAATATTTACACTCTATAAGTACTTTATGACTAACTCCTGCATATTTATATTCCCAAAAAACATCTATTTGATACTCTACACCCGATTTCCCTTTTATTTTTTGGTCATGTTTAACCTCAAGGTTTTCGACACCTTCAGACTCCAATATAGATTTGTATATTTTTTGCGTGAGTAACTCATAATCTTTTGAAGTTTCACAAAGTTGCAAAGTAACCTCCTTGAACATAACGCCGCAATAAGCGGACTAAAATTGTTGGCTATAATGTGGATCGAAGCGAAACTTAGCCAACTGTTTTAGTTCCGTTTAATTGCCTTGTTATGTTTTTTTAACGACGAGGCCAAGGTTTATCAGGCTCTACATGATTAGGCTTATTACCACCATTACTCTTAGGAGTTCCCTTTTGAGAGTCCTGTCCATGCCCTTCACGTTTCCCTCCCTTATCAGGATTTCCTTTTTGTGGTTTTTATGGTTTTGTTGCCATTTTACTACTCCGGTATATAGAACATTTCTGTGGGGTATTCATTAAGAACCTGTTTCATACATTCTGATTTTACTGCTATATTTTCAGTTCGTTCTGGCGACTTAGTCGCTAATGTTTTTTGCTTTTCTATGATTTTTTTAAATTTCTTTTGATGCGCAACGGTGTAATCTTGTTGTTGCGTAATATCAATTTTTAAGTCTTTAAAATCATGTGACAATAAACGATAGCCAGCTAAAAGTTCTTCATATAATCTAATTTTTCTAGTCAAATTAAGGAGAGGCTTCGAAATTGCAATTAGAGCAGATAATATTAACAACCCCTTCCAAACGTGGCTACCATAATCATTATTCCAAAACGCGAACCCAGCTACAGCAGAAGATGTAACGGCTAGAACAATTTCTGAAAAGAAGTTAATCTGCTCATACTTTTGCAAACGCTTCCCATAATACTTTTCATTGAGCCTTGATGTACGTAACTGGTCATAAACGTCCCATACAGGGTGAGTATTGCTCATCATTATCCTCAAAACATAACGCCTCGTTAAGCGGATAAAAATAGGGCAGTATTTTTGCGGTCTTTTTTGCAAAAATGATGAACTGTTTTTATTCCGTTTAAACGTCTTGT
>NZ_ATUO01000314.1 GCF_000420245.1 Psychromonas hadalis ATCC BAA-638 | reverse complement strand
TTATCATTCAAGGTGCAAAATTCAGCAAGCTGTGAGGTGAGCAGGTTCTAGGCAGAAAGTTGAAGGTCTAACTGGTTCAATCGATGCTTTCTAACAACGAAGATGCTTGCCTCAAAGCTTGCCTTGTGGGTCGCCAGCTCGAAAACTAATTCGGCGTTGCAGTATATTCGATAAGGGCTAGCCATTGTCATCATACAGCGCCTTGTCTTAGTGTCCGAGCTGACGACTGAATAAAGCACTTTGATTGGTAACGGGTATAGATAAAATGGATGTCTCACAGTCTCATAAAATAAACTATGCTGATAGTAAAGTTTATTTTATTTGTTGATAGGTTAAGATTGTTAGTTTGTTAGTCGCTATAACAACGGATAATCATTTTTCAGGTGGAGATATGCATAAATTACTAACAACATTAATATTACTCATCACTTTTTACCCTCTCCTAGGATTAAGCCAACCCTCTGTCTTATTACTTAACCCCGGGAAATCCAGCGAAAGCTTTTGGAAAGATGTTGATCTGTTTGCGAATGCTGCCGCCACTCGCCTTAAGTTAGACTTGCAAATATTTCATGCTGAACGTAATAATTATTTAATCATAAGGAAAGTTGAACAACTCATAAGAAACAAACAATTACCGGATTATTTGTTAGTAGTTAATGAAAAAAAGGTGTTGCCTAAGTTATTAACTTTGTTAGAAGGGCAGAAAGTTTATTTATTAGTTATCTTGAATGGTTTAACATCTGAGCAACAAAGCAGACGATTAATGAACCCGCATTGGCAAAAATACCTATTAACGAGTTTGATTCCAGATAATTATTGGATAGGTCAACAAACGGCTGAAGCATTGGTTACCGCGGGTGATAATCAAGCGGGAGAAGTACTGATCATCTCAGGAGACAAAACCACACCTGCCTCGATACAAAGGCAAGCTGGTGCCGTAGATTATTTTAATTCGCAACCGCATATTAAGCTTAGCCATCTGGTTTATGCGGAGTGGAACCAAGCAATAAGTTATCAAAAATCATATATATTGATCGAGCGTTCCACTGATCTAAAGTATATTTGGACAGCTAATGATCTGATGGCATTTGGGAGTTTAGAGGCACTTAAAGCGCATCATTTACGCCCCGGAAAAGATGTATTTATCAGTACGATTAATACTTCAGCCAAAGTATTAGCGTTAACAGCATCGCAACAGATAAGTGTGTTGGGAGGCGGGCATTTTACTGCTGCTGGTTGGGCACTTGTCATGATTGATAAGCATCGTAAAGGGCAAAAATTACCACGCTCTATCCAAGCCCCTTTATTTCGAATTATTGAGCCTGGTACTGACTTTTACGACTTATTAGTAAATAAAAATTGGGACGAACTGCCTTTTGAAAAAATGAAAGCAAATGCACAAGGTGGTTATAGTTTTGATATGAAAGCACACAAAGCTAGCGAATAGCGCGTTTGAGTCTCACTGTGGTGATATAGCCTGAGTCAAATTTTCAAGGGATATTATACCACTCCGCCTAAGTAACTGATCGTTTTTACTGGTTTAAATTACTAACATCTGCGTTGCATTCAATCGCAATAGCCGGCTATTACTCAATCATGCGCCTTGACCTTAGTCATTTACCCTGCGTAAAACCTGATCATTATATTA
>NZ_ATUO01000313.1 GCF_000420245.1 Psychromonas hadalis ATCC BAA-638 | reverse complement strand
GGCATTTAATATTCGTAACCAACAGAAGCATGTTCCACTTAACTAATAGTAAGTTACTTTATTAAATAAGTGGCTTGGTCTTACTATAAGGCATTCAAACGGACAAATTACAGTTGGCTTTTTGTTCGTGCCTCACTTATTTTAGCCAACTGTAATTTGCCGCTTAATGTGGCGTTATATGCAAAGGAAACTTGTGAGCATGAAAATAGTAAATTCATTATTAATTATATTATCTATTTTATGCGTTTTGCTAAGTGCTGCTCCATTTACTCCTGCGGTATTTCTTTCAATATTGCTAATGTGTGTTGCTGGTGTTTATGGGTTTTATCAAAAAACGAATATTGCTTTACTTTTATTGTGTTTTTCTACGCTAGCAATAATTGCAAGTCCTTGGAATATTTCAGTGATAAATTTAGGCTATATCTTAGTTCCGTATTTTATAGGTTTTGGTGGTACACTTTTAGGCATAAATAAAAAGGTAAATGCATAGTTTGCATATAACAAGCACTTCAAACGGAACAAAAACAGTTGGTTAGGTTCCGCTTCGCTTCACATTTTAACCAACTATTTTTGTCCGCTTAAGTGGGCGTTAGGCCTCAGGAGTAACAATGAGTATTAGTGTAAAACGTGCAGTATTAGAAAACCTAAATGAAGTTAGCGAGTTGTTTAATTCTTATCGAGTTTTTTACAAACAAGATAGCGATTTAGTATTAGCTGTTAGCTTTATTTCTGACCGTTTAAAAAATAAAGATTCTGTGATTTTTTACGCTCATGATGAAAGTGGCAACGCTTTAGGCTTTACTCAGTTGTATCCAACATTTTCATCAGTTTCTGCTGAGTCTAGTTGGGTGTTAAATGATCTTTATGTATCGTCAGACGCTAGGCGCTTAGGTGTTGGGAAAGCTCTGATGGAAACTGCTAAAGCATTTGCTATTGAAACAAATTCAAAAGGTATTGCTCTTGAGACATGTGAAGATAACTTTAATGCTCAGGCATTATATGAATCACTTGGGTATGAGAAAGATACTGGTGTTTATAACTATTTTTTAAGTTTATAAAAGGCCTAACAAGTCGTTCAACGTGGACGCTAACAGTTGTGTTTTAATTTTGAAAATACGCTTTGATTATGGTTTTAACATGCGGTTTGTGGCGATTTTCTAAAATAGAAAATCTGAAATGTAGCGTTGATTGTGCTGTTACTTTCATTGGCTAACTTGTATTTCGTCAATCTGAAAATTGCAGTGTTGTTGTAATCTGCTGAGTTTCAATTTCAACTCGTCAGCTAGTTTTTGAATTGAGTATTGAAAGCTAAAAGGGTTGTTGTAAACGTTCGTAAACTGTTTAATTGTTGGCTTTGTGTGATTTTCATTGTGTGTTTCATGCGGAGTTCAAAGTTAACAATTAAGTAGCTTTAAATCTTGTTGGTTTGCTTTACCATTCCATTTCAATATGTGTTTGTATTTGCAGTGCTTTTTAACTGTTCGCGAGCATCTAACAAGGCAATCAAACGGAACTAAAACAGTTGGCTAAGTTTCGCTTCGCTCCACATTATAGCCAACAATTTTAGTCCGCTTATTGCGGCGTTAGATGTCGCTCTATTTTGAGGTTGTGTTTTAGATTTTTATATACGCTTTGTTTACTGTTTTACCATGCTGTTTGTTGAGATTTTCTCAA
>NZ_ATUO01000312.1 GCF_000420245.1 Psychromonas hadalis ATCC BAA-638 | reverse complement strand
CCGGAAGTGAGGGCGAATTTAACGGCAGTTCAGGCAATGAGCGGGTAAGCTCTGCGAACCCTTTTTTTAGCCTTGCGTGTCGGAGGTGAGGCTTTAGCCTTGCGCTTTTGACTTTTGTTTTTAAAACAAGGCAGGATTAAAGTCCCACTTCCAAGTGAAGCGTGTTTTGATTGTTGTTTTAAACAAGTAAAGTAACCTCGTATCAAATTAAGGAAAATATCATGGCTGCAAAAAGAAAAGTAAAAACCACAGTCATTCATACTTTTAAGTGGAAAGGGATCAACCGTAAAGGTGCTAAAGTCTCTGGTGAACTACAAGGTGAGTCGGTTGCTGAAATTAAAGCGGAGTTACGTAAGCAGGGTGTAAATGTAACTAAAACACAGAAGAAGTCTAAACCCTTGTTCTCATTCGGGGATAGAATTACCCCGATGGATATTGCGGTTATCTCGCGTCAAATAGCCACGATGTTAAATGCGGGTGTGCCGTTGGTGCAAAGCTTGCAACTTATCGCTAAAAGTAATGAAAAAGCACCATTGCGTGAATTGATGAGTGCGATTGCGAATGAAGTTGCATCAGGTACGCCGATGTCGCAAACGCTACGTGGGCATCCTAAATATTTTGATGATTTGTATTGTGATTTGGTGGATGCAGGTGAGCAGTCTGGTGCGCTAGATACCATTTATGACCGTATCTCTATCTATAAAGAAAAATCGGAAGCACTGAAATCTAAAATCAAAAAAGCGATGTTTTACCCCGCCGCTGTATTGGCGGTTGCGGGTATCGTAACCATGTTACTGTTGTTATTTGTTATCCCACAGTTCCAAGATATATTTGAAGGGTTTGGCGCTGAACTGCCTGCCTTTACGCTGTTTGTATTGGGTATTTCAGAGGTTGTACAGGCTTACTGGTATATCATGATCGCCATTGTGACTATTTCGGTGATCGCTTTTAAAAAGGCGCATTTAAAATCTCAAAAAGTACGTGATAATACCGATAAGTTTGTATTGAAAATCCCTGTTATCAGTACGATTTTAGACAAAGCTGCGGTGGCACGTTTTGCACGTACACTTTCAACCACATTTGCTGCCGGTATTCCGCTTGTTGACGCGCTTGTTTCAGCTGCGGGAGCTTCGGGTAATTATATTTATCGTACGGCGATAAATAGTGTACGTTCTGAGGTGATGGCGGGGATGCAGATGAATGTGGCAATGAAAACCACGGGCGCTTTCCCTGATATGGTGTCACAAATGGTGATGATTGGTGAAGAGTCTGGCGATTTAGATGGCATGTTAAGCAAAGTTGCTGACATATATGAACAACAAGTTGATGATGCGGTTGATGCGTTAACCAGCCTATTAGAGCCGATGATCATGGTGGTCTTAGGTGTGGTTGTTGGTGGCCTGATTGTTGCGATGTACTTGCCAATCTTCGCATTAGGTAGTGTTATTGGTTAGTTTTTACTTCTTGGAAGTCTACTTTTGGGATGTGATGCTTTAGCTTCGCCAATAGTGGACAAGGCAGGACTAAAGTCCCACTTCCACGTTTTCATTTGGAAGTGGTATTTTATTTGGACGTGCTGCTTTAGCAGCACCCTTGATCACTAGGCAGAACTAAAGTTCTACGTCCACATTTTTATTTGGAAGTGGTATTTTATTTTGACGTGCTGCTTTAGCTGCGCCCTTGGTCACTAGG
>NZ_ATUO01000311.1 GCF_000420245.1 Psychromonas hadalis ATCC BAA-638 | reverse complement strand
AAGGCAACTAACAAGTCGTTTAAACGGAATAAAAACAGTTGGCCATCGCTTCGCGATTATAGCCAACCATTTTTATCCGCTTAACGAGGCGTTAGGCTTTTTGTGTATACATTTATCCAATTTATTTATTACCATAATTAAAGGGCTCATAATGAAATTAAACTACAAATGTTTATATGTACTTTTAATTAGCTTTTGTTTCAACGCAAATGCCGATGAAATTCCGTATAAAGAAATGTTGTCACTCAATGCTAAAAACATCACTAAAATTTCTCAAGGGTTTACTGAGCAACAAGTAAGGGAAATCATGGGTAGTGACACTACAGAAGTTCGGGATGGGCCTCTGAATAACCCATGGAAAACAGAGTTGATTGAAAATACTATTATTTTGCATTATTTAGTTAAAAAACACCCTATATTCACTCCGATTTTGGAGTACCAAGCTCGCCCGATAATTATTGTTGATGGTGAAGTCGTCGCTATTGGTAGAGACTTTTTGAAAAAGTATCGTGAAACTACTGCAATAAAAGGTGGAGAGTCAAATAAAAATGATAATAATATTAGCTCCCGAATCAATACTCTAAATAAATTGTATAAATCTGGAGCAATAACCAGTGAAGAATACAAAAAACAGAAAGAACGAATACTTAATGAAATCTAAATAATAATTCGAATTCAAAGCCTAACAAGTCAATTTAAACGGAACTAAAACAGTTGGCTCAGTTTCGCTTCGCTACACATTATAGCCAACAATTTTAGTCCGCTTAATTGGGCGTTAGTCTGCCTTGAATCCTATTGCACTATTTAGTTTTTGAATTGTGTAGTTGAGTTTTGGTGAGTTGTTTTGTGTTCATAAATTGGTGCGTTGCGGTTGTTTCAAATACGCTCATTCCGTTGTGAATTACTATTTGCTAATAGTCGCCAGAGCAGAGTTTAATATCAGAATGCAAAGTAAATTATGGCTCCATTATCTTGGCCTTGGTCACTAGCGGAAATTCTATTTTCAGTTTCTGCTTGTTAAACATTGAATGTGTCATGTTTTCAAATGTTGGTACTAGTTTCTGAACCCTATAAACGGTAAAGTTACCGAAAATCAGCAAGTTATTGCTGGCGGTAGCATTGTCCAAAAGGCAACTAACAAGCAATTTAAACGGAACTAAAACAGTTGGCTCAGTTTCGCTTCGCTACACATTATAGCCAACAATTTTAGTCCGCTTAATTGGGCGTTATGTGTCAATGAAATTTTATCGGTTAGCAATAACGCTAATCATTATTGTAACTACAAATATAGGAAAAATATAAATGTCACAAATTAACGAAATACTAATTAAGTGTTTAAAATCTGGTTGTGAAACATGGTTTCCGTCTCCAATTTCATTTGGAGATACGTCTTCATTTGATACATCAATGCTAGCTGGCAATATTGTTAATTGCCCATCTTGCGGAGCAATGACTCCATGTAATAAAGAGAACATGAAGGTCCGAGCTAAAGGCACTGGTTTTGTTGGTAGCGATACTTAAACACATAACAAGTTGCTTAAACGGAATAAAAACAGTTGGTTATCGCTGCGCGATTTTAACCAACTATTTTTATCCGCTTAGCAAGGCGTTAGATGTTTTTAAAACTTAGCTTTAGAGCAAAACCTTTGCGTTTCGCCAAATCAGGTTTTTATGTTTCACCACGAATAGGTTTTGCACGGT
>NZ_ATUO01000310.1 GCF_000420245.1 Psychromonas hadalis ATCC BAA-638 | reverse complement strand
TTGCATCTCTTGTCGGAGGAAAAGTAGTGATCATATATTCAACTGACTACTTTTCCAACTAATCTAAGTTATGCACTTCGGAGTTGAATCTAAGGTTTTAATTAAAGTTCCTTTGATACATTAAGAGCTAGCGTCAATGTGGTTTACTGATTTTTCTGGAAACGTCATACATATGAATCATGCCTTTTAAACGGAATTTAACTATGGTAGTAAATGCTAAAAAACTCTTACTTTTAGTCACTTTAAGTATGCTCATAACAATGACAAAAGCCAGTGACGTGGTCATGGCTTTTAGTTTAGATATACCCCCATATATTTTCCAAGAACAGAATAGAGGTATTGAAATAGATATAATTTCAGCGGCGTTAGCCGTTAAGGGACATCTACTTATTCCGAAATATTTTCCTCTTGGTCGTATTCCGTGGGCATTTCGAAATAACAGTGTCGATGCGGTGATGGGAGACATGGGGACGGATCTATCCACCTTTGGTGGCGCTTATGCCAACCCTGCAGTAATTTATAATAATGTTTTTATTACGTTAAAGAAAAACAAGTTGGTCATAAAAAAGCCCAAAGATTTAGATAACCTAACTGTCGTTTCATTTCAGGGGGCAGAAAAACGTTATCCACAATGGCTAAAAAAAGTAAAAAATGAGAAACGATTTTACGGCGTTAGTAGCCAACTGAAGCAAATAAAGTTACTTACTTCAGGCCATTATGATGTTGTATTAAGTGATCACCATATTTATAAATACTTTGTTAATAAGTTGGAGTTTTTAGAAAACATTCCATCTGAGGATATCGACAAACATAAATTTACTGAAGTTAACGCTGATGACTATCGCCCTGTTTTTAGAGATTATAATATACGAGATGATTTTGATTTTGGTTTACGCCACATAAAAAAACAGGGCCTGTATCAAGAAATATACGACCATTACATCCAGTAATGTCACAAATAACTTTTAAACTAAACATCGAACCTTTGCCATTACGGGGATAAATTCATATTTTCCATGTATCACTACTCATCGAATGATAAATACGGTAAAGCAGGTTATGTTTCCTTAAATGTGCGCGTCATTACCTTCGATTTTAATTCAATAGTCTGCATAAATAACCTTGGATCATCAATTTTTTCCCGCATTGAAATATCCGGTAAACAATCGTCATCAACATAGTCAACAAAATCACCCGCCGAATAAAACACTAAAATATCTAAAGCTAATCTGTCCAATGTATATAAACCACGGTGGATCATATCAGCCGAAAAAACTAACAAGTTGTCTACCGTTAACGGTATTTTCTTACTGAATAAATGGGGTCAGGTTAAATTTAAACTTTCCTATTTCGCCATCGGATTGGGCGACCTTTTTTTAGGATGCATGCATCGATCTGTTAGCATCTCAATCTCTTCCTTAAATTTAACACTGCCAATAACCATTCCGCGGTTTACACTTGCTCGTATGTACTCTCCATTTAATGAGTAACAGCGCTCGGTACGTGGCTTGAATCTCTTGTGAATATTTTCCAAACGACAAAGACAAAGGATGTGGTGTACATAAGCGAGATTGCTTGCCTAATGCATTACTGTGATAGCTAGACCAGATATATTGTAAGCGTCAGGGCAACCACACCTTCATCTAATTTCTGATCTCAGTTATGTTATTTTCAAGTCAAATAAAAGGAAATAACAATGAAAATA
>NZ_ATUO01000309.1 GCF_000420245.1 Psychromonas hadalis ATCC BAA-638 | reverse complement strand
TTGGTTGCGAGAGCAGGATTTGAACCTACGACCTTCGGGTTATGAGCCCGACGAGCTACCATACTGCTCCATCTCGCGTCCGTTTTTATTGCTTGTTCAGTTGGCTTGCGCTTCCTGTCTAAGTGCGACGAATAATATACAGGAAGCATAACCTTGGCAAGTGTTATTTCTATAAAAGCTAAAATCAAATGCAAATTAAATGCCAGTCGTATAAAACATGGCCGTTATGCGTTATAAATAAGCATGTTATTTATCAAAAGTAGGTTGGCATCACTTTTTTATCTGAAAGTTATCGTTGATCATTAATATATTTCGCCACTTATCGAAGGTAAGGCAGGGATGAGAGGTTAAAAATGCGATCATGTCTCCCACTTTAAATGTCTGCATTGGCTGGAATGGTCATAAAAGCGTGTTGATCCATCACGGTGGTGAGTTGCCAGGTTTTATCTGCTTTGGTGGGATTGGTACTTTTTGTCAGTGCAGGGCGGTAATGCAGTTGGGCAAGGGATAGCCCAGCACTAAACGCAACATCACGTTTACCAAAACCAATGATAGCAACGCCTGTTTTAGGCAGTGATTGTACATAAGCGCACACCTCTAAACTAGATTGCAGTGAACCCTCTAATTCACAGGCAATTTACTGCGCCGTAAAACACCTTGTTGAGCCTGCTCGTAAATGCCCGTGTCATGAATAAGGTAACAGCCCAGAAAAATAGCAGGGATGATGCGCTTGTCTAAATTGTTGCTGTTAAAGGTCTCTGCAACGAGATCGTACCATGCACTGCCTGCACCCGTTAGAATAACCTGAGTGGTTGAAAATTACTGTTGTTTGATTACAGGTCGTTGGAAAAATGCTCAAAAGCAGATGTTAAATGGCGCACGCTCTGGTCTTCAATTTGGCGCAGTGGTTTATTATATTTTTGAATGGGGCGACATGGGTCATGCGCAACAATCGTCCATGCCTATTGCGGGTTACCTCTATGGTGCTTCATTGGCATGGGGAGTCGAGAACAACCGAGATCTTGATATCAACTATTGGTTAGCTACGCTTTATTGCTCTGGTGATAAAAAACGGGCAGAATTGTTTTTGGCGTTGCAAGATATCTATCTTGAAGCGGGTATCGATTGCCCTAATTGTGCTTTCTTTGGGTCTTTATTGTTTGACCAAAAATCTGCGCGTCACATAAAACATGCCCGCGATTTAATACAATTGGGCTTTAAGCAGGTCTTTAAAAAATTAGCACAGTATCTTGCTCAACTGTTATTAATACGTGATTCATATTTACAAAAACAGCTTATTTGGAGTGCTGAAATTTTACAGCATGAGTGTTTATTCGGTATTGAATTAGTCAAGCAGAATGCCCTTGAAGCGCAAAAGTTAGAGGTAAATAGCTGCACTATTCTCTCTGAGCACTTATTTCCTTTAATCGCTGAGTATCAGCGCTTGTGGCGTATTGAGCATCGTGAGGGAAGTCTTCGTGATAGTGTTGAGCGACTGCAATATTTGCAGGGTTTATATGATAATATCTTCTGAATCACAACCATTAAGGAATCGTTACACAATAACTTGCGCTAAATTTTTTTCAAAAAGCCTGAAGGAATCGTTACAAAATAACTTGCGATAAATTGTTTCCAAAAAGCCTTAAGTGACTGGCTATTTTAAAAACAAAATCG
>NZ_ATUO01000308.1 GCF_000420245.1 Psychromonas hadalis ATCC BAA-638 | reverse complement strand
TAAGTTACAACAATCAATTAGGTTAAATTATGCATTTTTACCTAATTTTTTTGATTGTTTGTAACTTACTGATTTTTAATTTAAATTTTTAAAGGGCAATTTTTAGGTTATTTTAATGTAACAAACGATTGGCGAGTGCTTTTTGTACACTTTGTTTTTGATGTAATACAATCAAAATAATTACTCGCTTGTTTTCTATACGGTAAATAAATCGAAATTGTGCTGTTAATATTTCTTTACACTCACTAATACCTGATTGTAATTCTCTAGGATGGTGACCTCTTAATGGCTCATTTTCTAATGAAATAATCGCGTTATCAATTTGTAATAATAACTTTTCTGCCACTTGAGAGTTTGTATTACTAATATAATGTTGATAAATACTTTCAATATCAAACTGCGCATCAGGTGACAATTCAACACTATAATTCATCTTTTATAACCTCTTTGCACGTAATGATTGCAGAAAATCCTTCGCATCTACCGTTCCCTGTTTTTCAATACCGCGCTCACTTTGTGCTAACATTTTTAACATCGCTAATGTTTCTTGCGTCTGTTCATACTCAGCAACAGACTGTACAACCATTGTCGCTTCACCATTTTGGGTGATAATATAAGCTTCCCCGTTTTCTTTTAACTCTTTTGCTATTTTAGCAGCATTGGCTTTAAGGTAACTGATCGGTTTTATATGATTGGCTAATGACATAGGGTACTCCTTAAACAATAAAGAACCAAATATAGACTAAATTTGGTTCTTTATAAATACCTTTTCATAAATATGGTTTAAACACACGAATTAAAACCAAGGGACAGTGGCTTGTTCTTTACTTAAACCATAACAGTTAAACTCCCCCACATTTTCCTCTTGTACTTTCACTTGGTTGATAAACAAACGGAATTGTTCATTTTTAGAGAGGCTATTAATATTAATAAAAGGCAGTTTGCTTTGTTCATCATCAAAACTGGCATAATGTTGCAAAGCTTGTTCAAAGGTCTCCCCTTTTCGCTTTGCTCTGCGCCTAGCGAGTCGAGATAAATTAGTTTTAAATTGCTTGCGTTTAACACAAACAAATTCACTGACATTATCAGGCACTGCTTTTACCGAGGTAATATGAGTATGATCAGTGAAGCGCTTTAACCAACGATTAATATCAAGTTTATCGAGCGGTTCCTGTGTTGGGGAAAATATTCGCAACTTATTACCTAAAGGAAAATCCCCTTTTTTACCCGAAGTAAAACTATATTGGGGAAATGCTAGTGCGATTGCAGAGCTCTTTTCTGCAATTTTATTGTCAGCAAGGGCAATATGCACTTGCTGGTAAACCTTGTACCAAATAAACCCTAGGGTAATTTCGTTATCAGGTAATAAGGTGATATCGAGATAATATTTCATAGGTAACACTCCTATTTCTTTTTCTTTTTCGCTTCACCGCTAAAAACACCACCACGTATTAAATTGCCAACAACATAAGTTTTATCATTATCAGTGAGTTCTTTTTCATTCACCCATGCTTGCATAAGTGTATATAAATCATTCTTACTTTTCCGATAAGCCTGACCTCTTTGCGTTACGGCACCAAAAGGTTCAATAGCAATTGGGAACTCGGCATCCTTTCCGTCAACTTTATACCATATATGGACCCTCTCCGATTGCAAGACAATTTTGATCGTTGAAATAGAGTGCATTGCAGCCATATATTCGGCTTTTTTATGAGGT
>NZ_ATUO01000307.1 GCF_000420245.1 Psychromonas hadalis ATCC BAA-638 | reverse complement strand
AGTGAATTTAAAAGAGAGGAATAGAGTTATTATTGATTGCTTAGGGGCAATATATCAAAAAATTTATTCCTGAAAGCATGATGGTTTATTCCTAAGATGGGTGCGGAATGTCAGGTATAATAAACACCATGGAAAACACCAATAATCAACTACCTACCGACGTTAAAACGCTTCAGGATTTACGTCTGAAAGAACAATCGTTGCTGATTGAAAAAGAGGCAGAAATCAATACGTTGCTTGAGCAATTAAGGCTATCTCGTGCTCAACGTTTTTCCTCTTCAAGTGAAAAACAGAATCCTCAACAGAGTGAGCTATTTGATGAGGTTGAGCAAATAATCGTCTCTGAAACGGATGATGAGCCTGTTGGAGAAAGCGGCAAAAATGATAAAACAACACCTTCAACCGCCAAAAAGCGTGGTCGCTCAACGCTACCAGCACACCTACCTCGTGTTGACGTTGTTTATGATTTAGATGACGCAGACAAGTTTTGTCCACATGATGGACAACCTTTGCATAAAATCGGTGAAGAAATTTCAGAGCAGTTAGAAATCATTCCTGCCACAATCGAAGTTATCCGCTCCATTCGTTTCAAATATACCTGTCGCTGTTGTGAACAGGGCATTCATAGCGCGAGCATGCCAAAGCAAGCATTTCCTAAAAGTAATGCAACAGAAGGTACACTGGCTTACATCGCGGTCAGCAAATACCAAGATGCACTGCCTCTTTATCATTTATAAAATATTTTTAAACGCTCTCAAGTACATATTCCGCGTAATACCATGGCTAACTGGATGAAAAAATTGGGTGGCGAGGTGTTTACTCCCTTGATAAATTTGTTTTGAGATAGGTTACTTGAACAACCACTTATTCATTATGATGAAACTACTTATCAAGTGTTAAATGAGGAGGGGAAAACAGCGCAATCCAAATCCTATATGTGGGGTGGGCTTGCTGGTGAACAAGGTAAGCGCGTGGTTTTATTCGATTATTCCCCCACAAGGGCAGGCACGGTGCCGATTTCATTATTGGATGACTTTAGTGGTTATCTTGTTACCGATGATTATGCGGGATACAACGCTGTCTGCGTGGCAAACGGTATTACACGTATTGCTTGCTGGGCACACGCACGTCGAAAATTTACCGACGCACTGAAAGCGCAAAAAAAAAATCAGGTAAGGCGCAAATGGCAATGAACTATATTGCTAAACTTTATCGCATTGAAAAACAGAATGCTGATTTATCCGATGACGCACGGTTGCTAATACGCCAAAAAGAATCTTCGGTTATCATTAATGAGATGCGCACTTGGCTGGATAAATCGATATTACAATCACCAAAAATATCAGCACTTGGAAAAGCGTTGCACTATCTCAACAACAACTGGTCGCGATTAATTGAGTTTTTAACTGATGGCATCATTCCACTGGATAATAATGTTGCTGAAAATGCAATTCGTCCTTTTGTTGTTGGTCGCAAGAACTGGTTACACTCAAGTAACGTTAATGGCGCACATGCCAGTGCTGCTATTTACAGTGGATTGAAACAGCCAAAGCTAACGGGCTAGATGCATATGGTTATTTGAAATTCATTACTGAGCAACTGCCACTTGCAGAGAGTGTGGAGAAAATAGAGGCGTTATTATATTAAGTATGTGATCTAAATTTTACGCAGGGAAAACAGCTTAATTCAAGGCATAAGTTGACGTAAATGGTTGTTCCCTTTGCGAAACTTACAACGTAGAAGTGAGTTGTTTTAACCAGTAAAATAGATCAGCTATTTATTGTAATTG
>NZ_ATUO01000306.1 GCF_000420245.1 Psychromonas hadalis ATCC BAA-638 | reverse complement strand
TATCTGTGTAGTAGCCTTGCTCAATCATTAGACTTTCTCCTTTCACATCTTGCTTAACGAAGTTAGCTTATTTTTCCCGACAAGCACATAACGCCGCAATAAGCGGACTAAAATTGTGGGTTATAATGTAGAGCGAAGCGAAACGTAACCCACTGTTTTAGTTCCGTTTAATTGCCTTGTTAGCACTCGTTTACCGAAAGTTCTTTCTGATACTATTAATGTAACTTAAATCAGTAGGACACTGATTTGATGGCATTATTAAGCTTTTTACGCCAAATACTAAACCGGCGCCAGCGACACCTGCAATTAAAGGAGACATTCCAATAAATGTGGAAATACCTGCGCTTCCTAAACCCGCGCCAGCAATACCTGAAAAATCAGCATTAATTACATTTTTTAAATGTGTTGTAATTCGTTTTATACCAGACTCATTTAAAGTTTTATCAATATCTTTCAACGCCAATTCGACACGAGCCATTTGAGCATTTCTTGCACGCGGTATATCTCTTGAACTCAATATTTTTTCATTGACCTCATCCATATGACAACGGAATGCAGTGAGTTCATCTTGTCTTTTTTCTTTAAACTCTAAAATATCTGCTAATGGAGTGTCCGCACTAGGAACGGGTAGCATGTCATATAGCTCTACTTCGACACCAACACTTACACTCTGTTGAGTGTAAAAAGGGATATCAGCTAGTTGTGCGATCGTCCAACAACCAGGCTCCTCATCTTGATTTTTCCTAAATGCAGCTTCTTGAGCCTGAATGAAGAATTCACCACGACCCGAACTTATTGTTCCTTGGAAGCGAACATGAGTGCGTTTTAGTTTTCCAGTCTGTTCTAGATAATCAATTTCAGGCGAAGAAACATGAATTAGCATATTTGAGGGGTAATCAATTTCGTCCCAATACATAAGGTATTTTCGCAACTCTATCGGATCAGGAGATCCGCCACAACTAACTCCCCCTGTATAAATAGGCTTGAAAGGCGGAGATACTACTATTCCCTTTTTATTCATACTGACCTCAGATTTAGAGTGCTAACGTCTTGCTAAGCGGACTAAAGCAGGGCAGGATTTTTGCGGTCTTTTTTGCAAAAATGATGAACTGTTTTAGTTCCGTTTAAGCAACTTGTTATGTGTTTATACTTTAATCTTGAAGTCACTATATATGAATTCATTCTTTGAAGTGCACCAGCCACATAATAAATATTCTGAATCAGATTTTGAATTGTAGCTCTCTGTTGCCAATTTGAAGTTTAGTAAAGCCTGATTTACTTCACCTTCTGTTTTTAACTGAAAAACTAAAATTTTGTACATGGAATCTGCTTGAAGTAATTTATCAAAGTCATATTGAATACCTTTTTCATGCATCTCAGATACTTCAATTTCCATTGTTAATACTACGTTTATCAAATGTCCATCATCGTTAAATTGACGCCACACAAAATCATAAAGCCACTCTCCAGCGTTTGTGACATAAGAAGGTCTAGATTTATAACCTAAATTAGCACCTTCATCTCTAAAACGATTTTTAATTGCGGTATTTTTTTTAGGACTTTTCCATATTTCTTTTTTCCATTTGGTTTCATCACCTTTTACTTTCGCTTTCTCATGCTTATCAGCTATAGCTTTATCTTTGACTTCTTCCATCCAAATTTTAAATTGTTCAATCATTATATGGGACTCCTTATCAATCTGCACAAACACATAACGCCTCGTTAAGCGGATAAAAATGGTTGGCTATAATCGCGAAGCGATGGCCAACTGTTTTTATTCCGTTTAAACGACTTGTTAGTT
>NZ_ATUO01000305.1 GCF_000420245.1 Psychromonas hadalis ATCC BAA-638 | reverse complement strand
TATAGACAGTTTGATCTTTTAAATTTAAATTTCAACTTAATTTTCCTAAATGAGAAGTCTTTTCAAAGATCATGGGTATATAAAATAGAGCGTAAATACTCAGGGCTAAGCTATTTATGTCTATTTTGAGGCGAAAAACGGCGTTTAATGGTTTAAATGAGCATTTTCAACGAATAAATAGGCTTAAATGGCAACGACCTGAGTAATTACAACAAAAGTTTAATGAAAAGTTAACCCTTCTAACCTCTCATTACTATATACTCGCCACACTAATGTATAATCACCTCTTTTAGGAATACTATGAGCACCAATACCGAGCAACCTCAAGCATCACAACCCACCATTCTTTCGTTTGTAAAAGATCTCCCCAATATATGTTCACTGGCGGGACTCGCCTGTACTGTATTAGCGATTTATTTCAGTATTATCGGTATTTATTATGCTGCTATGATTGGTATGGTTTGGGCGGTTGCTTTTGATTGGGCTGATGGATTAGTTGCACGAAAGATGAAAGGCAGAACAGGCAATGATCGTGCTTTTGGTGGGCAACTTGATGTGGTCATCGATATTGTCAGTTATGGTGTTACACCAGCGATTCTTCTTATGAGCTATGGACAATTTGAACCTATCTTTTTAATCGGTGCTTTCTTTATACTGGCGGCAAGTGCAATAAGACTCAGTTATTTTAGTACCTTCGGATTGGCGGGCGGATCAAAATACACCGGGCTCGCACTTGATAATAATAGTCTTATTCTCGTGTTTGTATTTCTTTTTGAAAGTGTATTAAGTCATAGTCTATTTTCTGCCCTTTTTTACGTGGTCGCCTTAGGACTTGCGGCGCTCAATGTATCTGAAATAAAAACACCGAAACTTTCTGGTAATCCTCTCAACGTTTATATCCTGGCTGCATATACGCTGGCCATAACGGGTTTCTACGCTTGGAAACTTTTATAGATTAATCACATTCAATACCTTCGCCAATTTTGATTTAAGCTTAAAATGGAATTTTACACCAATAAAAATCAAATGCTTACAGGAAAAAAAGTTAGCCAAAATGGGTTGGTTTCCATTTTGGCGAAGGTATTGACATTAAAACATAATATTAAAACATAACAGGAGTGAAATAAGCATCATGGTTGTATACACAGTAGGTACCTTTGATTTATTACATGTAGGACACCTTGCTTTATTAGAATACTGCAAAACATTAGGCAAAACAGTTGCCGTTGGTGTTGCCTCTGATAGCGTTGTCGCTTCTTACAAACCCAATGTACCGGTTGTTCCACTTGAACAGCGCATGGAGATGTTAAGAGCCTTACGATGTGTTGATATCGTGATTCCTTATCACGAGCTTGAATATGTATCAGGGTGTAAAGAGGTTAAACCCAATATTTTTGTGATTGGTGAAGATTGGGGAAATCAAAAACACAACATTGATGTGGAGTCCTATCTGCATTCAGCAGGGGGTAAAATTATTCAAGTGAGTTATAACCCTAAAACATCATCCACAAAAATAAAACAAAATGTGATTGCACAAACCCACCGAGGCAAATACCTTTCCCAAGAGGTTTAATGCCCACATAATAAATTAATCAAACAGGAAAATAAGAGCAGAGCGCTGTTATCTTATTTCCCTGTTGCTTAAAATACTTATACCAATTCCATTAATTAACTGGTCATACTTGTCCACGATCTTGAACACAATGAAATGACTGGCAGATTCAACCTTGAAGTGCATAACCGCTACGCCACTAGTGCGGTTATGTGTCCTGCCATCATTTGAAGCGGGATTTTAAAAAAAAGCTTC
>NZ_ATUO01000304.1 GCF_000420245.1 Psychromonas hadalis ATCC BAA-638 | reverse complement strand
GCTATGAATCGGTTTATAATTGAGTTTGAAGACCGTTTAAAGCGCCACCTGTAAAATGGTAATTACACAGAATTATTTACAGGGTCCTTTCTATACCAAGTATCTGCTTGGTATTTTTTTCCTTTATTTTCAATTATGTTTCTGCTTTCTTGATTCAGATTAATTAAATGCCAATCATTTGTTATAGACATCCTATTTTTATATTATTCCTGAAAGTTCATTTAATTTGTCAACTATTTACAACATTACTTTACTATTTTTAGCTTTTTAAAAGGTGGATATGATGTTTAAAAAGTTTAGTGACTGAAAAATATTTAATAAAATCATGAGTATCTCCTTGGCTACCACCCTAATTATTGGTACAGGCATACTGTTTTACTTTATCCCACTTTTTGAAGCGAAAATATGGAAACAGAGAATGCTCAGGTGACCGAAGATATTGCCACTAAAACGGCTCAACAGGGGCAACATGGTGGAGAAGCGGCTGCTGAAACAGTGATTGCAATACGCAACATTGCTACGCAGATAACGGTGACCGAAGATATTTCCTATCAAACAAATCTGTTGGCACTGAATGCGACGATTTAAGCCGCGCGAGCAGGTGTATTTTTTGTGGTTGCCACAGAGGTCAGAAAGCTAGCAGAGCGCACTGCGGGATTAGTGCAGGAGATTGTTGCAACGTCTAATGAGCAAGCAAGCAGTGTAAAGCAGATTAATATTGCGGTGAACCAAATGGATGAATTCACTCAGCAAAATGCAGCTGCTTCTGGGTGCAACAGTTGATGGAATATTTTCATGTGAGAGAATAAAATGACTTAGTCCTGAGTATTGACAGTCTATTTTTATAAAAACACCTCAAATTTGCAGAGGTGCTGAGTAATTACAAATTTTAAAAGGTTTTTTTATGACATTAACGCAATTAATTGAGCAACAAGCAAAGATAATCTGGGATTATCACCTGTTACACCACTCGCTTAAAAAGAGTGATTGTATCTTTGTATTAGGCAGCAATGATATCCGTGTCGCACAGCGTGGTGCCGAGCTTTACTTGGCTGGTTTTGCGCCTCTTTTAATCTTTTCTGGTGCGATTGGTAAACTAACCGAGGGGAAATTTACTTGTTCTGAGGCGCAATATTTTTCCAATATAGCGATAAAAATGGGCGTGCCTGAATCTGCTATTTTAATTGAAGATAAAGCCACCAATACCGGTGAAAATATCAGTTTAACAATGGCATTGTTAAAAGAAAAAAAACTAAAACCCGCCTCTTATATTGTGGTGCAAAAACCTTTTATGGAGCGTCGCGCTTTTGCTGTGTTTAAACACTATCTGCCTGAGCCTGAATTGATCATCACCTCGCCACAAATTAGTTATCAGGACTATGCTAATGCTGATTTAAGCCACGATGATATTTTAAATGTGATGGTGGGGGATCTACAGCGCATTCGTGAATACCCTCAGTTGGGATTTCAAATCGCGCAAGATATCCCTGACAATGTATGGCAAGCTTTTAAGAAAATGGTGGCTTGGGGTTATACAAAGCATCTGATTTAACAATACCTTCGCCAATTTGATTTAAGCTTAAAATGGAATTTTACACTAATATAAATCAAATACTTACAGGTAAAAAAGTCAGCTAAAATGGGTTGGTTTCCATTTTGGTGAAGGTATTTATTTAAAAGACAACTTTTAAATCAGATGTGCTAGTGTTGACGCTTAGGAATCGTTACATAATAACTTGCGCTAAATTGTTTTCAAAAAGCCTGAAGGAATCGTTACAAAATAACTTGCGATAAATTGTTTCCAAAAAGCCTTAAGTGACTGGCT
>NZ_ATUO01000303.1 GCF_000420245.1 Psychromonas hadalis ATCC BAA-638 | reverse complement strand
TTTTGTGCTTCGAGCTTTTGTGCTTCGAGTTTTTGCGCTTCGAGCTTTTGCGCTTCGAGTTTTTGCGCTTCGAGTTTTTCAGCTTCGAGCTTTTGCGTTTCGAGTTTTTCAGCTTCGAGCTTTTGCGTGTCTAACTTTTCAAGCTCTAATTTATCATCAACATCATCAAAAAGGATGATTTCAATATTTTTATCTTTATTATTTAAAGCTTCATTTTTTAATGACTTAAGCAATGCTGCTTTTTCATTCGCCACTTTTTCTTGTGATGTTTCTGCGACCGATTTTTTACCAAACCAGGAAAACATGCTTTTCTTCTTTGCCATTAATTAAAAACCTTACTCACAACCAACTGACCTGCTAAAATAGCAAGCCTAAAAAATTAAACTCTATGTTACCACCATATCATCGGACTAAAAATTATATGAGTCGAAATCACAACACTAAATCCAATGAAAAAAGCAGAAAACCGATCAAGGGCGGGTTTATTCGTTTAATATCAGGAAAATGGCGAGGTAAAAAGCTACCCGTTAAAGATATCGAGGGATTGCGCCCCACCACAGATCGTACTAAAGAGACGCTTTTTAACTGGTTGATGCGTGATATTAATGATGCTAATTGCTTGGATTGCTTCTGTGGCAGTGGCAGTTTAGCTTTTGAAGCTCTGTCTCGTTTTGCAAAAAACGTCACATTATTAGAAAAAGATAAAAGCGTTGTAAAACAGTTACGTGAAAACTTAACCGTTTTAAATATCAATAATGCCAATCTAATCGAAGCGGATTCGATACGTTATCTCAGTCAAGTTGCAACAGAGCAGTACAACATTGTATTTATTGACCCTCCTTTTCATAAAAACTTAGTGCAACCTTGCTGCGACGCATTACAAAACCATGGTTATTTAGCTGATAATGCGCTTATTTACATTGAACGAGAAGTTGATTTAAGCACACTTAATCTGCCAGAATCATGGCAACTATTAAAAGAGAAAAGTACCGGACAAGTTACCTACCAACTTTACCGTCAAGGACAAGCACTAACATGAGCAACAACACAAAGATGAACTACTTTATTACTTTTGCAAAAGCCCTCATGGTGCTTATTTGGTTACTGCTACTTAGCAACCTTTTTTTTCCCTTTCCGGGAAAAGCAGAGATCGTTTTTTACCTATTATTAGGCTTTATGGTGATGATGCATCTTATTCAATTATTGATGATCTATGGGGCATTTTCAGAGAAATTGAAATTAACCAAGCAAGAAGCACTACAGATATTCATTTTTGGCGTGTTTAAGTTGTGGCAGATTAAAGGACGTTTGCAGTAGGCTTTAAACATTACCACGAAGTCGCTTCGCTACACTGAGAGCACGAAGCAAGGAAAAAAACAGACTATTTTAAACTTCCTTTTACTTCGTGGTTAACTGTTTTGAACTTAAAAATCAGCAAAGATGCTCTTTTGGTAACCTTATTCCCTGCTCTGACTCAACAAACTTACCCTTTGAAGCAAGGAATACTATCAGGTCATCTGCCGTCATATCACTGCCCATGCAGGTATGAAAACGTGCATCTTCACCAAATTTAATTGCAATTTCCGCTTTTAATGCTTCTTTACTATAACTTTTTTCTGCTGTTGCCATCATCTCCATCACTTGATGACCATGAATCGATTCGCTCATGTTTTTTACCTTTTATTATTCATTTAAAGCACTATAACCAAGTGATTGACTCAAGTATTGATTTAGGACATATAATACCAATCCGCATAAGTATCTGATCTATCTTGTTGGTTAAAATAATAAATAGCGACGTTGCATTCAATCGCAATAGCTAGCTATTACTCAAT
>NZ_ATUO01000302.1 GCF_000420245.1 Psychromonas hadalis ATCC BAA-638 | reverse complement strand
ATTAATTATTAGGACGTGCTGCTTTAGCTGCGCCAATAGTAAAGGCGAGACTAAAGTCTCACGTCCCAAAAACGATCACATATTTATTGGAATTGGTATTAGATACTCTGTGCGTAACGTTAGAAAATAAAGCGATAGCACCTGTCACTTAAATCGGTATACTGAATTTCTATTTCACAACACAATGGAAAAATAATGAGTCATTCACAATCGCTGACACTCTTTTTAAACGATGTAAAACCAACACAAATGCTTTGGGCACTACAAGATAAAAACAGTGAGGATTGGGTAGTACTTGATTCATTACAGTTTGAAGAGACAGAGGTGATGCCTTTATGGTCAACACAGGCACTTGCACAAGCACACTGTATCGAAGAGTGGAAAGAGTATGTAGCGACTGAAATTTCTGTAGCAGATTGGTTTGAATTCTGGGTGGATGATCTTGTAGCCGACAATGTCGTTATCGGCCTAAATTGGGGAGATAATGAAGAGGATACTGAGATTGATCTTGCAGAATTAACCCAAGCACTCACCGAAATTGAGACGCTTTAAATTAAAGAGCCTCATACTTTTATTTACGAGAGGAGATCAAGCTCAAACAAAGATTTAAGTGCTCAACTAAAAAGGTAAATAATGAAAAATCATCCTCTGTGATTTGTTCACTATTACTCAAACGCTGAGCACTAATAATTCCTACTATCTTGCCCCCTATTTTTACCGTTGCAAAGCAGATAACACCCGTAGCAATAAGTTGCTCAAGCTCTTCTGACATGTAGTGACACCATTCTTCGCATTTATAATCATTCACTAAAACAGGCCTGTCTACTTCAATAACATGAGTAACAATATTCATACCATTTTGAAACGGTACTATACGATTAAATGTCTCTGCATAACCATTTTTATCAAACGTACTGCGTGCCTGTACAACACCTTTCTGCTTATTGATTATCCAAAATGATGCACGATCAAAACCAATAACTTGCGTTGTTTGTTTTAATAGGTAATTAAGAAAAGCATTAATATCGTTGCTTTTATAAGCTAACTCACTTAATTTTCTAATACTTTCTAAAACGGCTTTTTCTTTGCTAATACCGAAATAGGGTGTGCTCTCTTCTGGAGAGCCAAAGTCATCTTTATTTGGTATCGACTTAATTCTTTTCTGCAAAATAGATGCGCCATAATTTGTTAATAAATTAATGGCTAACTCTCTTGTTTGTTCAATGTTAACTTGTAACTCTTCGCTACTCAACTTCATAAGGCGACTAATGCGTTTTAAGATATTATCAAATTCAGGTTTACTACTTGGTGGTGTTGAGATTGAGCCACTTAACTCATTTGCTAAAAAAATAGCTTGAATCTCTACTGAGCGTGTTTCAGGTTGATCTTGAGATTTAACCATTAGGTCACTCAACTTCCACGCTTCAGCTAGCTCTGAACTTAACTCACTAAATTTGAAGCCTAACTCTGACTGACATTTTTTTTGAAATTTTGCTTCTGACAAATAAAAATAATTAGATAGTTTATTCGCTTCGGCACTCGGCATACTCCAAAATGCGGTTTCTCCAATATGATAGAGCATAGCCGCAAGGTAAACCTCCTTGTGTATCATCCCCATGATCAGGCAACATCATCTTAGCTAATAAACCTGCATAAAAAGCATTTGCCATTAATTTTGTTAAACGATTATGCACAACGGCTGTTAAACTTTGGCAATCTAATAATCCATCTAATATTTTATACCATTCCGCATAATATTGTAATCAGGGCTTGTTGAGGGAAAATGATGAAGAGCAAGGCGCATGATTGAGTAATAGCTAGCTATTGCGATTGAATGCAACGTCGCTATTTATTATT
>NZ_ATUO01000301.1 GCF_000420245.1 Psychromonas hadalis ATCC BAA-638 | reverse complement strand
TACGGGCCATCCTGCGGATGTTCAAATTTATTCCCGATAAATTTGTGAGCATTTTTCAACACGGTTATCATAGATAACTGAAGCTTTAATGTGAATAAATCTTAAATAGCAACGACCTGAGTAGTTACCATTATTTTATCTCACTATAAAAGAGGGCTAAACAGGTAGACAGAGTTCTCTAGTAACCTTTTCAAGTAATGACGTTGATTCCATTCATTGAGTGTTAACTGCTTCGATGCTAAAAGATAGTGCATCTGTGTGGTTAACATTTCCCCAGCAAACTCGCTGTTATCAATTAACATGGTCATCTCAAAGTTAAGCCAAAAGCTGCGTCTGTCTAAATTAACCGTACCCACTAACGCTATTTTTTCATCAACCACAATACTTTTAGTATGTAATAGACCACCGTAGAACTTATAAATTTTTGCCCCAGACATTAATAACTCTTCAAAAAAAGCGCGTGAAGCATATTTCACCATAAAGGAATCATTTTTAGCGGGTAAAATTATTTTTACATCAACACCGCGTAGTGCGGCCACTTGCAAGGCAGCTAATAAGCTTTCATCGGGCACAAAATAGGGCGTGGTTAATACCAGGCTATATTTGGCCTCATAAATAGCGGTTAAGAGAACTTGATGAATACTGGCACGACCAAAGCCCGGTCCTGATGGAATAAGCTGTGCATGCTGCTTACCCATCACAGGGAAACGATCTGCCTCCGAGGTTGGCAGGGGAATTTTTTGATTGGTTTCAAGGTACCAATCCCAGCTAAATAGTCCCTGCATCTGCTGAATAACAGGCCCTTTGCAGCGCACCATAATGTCTATCCATTCACCCACGCCTTGATCTTTTTTAAAATAAGCGGGATCAACTAAGTTCATGCTGCCTGTATAAGCAACCGCATCATCAATACACACCAACTTTCTATGCATACGTAAATCTTGACGTTGAAAGAGCAAACGAAATGCACCAACGGGCAATGCCTCAACGACTTCAACACCCGACTTACGCAGTTTCTGTGGCTTAGAGCCTTTGAAAAAATCATGGCTACCCACCGAATCAAGCAGTAATTTACACTCCACACCACGCTCTGCCGCCTGCATTAAAGCGGCTAACAGCGGTTCAACCAAACCACCCTCATTACAAATATAGAACATAAGATAACAACGTGTTTTAGCTTCTTTAATCTGTTCTGTCAGTTCAATTAAAATCTGCTCTGTAGATGATAATAGGTGCAGTTCATTACCTAACATCATCGGCATGCCAGTATAAGATTCAACAAAGCGTTGCATTGACGACACTGCGGGAGAGCTTAAATGCCCTGGTAAGCGGTTTCTTTGCACCTCATTTTTTAACCAGTATTTAAAATCTCCCGCCATCTCTTCACTGCGTTTTTCACGCTTTTTTCCAAGATGCAATTCACCAAAAATAAAATAGCTGGCAATACCAAATAGGGGCAGAGCATAGATGAGAAATAGCCACGCCAGAGAAATACCGATCGGTTTTCTTTTAATAATGACACGTAAAGAGGTAGCGACTAATAGGGAGAAATAGAGCGTTGCAGAAAGCACCACATAAAGCGTGCTTTCTTGCCATGTGCTATCAAAGGAGAAAAAATCCATTATTTATCTCAGAAAATTAAAAGAGTTATAATTATTATACATCTTTTAATTTTAGATGTTTTAATGCAAAATAAACTGTAAATGCTCAGGGCTAAGCCATTTATGCCTAGTTCAAGGCGAAAAAGCGCAGTTTAGGAATCGTCGCACAATAACTTGCGCTAAATTGTTTTCAAAAAGCCTGATGAAATCGTTACAAAATAACTTGCGATAAATTGTTTCCAAAAAGCCTTAAGTGACTG
>NZ_ATUO01000300.1 GCF_000420245.1 Psychromonas hadalis ATCC BAA-638 | reverse complement strand
AATAGATGAACGTTACTGAAAAAATTTCAGACTAAAAACTCAGCGCAGAAACAAATACAACCTACAGATTGAAATACAACTAACGCCGCAATAAGAGGACTAAAATAGTGGGTTAAAATGTGGAGCGAAGCGAAACGTAACCCACTGTTTTAGTTCCGTTTAATTGCCTTGTTAGCACCCTGTTCGACTTAATCAGAAGTATCTTCTTCAAAATCTACGTCATAAGGGAACAGAACGACTTCGCTTTCGTTGATCACCGAGTCACATGAATCAAGAGTTTCACGATTAATAACTGATGTGGCCATTACGTTGTTTTTAAAGGCAATATCAGTTATCCAATCCGATTCCCATATATTTACATCAGGGACATTTGCAGTTAAATGACATAATGGCTCATCAAACTCAATATCTGGTTGAATTGAATATGAAATACGTTGCAACCAAATATCCAAAATTCCAGTGCCAAGTATTGGCTTAAATTTATTCTTAATTTTTTCTAACAATGCTAACTTTTCGTCTTCATCATCAATAAACCTAAGCGCATTACTTAAAACAAGTGCGCATGATGCAAATGTTCGTGGGTTGTTCACCATAATGTCAGTAATGATGCTAATAATAGGCCTTGGATCTTCTTTTATTGTTTTCTTTGACTCTAATTTTTTGCTTAATTTAGCCAATTGTTTATCAAGTTGACCTGAATTTGGATGTTTTCTAGAAAAGATGACTAATTTTAGTAACGATTTTTGAATTGTTGTTTCCCATTGGCTTTTACTAAATAAAGCTAGAGCTTCAAGTTTATCTTTTTTGATAGAACTAAGAATAATATCTTCACTTGAGCTGGTTTTTGAAGCATTCAACTGTAAGCCTAGCTCTTGCAAGGTTAATGTGATTTGTCTTGCTATTGTTTCACTATCTTCTTTTGAATTTGTAAATACGCGATAATCATCGCGATACCTAATTATGTAATAATCCTCTATCCCAAGCTGATTTAACTTTAAGGTAAGCTCGCTATCGGCATAACCTAGTAATATTTCTGCAATGAAATCCATTAGAACAGAGCCCTGTGGTATTCCATTTGTCTGACCATTTTGCATGCTCTGTATAGTCTTATCAATTGCAACACCAACCATGCTCATTTTATTTCTATTTCTTGGTTCTTTAGCGACGTCCTTTGAATGAATAGCCCAAGCTATCGAATGCGTATACACCGATGGATAAAAGTTAGATATATCGGTCAAAAAGATATATTTAAACTCCAAAGATTTTACAATAGATAGTTGCTCTACATCATTCCACCACCCCATTACTGTTTCAGCTGTATCGGATGGACTCTCCTCTCCAGCTTCTCGAGGTAAACTAGCATTAAGTATTTTTTCATTACTAGTAAATGAGGTAAATCTATCTTTGATTAACTGCCAATTCGCATCTTCTGTTAATTTTAAAACCAAATGTACATATAGAGCTGGATGAATTAACGAGAAAGGACGCCATGCATAATGCCCATCTTTATTCGTTTGAAGAACATAATTAACACTATCAAAATTAGCGGCTTGCTTTAAGCCTATGTCACTAGCTCCATTTTGCTTTGCATTTAACGCATCTTTCACAGCTAATAAAAGAGGTTGAAAATCAAAGTATGGCGGAAGTGGAAAATTACAATAGCTTTTATGCTTTAGGAGAAAGTCTCGAGCCTCTTGTGGGCTCATAGTTGTTATTATTTTCATTTATTAAGGCCATATTTGAGAAAGACAGCACGCCATTGAAGGGTGCTAACGCCCATATTAACGGGCTAAAAATTGTGGGCTAAAATGAGTGAGG
>NZ_ATUO01000299.1 GCF_000420245.1 Psychromonas hadalis ATCC BAA-638 | reverse complement strand
ATTCAGGCACGGTGCGTTAAGAAATCATACTTTTTAGCAGATAAAAAAATGCTTCGGAACGGCACTCTTTGCTTACTTTCTCTTGCTGTTGAGAGAAAGTGAGTTGCCGTGAGGCGAAACCACTCTAAACATGTATAGAAATGCTTCAAGCGAGCTTGCCTCGCACTAATGGTCTTTACGGAATATAGGTGAGTTCAATTAGATTTGTTATTTCGCGGACGCTCATTGCTGCTGTACTTGAGCTTACATTGCAGTTATTTCGCCGGTGGCGACTTCATTTTCTTTAGCGAGTAAAGAAAACGGAAGCAAAAGAAAGCTCGCCCGAACATTTCTAAAAACTTGACCAATCAATCACTTATTAACGCACCAGCTCAAACAGTGCATCCCTGCACTGACTGAGCCTAGCTCCAGCATCCATGCTGGTGCTTGCTAAAGTAATTCATCGTTCAAGTGAAATGTAACGGGGGAAATTGTATCTGCGTAGAGTAGTCTTTGTTTTTTAGTTTGAAGTGATTTTATAGGAAGATGAAAACACACAATCCATATTACCATCGCAGGTATCACAACATCCCGTTTGTATTTTCTGGCTGGAAGAATACATTCAGCAAACCACCGAGTGGAGCGAATTATGCGACAGCATAGTAATATGAACGGGCTAAGCTCTGCGTGGCCCTTGCTGTGGTTAAACTTAGTCCCTTGGTTTCAAAAGGTGGGATGTGCTATCTGAGTTGGTGCGTTAATAATGTGTTATTTCAGACTGATAAAAAAATACAGTCGGGCGGGTTTCCTTTGCGCACGATCCTTTGCCGTTAAAGGAAGATCGCTAATCCAGACTGCGAAACACGTTTCGGTTCTGGAATCGCTAATTGCCGAGAGGCGAAACCACTCTACGCAGATTGATAAAAGCAGCAAGCGAGCTTGTCTCGCACTAGTGACTTTTAGCTAAAGTCCTTTGAAAAGGCAAAACGCAAGACCTGATCTCATTCGAGTAATTGAATTCAAAATTAAAGACTTAGCTGTATTTATGGAAAAAAGATCTGGACAACCAAAGCTTTAATTCTTTAAGTTGTTGATTTTATTGTATCAAGATATGGATGTCCCCGATTTACTATTGTTGGCGCAGGTCATAATAACATCGTCGAGTTTTCAGCTTACCAGCGGGCGCTCGCAGAGTTTATGCAATGAAAAAATGATGAGAATAACAATGCTAATCTCATCATTAATTTGGTTTTTTTGATTAGTAAAAAAGCAGGCCACCCTCTTAATATATTCGTCATTTCTGAAGTTACCCCCTTCGTCATTCCCTAAGTCACCCTCTCATTATTTTTGAAGTTACCCCTTCCGTCATTCCCGAAGTTACTGATCGGGAATCCAATATTTTAAAATCACTAAACTTTAACTTATAGGGTATTTATGGTTTGGTTTTTAGTACAACTTATTGACAAAGAACAACAATTAGGTGATTGTCTTCGTGTTAGCATAGATAAAATAGCAGACTAAAAATACCGTCGCGAAAGGATTGGAAAAGATCTGGACACCCAAAGCTTTAATTATTTAACTTGTTGATTTTATTCGTATCAAGATATGGATGTCCCCGATTTACTTTATCATTTAAAACGTAAACTTTTAACTAAACCTAAAGATCTTGGCATTAGTGATCATGTAAGCGCTTATATTCAAAGCTAATTGCTGTCCCAACTTCCACGTTATTAGTTATTTCGCTAGCGCTCGTTGCTGCTGGCATTGATCTTACAGTGCAGTGTTTTCGCCTCTGGCGACTTCATTTTCTTTGAACAGCCAAAGAAAACGGAAGCAAAAGAAAGGCTGCCACTGCCATTTTTTAATCTTGCACGATTAAAACGCACCAGCTCAAACAGCAC
>NZ_ATUO01000298.1 GCF_000420245.1 Psychromonas hadalis ATCC BAA-638 | reverse complement strand
GCCTAAGTAACTGATCGTTTTTACTGGTTTAAATTACTAATATCTGCGTTGCATTCAATCGCAATAGCCGGCTATTACTCAATCATGCGCCTTGACCTTAGCCATTTTCCCTGCGTAAAACCTGATCATTATATTAAGCGGAATGGTATAAGATTAATCAAATATTTATTTAGATTGATATCCGCTCGTTTAATGGCTATTAAGTGAGCTTTCTCATAAATGCCTTTGTATGAAGAGTGACCGCTGAACTGCCCCTGACCTATCCAGTAGAAACAAACATAAAATACGGACATTTACGAAGGAGAATAATAAATTATAATAAGGTTTTGTCGCAATCGGAGCAGAATGAGATAAAACGTCCTGTTCAAATTAACATTTTTTGGGTAAAGAGTTTTATTCTTCCTATACTTGTCGCAAGTACAATTACGTGAAGTATTGATACCTGCCGTTTTTCACAGGCAATTCCCCATTTATTTATTCATTGTCAGCATCAACCACTTATATAATGTAGAATTATCTACGCTTATATTTTTTAAAATGCTTGTTCTTAACAAAATTATTATTAAGGAAATTGGATGATTTTAATCACAGGAGCCAGTGGTGGCCTCGGCGCAGCACTCGCGAATTTGTACTATATGGATGGCAAGTCATTGCTAATCACCGGACGCAATGAGCAACGCCTGGCACAGGTTACAGAAAGCATAATCAATAAGGAAGGTATTGCGGGAAAGATACCCGCGACACTACGTACTCAGCAATCTGATCTTTGTGACCCGCTCTCGGTCTCGGCGCTATTGGATAATCTAGAACAGGTGCCAGATACAGTTATTCACTGTGCCGGTAGCGGTTATTTCGGTGCAATAGAAGAACAAGAACCAGCAGCGATTAAGCAGCTGATCGAAAATAATGTCACAACGACGATCTTGTTGCTCCGTGAGTTGATTCGGCGCTATCGTGATCATCAGGTCAAGGTGGTCATTGTTATGTCTACAGCCGCACGGGTAGCTAAAGCAGGTGAATCTACCTACTGTGCCGCGAAGTGGGCGGTTCGGGGGCTGGTTGAATCACTACGCCTGGAACTTAAAGGGTATCCGATGAAACTCATTGCTGTTTACCCAGGTGGAATGGCTACGGATTTTTGGAAAACCAGTGGTACAGACTTGAACACGGCAGGATTTATGACGGCAGAGGAAGCCGCCACAATGCTCAAGCAGGCTCTCATTAGTACCGAGCATGGTTTTGTGTCCGATATTACGATAAACCGTGGCTAATACAATTGTATTAAATACCTGATAATTATTACTGGTTAAAATTAATGCTAACTGCGTTGTTCAGTAGTTCAGTAACTCAGTAGTTCAATAATAGCCGGTTGAGGCTGATTGCGAATTAGCTTTCTATGGCGCTAAGGGCACAAAATAACGTAGAAAATAATAATTACAACTCAAATTTCGGAGTTGAAATAAAACAATAATCCACATCGTCCATTTTTTATACTAAAAATGAACTCCGAAATTTGAGTTACTAAGCATTGCTTTATCCCATCTACTTATTGCTACCTTCTTCATATTTTTTCAAATATTTGTTATTAGATCAACCTCCTTATCACGTAATTTATCCACTAATGCTTTACCTAAGTAGCCTTTATCTCCCTATAGTTTACCTGATAATGCATTAACCATTTGGGGACTGGCTTACGATCATCTACATTTCTTGCTGTAATTTTCACACTCAATATATCACCAAGGTGATTAATACCGATTACATTAAGTATGTGATCTAAATTTTGCGTAGGAAAAATAGCTAAATTTAAGGCGTAAGTTGACGTAAATGGTTGTTCCCTTTACAAAACTTACAACGCAGAAGTGAGTTATTTTAACCAGTAAAATAGATTAGCTATTTACTGTAATTGGTAT
>NZ_ATUO01000297.1 GCF_000420245.1 Psychromonas hadalis ATCC BAA-638 | reverse complement strand
ATTAATATCGATGTAACCGTTTTCTCTTAAAAGTTGTTTGGCCGCTTTTAGGTTGTAGTGATTGTATTGTCCATATTTTGCTTGTACCTGTGGGTTTGACCATGCGACAAATTGATCACCAAGTGCATCTGGATAATTATTAACTGATGTTACGCAGTTGAGGCTTGTTCTAGGTGCAAAGCCTCAATTGCTGCTTTTTGTGCTTTGATATAAAGTTTCATTTTTAAACCGAATGTCGTTAGCCCTTTTTTTATACTCAAGCACTCTTCATCAAAGAAAGAAGTGCCTGACTTTGCCTTGATGCATAAAGAGCTGAAGCGCAAGGGCATGACTAAAATTCTCTTGTGGCAAGAGTATCAAGCAAAGTACCTAGAAAAGGCTTATGCCTACACTCAGTTTTGTGAGTACTATCTCCGCTGGAAGAAGAAGCTTAAACGCAGCATGCGCCAACACCATATCGCAGGTGACAAACTCTTTATTGATTACTGCGGGCCAACGGTATCAATCGTTAACCCTGATACCGGAGATGTACGCAATGCGCAGATATTTGTCGCGACGTTAGGCGCGTCGAACTACACCTTTATTGAAGCCAGTGCCAGTCAAAAACAAGAAGACTGGTTAATGGCGCATGGCAGCGCGTTTGAGTTTTTTGGCGGTGTGCCTAACCTGTTAGTCCCTGATAATTTACGCAGTGCGGTTTCTAAAGCTGATAGGTATGAGCCAACACTCATGAGAATTATCTCAAGTTAGCGCGTCATTACAACACGGCAATAATGCCTGCAAGACCTTATAAACCCAAAGATAAAGCAAAAGCTGAGAATGCAGTGCTTATCGTTGAACGATGGATATTAATGCGCATACGCCATCAAGTGTTCTACACCTTGGCGAGCTTGAATCACGAACTAAAATGTCTCCTCAAAGACTTAAATCAACGTAAATTTAGGCAGTTACCTGGCAACCGTGAAAGCCTATTTGAGCAACTAGACCGTCCAGCATTAAAGCCTCTTCCTCAATACCCCTATGAATATGTTGACCACCATCACGCCAAAGTCGGTATTGATTATCATGTGCTTTATAAAAAGCACGCTTACTCTGTACCGCATATTTATAGCGGTGAGCGTGTTGATACACAAGCAACCGTTCGCATGATAAGAATTTACTTCAAGGGACAATGTATTGCCCAACATCCTAGAAGCCATAAGGAAGGTGGGTTCACGACCATCGCTGAGCATATGTCGCTATCTCATCAAAAACAGCAGTGGTCGCCTCAGCGTTTACTTAGTTGGGGCAAAAGCATAGGGTGCGGCACCCGTAGTGTTGTTGAGCACCAACTTAATAGCAAAACTCATCCAGAGCAAGCCTACCGAGCCTGTTTAGGTTTACTCAGCTTAGCGAGGCATATACAGATGCTCGCTTAGAGCAGGCTTGCCAAAGCGCATTGCTGTTAGAAAGGCCAAACCGATTTACTGTAAAAAACTTCCTTGAAAACAAGCGAGAAAATTATGCTCTTGAGCAAAGCCAAGAGTCAAATGAGCCTATAAACCACCAAAACATCCGTGGTTCAAAATACTACAACTAAGGAAATAACATGAATGATATTGTCATCGAACAACTGCGTAGTTTACGACTTAGCCCATTCGCTAATGCGCTTGAATTTGTAATGGTTTAATAAGTTTGGAGGGTTTGATAGCCTCTTAAATGAATTAAATAGGAAAGAATAATGGCCAATACAACTCGAAAAGATCGTATAAAAGTGTCTCCTGCTCAAAAGCTAGAATATGCAAAATTGATGATCGATGATAATTACTCTAATCAACAAATAATTGATCTATCAGGTGCCTCTTCATCTGCTGTAGTTCGATGGAAAAAGCAGTATTTAGCGGAGAGAAAAGGTGAGATACCTACAAATAAAACAGCCCTTGATCCTCAAGCCCGAC
>NZ_ATUO01000296.1 GCF_000420245.1 Psychromonas hadalis ATCC BAA-638 | reverse complement strand
TAACGGACGATTAGCAAAGCCCAAGCCATTCATTATCATCCCTTTAACAGCTTCGCCTGGTGTTATTTCTTGCTTTTCATCTTGAGGTAAATATTTATCTAATAGCGGAACAATTTGTAAGTCATCAATAATGCCAGCGACAATACCATGGTGATTTTTAAAGCTCATATTTACCTCGTTTATTAAGGCTTATATTTTACTAAATTAACGATCGTTTAGCTGCTTATATTTTAAATGGAAATTATCGGAATTTGACCTAATCAATGTGTGATAAAGTCTCTATGTAGAATAACTAACCTTCAATTTTATGCCTAGCTGACTGTGCATCTTGAAGTATCATGGGGATAAATACCCCATAATATAACGACATTATTGATGGGGGTATTGATTACTGAATAAATTTAAAATATAGGTTATATGGCGACTAACAAACCATTTTTTTGCTTCATTTCAGGTATAAATGCCAATTTATCTGCCGACATTTTTAATCCACTCGGCATTTGAATATGATTCACAGTCCAAACAACGCAACCTGTCGGTAAGTTCAGTAAGTTTCTTACTTGTGAATACAATTTCCCATCATTAAATTCATCTGAAATTGCGAATGCTTTTCCTAACCAGGATTTAATTACTTGTTGCTGGCTAACGACTAAATCTAAATACAATATTTCAGGCTCAACATCTTTAATCACTTTTAAACATAAGCGAACACTTTCGTTTTTGTATTCTTCAACCCATAAGCGATGTGGGATATTATTATCATTCCAAGTAAGTTCATTAATATATTTATTCATATTTACACCTAGTTAACTAACATTCTATTAATTTTAATTAATACTTTTTTAGAGTAGCGATAGCATTAAATGCGATTAATGGGCAATCAGGATGCACTGAATGAGAACAATGAAATCATCATAAAATTGTTCATTAATATTATCTTCAACTAAAATTGAGGTCTTTTATTCAGAAAGTTTTTGCCTGTCGAGCAAAAAGGATGCTCGCAATAAGCGAAGTTTTTTTCGCCAGTTAAAACTATTACACAGCAATAACTTTCAGTTCATAGTTGTTTATATATTTCAATATAATACATAAGCATTATACATGATGCTTAGATTGGTTAACCAATCTATCTTAATTTTTTGATCTTGATCTATCTTCCTATTCCATATAAACACCTTAATAGCGATCCTGTAATAAAACTGAATGAACTCGTCGATAGATAATAATTATCAATCATATTTTGGGTTGTTTTTTTTGTTTAATCAACAGATGAAATTATTTTACAGCTGCTATTAAGTGTGGCATGCCCTCTAAGAGAATGGCAACATTCTCCAAACGACGGAAATTGGTGAAGATGTAAAAACATTTTACTTGCCTAAAAAAACCGAACGTTTTCACATTCGGTGTTTTATAATCCACTAAGATATAAGTCGAAAATTACTTAAGCAAACGGCATTAAGTTAATTTCCTGACATTTTAGCTACTAATAAATAATAAAACTCATTATTTATTAGTAGCTTATGCCGTGGATATAACGTATCCCCTGCTTTATAACCCGGCGCATCAGAGTCTTGATTTATAATCGCTTCACGACTGTTACCTAGCGCGAACGGTAGTTTACCCGTTGGCTTGAACTCACCGCTAACAATATCCATCAGCGCACTATCACTCGAACCAAAGGTCGCAAGAATAGCACCTGCATTTTTCAGACCACTGTCCTCATCCATTACATATGCTTGACGGAAATATAGAGAAATAACCGTATTTCCCTCACCAACTTCGCTCATCACCACTTGGATCTCATCAAGAGATGGTGTGATCACCCAAGAATTACCAATGCCCTCATCATCAGACATACCAGTAAAATCAAGCAGATCGTGGAGAGTACCTTGCTTGTGATACCGATTACATTAAGTATGTGATCTAAATTTTGCGCAGGAAAAATAGCT
>NZ_ATUO01000295.1 GCF_000420245.1 Psychromonas hadalis ATCC BAA-638 | reverse complement strand
AAACTATAAAAGTGGCTCCTCTTAATGGACTTGAACCATTGACACACGGATTAACAGTCCGTTGCTCTACCAACTGAGCTAAAGAGGAATTATTTCTTTCTACAGAGTTAATCCGTTGTAATGAATTAACAGTGTTCTCTAAAACGCTACCAACTGAGCTAAAGAGGAATTATTCTTTTATCAAAACAGAGTTTTAACAACAGTGTTTTGAAGACGTGCGCAGTATATTTTTTGCATCCCTCTCTGTCAACAAAAAAGGAAGATAAAAAAACTGGTTGCTGATAATTCAAGCAACCAGTCACAAAACAGACTTTTTTTGCCTGTTAATAAAGCTATTTATCTCTTTTTTTAAATGTCCCAATGAATATTATTTCTCATGGCACTTTGAATCACTTGCAGTGATTCACCTTTTTCTCCAACAATAACCACATTGGTATTGCCCATTTTTTCTGTGATGCCTTTTAAATGTTGATTATGGAACTTTTTAGTCTCAATAAACTTAGCATCATCTGGTACCACAAAAACGGTGATCTGCCCTTTTTCTCCCTGTATCACCATATGTAAAGCAGGCGTGCCTTCAAAATCACAATAGTTAACATAAGTAATTTTACCTAAATCTCCGTGGGCTGTCGCGCCATAACGCGCCAATTTAGCATTGACCATTTTCAAATCAGCACGTTCATTCGATTGTGCAGTAAAATAATACTCGGCTTTAACATGTTGCATCGCAACGACGCCAATATCGAGCGGAGAATGCGTCAAGCTATTTAGAACGGGTAAACTAATACCGATAATAAATGCAATAGAGGCCGCTATCGCGATATGCCAACGACCACTAACAACACGTTTATTTTCCACGGCAAAGCTCTGTTCTAATAATATTTTATCGATTAAATCTTCTGGCACATCTATTTTTAATAAAGCCTGTAAGTCTGCATCGAACTGTTTTGCTTCTTTTACCAGCGCTTTATCTGCATCAGACTCTGCTAGACGTTGTAAAAATGCATCACTTTTCTCATTAGGTGTCGCAATTGCACTATGACGGAATAAAATATCATCCATGGGACGCCTCACTATTCGTATTGACTGTGGTTAATGATGTTTTTAATAAATTTTTCGCTCTAAACAGACGTGTCAGTACCGTATTTTTATTCAATGAAAGTTGCTCACCTATCTCTTGTGCGCTAAAACCAGCAACAAGCTGTAACAAAAGAGGCTCTTTATACTCATCAGCAAGTGAGGCTATTTTCCGCAATAACAACTCGCTGTCCATATCTTGGCTAAGATCAGCGTTATCTGCGACATCATGATCGGCAATATCCACTAACGGGTGCTGCTTACGCTCAAAACGACGCGCATTTTCACGCCGTAATATAGTAAATAACCATCCTTTTGCAGATTTGTCATCTAATAAGCTATCGATACTCTTCCATGCACGTAGGCAAGTTTCTTGCACTAAATCTTGGGCAATATCAGGATCATGGCAAATCCAATATGCATAGCGATAAAGGTCTGCACTATAGACATTCACTAATGCCTCATAACGTTTCTGTTTTCTGTTCATATCTATAAGGACAGATGAATCAGCACTTTTATTTCGTTTGCCTGAAAATAAATTCATTAACTGTACTTCCTATACGTCAACTATTTTTAATTTAAATAAATGTTAATAAATATTTAAATTAATGTGAAATTTTTTTTGCATTAACACGGTATATATTATTGATACCACAACAAAGTGTACATCTTAGGAATCGTTACACAATAACTTGCGCTAAATTGTTTTCAAAAAGCCTGAAATGACTGGTTATTTTGAAAACAAAAGCGCAAGTAATTTTGAAGCCGATCCTTAATTAACTATTTAAAGGAATATCTCATGAAAAAATCTAACTTAGCATTAGCAGCAACCGTTTCTACTCTTATTGCAGTGGGTAGCACGCTAATTTCAGCGCCAGCAATGGCAGCAAGCAAAGAAAAATGTTACGGCATTGCGCTTGCAGGACAAAATGATTGTGCAACAAAAACAAGCTCATGTGCAGGCACTTCTAAAGTTGATAATCAAAGT
>NZ_ATUO01000294.1 GCF_000420245.1 Psychromonas hadalis ATCC BAA-638 | reverse complement strand
TATAGACAGTTTGATCTTTTAAATTTAAATTTCAACTTAATTTTCCTAAATGAGAAGTCTTTTCAAAGATCATGGGTATAGTCCTCTTGCTGCGAGGATTTTTAATTAATAGAGTTGAGGCTGTGCTGAATTAAATCGGTCTATTTGCTCACTAAAACCTACAAGTAATCTTGCTGATAAACAAGCCCCTGCAACTGGCAGAACTGTAAATAAGTCTGCATCAGGTAATATTTTCATTAACTCTGAAATTTTGTGACCGAACTCTTATATGTGCTTCATTGCGCATATAATTCGCTCTAGTAAAGTGCTCATAAACAGAAAGTGAGTATCTATCACTGCTTCATCTTCAGCCAGCGGTGTTGCCTCTTTTATCGCTTTTACACGATATGAGTTGCCACGGTAAAGTCCTCTAAAATGTCTTTGTGCGCTCTCTGTACCTGCTGGAAAAGTCGCCAACGAGGTATAAATCGACAAAAGATACGGGAGTCTTTTTTGGGGAACCATTCAACTGCTTGAGAGAAATACAGTTTTAATGTATCAATAGTCTGATTAACAGATCGTTGCTTTTCATCCACTAATTTTCTTCTTTGTTCGACCAAATACATAAGCTTTCGCATATTAATATTTTGCGGTTTTAGTGGTGTAAATTTCTCAGGGTCGCGGAGCATTAACTCTAAAGCGAGTTCTACATCAGTGAGATCATCCATAGCTTTACGGGGTTTAAATGCTGTTCTATATTTGGCTAATATCGTCGGGTTAACTGGGACCCTTACAATAAAATCATACTTTTGTCGGGCGTAAACAATTGGACCTTTGCTGAGTTCAACAGCTACTGCGATAGGATCTCCGAATCTATTTTTGAGATTTTTAGCCCACGTATCAATATTTTTAGGCTTATGTTTGATGATGGAGAATTCTCGTTTGTTTGTAGCAGGATCTTGTAAGCAAATATTATGTTTAGCGTTTGCCCAATCAATACCTGCGTTGCATTCAATCGCAATAGCCAGCTGCTCTATTTGACTTCGTCAAACAGTACGCAGTACAAAACAAATGACCGTTTTGCTTATTACTCAATCATACGCCTTGACCTTAGCAATTTAGCCTACGTAAAACCTGATCATTATATTAAGCGGAATGGTATTATATTGGGGCGTAAGCGAGATAGGAAGTGTTGTTGGTTTACTCTAAATTAGTGGCTAACATCACTATTCCACTACAATCATAACGGGTATTAAATTTTAGCCACACTTGTTGCGGTTTTCTGGGTAAAGATGGTTGTATATATGAGAAAAAAAGAGGAAATTAAAGAGGGATTTAATAAAATCCAGAACAGCATATTAAGAGAGGTAAATATATTTTGAAAAACATTAAAACCATGAAAGCTTTTGGCAGTGCATTGCTGATTTTTGGTTATTTTATAGCTGTTCTTATTTTGGGTATTTATTTTCTCTCAGAAGATAAGAATGAAGTCGAGAGTATCACAGCACAGCACATCATTTATCAATCGATAGGTGAGTTAGGTGGCTTTTTAGATGGTGAAGGTGCAATGGTAAAGACAATAAATATGATTAACGACAATATAGATAACCCTGATATTGAAGCAATTGTTAACTGTTACACAAATACCAATGCGACTGTTTTCCGTGATTACTTAAGAGCGGTCAATTTTTCTATGGGGCAGTTTTGTAAAGTACAACAAAATTTAGAAGCAATATCGACATCTAATCAAAATAACAGCGATAGATGTACAGAGCCTAAATCAATTATTATGAGCGTAGATGAACTTGAAAAGTTAGGCCGTAAATATACGGGCGTTTTCGCAACAGATTTAGCCCACTGTAAAATTTAAATGACACTAAGGAGGTGGAGATGAGTAAAAAAGTAACAACTTATCAATCATTCCGACATGTTGGATTAATGGATAGGTAAGTAATTAAAAATGTGGAACGCTTTTCTTCTGGCTCGCAAAGGGGCATATATGGACGCCCCGGTTATTGCAGGTTTTAATGAGGAATACAGTCTGCTGTCATATATCCGACGTCTCAATAGGCTATCAATAACCTGCGCCATGATGTAATACGAATCCTGTCTCCTA
>NZ_ATUO01000293.1 GCF_000420245.1 Psychromonas hadalis ATCC BAA-638 | reverse complement strand
ATATTTGAATTTTTCATCAGCAGATTATCGCACAATTGGTTGAGGGGCTGTTAAGTTGACAATACCCTTGCTACTTGTAAGATTAATATCGATTAACTGACGATTGGTTTTAAGTGTTTTGTGTTGATTTAATAATGAAACCGTTATTTACATTAGAAAAAATCACTACTTAAAATAATAGGTATTTCCCGCATGTAGATTTTGATGATTGTCTGTGTAACCACTTAAAATAAGTTGTATACAACTTCACTATCATTAATACGTGATTTATATATAATTCACTTTTGATGCAAGGTATGTCTTTTAAATAAAAAAGTTTAGCCTCAATTTGTCTACGTATGAGAATTAATTAATGAGCAAAGAAATACTGTTTAAAAAAGATGAAATATTGCTATCAACCACTGACTTAGATAGCAACATAAAGTATGCAAATAAAAAATTCTGTGATATCTCAGGGTATTCATCAACGGAACTGCTGGGTAATCCGCATAATATGGTGCGTCACCCGGATATGCCCAAAGCTGCATTTGAAGACTTATGGAAATTTACTCAATCTGGTCACTCTTGGATGGGCCCGGTAAAAAACAGCTGTAAAAATGGAGATTATTACTGGGTCAATGCCTTTGTGACACCTATAAAAGATAACCATGGCAAGGTCTTTGAGTATCAGTCTGTTCGAACACTGCCGGATCGTGATGTTGTTGATCGCGCAGAGCGAGTCTATAAAGAAATCAAGGAAGGTAAACCCCCTTTACAGTTAAGATTTAGCATAGATCTGACCTTTTGGTTTCAGCTGTTTTTTATCTGTTCATTCGTGTTCTCTGTACTGGTGGCCACTTTTAGCGATATCAATCTGATACTTAGTTTGCCTATGGTTGTCATTTCCGCTCTATTTACTGCTTTATTTTTTAACTGGCGCTTAAAATTCAAAAAGTTAATAAAGGAAGCAAAATCCGTTTTTGACAACCCTCTAATGAGTTTTATCTATTCCGGAAATAACAATGCTATCAGTGCAATAACCCTAGCATTAAAAATGCGTGAAGCAGAACTCAAAGCCGTAGTTGGCAGAGTCTGTGACGTTTCTGATAAACTTACAGAAACTGCCAAAAAATCTTCTGAATGTGGTATCAGCGTATCGACTATTTTAGCGCATCAAAACAACGAAACCGAGCAGGTTGCAACGGCGATGAATGAAATGTCGTGTACAGTGCAAGACCTTGCTCAGGTGATTGGCAAAGCTGCACAAGCATCGCAGCAGGGATTGGAAATTAGCAATCAAGGACAACAAATTGTCCAAGAAACTATTGTAGCCAACAATGATTTAGCAGGGCAGTTAAGCGAAGTGGAACAAGCGATTTCACGATTAGTAAACGCAAGTAAATCAATTGAAACAGTACTTAACGAAATAAGTAGCATTGCCGACCAAACCAATTTATTAGCATTAAATGCGGCCATTGAGGCTGCGCGAGCAGGTGAACAAGGCCGTGGTTTTGCCGTTGTCGCAGATGAAGTTCGTGCACTGGCGATGCGCACTCAGCAATCGACAACTGAAATTAACAAATTGTTAGCACAATTACAGACTGAGTCTAATTTTGCGAATAGCGCAATGGAAAAAGGCTCTGAGCTTTCTCATAACTGTGTGCTACTTTCTGAAAAAACTGGCGAATCATTGGCTAAAATTATTTCCGAAGTTAGTGAATTAGCGAATCTTAATACACAGATAGCCACTGCGATAGAAGAGCAGTCGTTAGTTAGTGAAGAGATTAATCGCAACATAGTGGCCATTTCAGATATGGCGACAACCACCGAGGTGCACGGTCAACAATCCGTTGACCTATCGAGTGAATTGTTAGATAAGATCGAAGAGCAGCAAGCTTTAGTAACACAGTTTGTCTAACTCGCTCAAACTGGTTGTTTCTACATTTTACATAACACCCGCACTACGAATATCTTAAAGGCTACCAAATGGTTAATGCCGTTCACTGATACTGTCAACTTAACAACACCTCAACCAATTGTGCGATAATCTGCTGATGAAAAATTCAAATATCTATGCAGGTTATCGTTATCCGGTATTGTCAACTTAACAGCCCCTCAACC
>NZ_ATUO01000292.1 GCF_000420245.1 Psychromonas hadalis ATCC BAA-638 | reverse complement strand
GACGTAAATGGTTGTTCCCTTTGCGAAACTTACAACGTAGAAGTGAGTTGTTTTAACCAGTAAAATAGATCAGCTATTTATTGTAATTGGTATTACCATGGAATCTAAAAAATGATCAATTAATAGCGTGGGACAAGTACAGCTAAGTGGGTTTGTTGATCGCTTACGATCTAATAACAAATGTTCGAAAAAACATGAAGAAGGTAGCAATAAGTAGATGGGATAAAGCAATGCTTAGTAAACATTACCTTATTGAAACTATCAATGATCAAGTAAAAAATATCTCATACGTAGAGCACTCACGACATCGCAGTATTACAGGCTTTATAGCAAATATGCTTGGTGGCTTGATTGCATATTGTCATAAAAAAAATAAACCCTCAATCAATTTAACACCGAATGAAAAATCTGTATTAATTGGTAAAAATATCATAATGGCTTAACCCAAATTCAGGTTACCTATGTATCTAGCTCAGGTAAGAATACTCAAATGGACAAAGATACCAAGTGATATTGAATTATCTCTATTTACTAGATATTTAACATCAATTAAAGACTATTTTCGACTGAGACTAGTTAAAAATAAACACTAGTCTGAATGAAGTACATAGGTATTTTAAATTATTGAAATTGGTATGAAATCTCTGTGTTGTAAATTTTATCAAAAGAGTGACTATTCATTATAATTCATGGTCTCATCTAATTTGTTTATCCTGCACAATACAAGATCACAAAGTTTATGCGTTTGTCATTAGCAGATTCACAGCCGGAAATTGGAGGTCTAAATATCTGCTTTTTATGAACCAAAAAAAGCCAATCACGGAGGACTGGCTACAAACTTAAGGAAGTATGTTTAAAAAAACAGTTGCTTAGACTACTTAAACTATTATATTTTGTTACTTCGCTAGGAAGTCAGCTGCTTTCATACGTGCTACCACTGTCGCTTTTTGCTCTGTGCTGAGTGGTGATAAAGGTAAACGTGCATCACCTGCATTAATACCATGTAATGCCATGGTTGCTTTACCGGCAGAAACACCGCCAAATTCAACTAATACACGGATTAATTTAATCACATTTGTCATGCTATCAAATACAGTTTGTTGATCGTTATTTTTAGCTGCTGCAATAATTTTATGGAAGATAGGAGCTGCATAATTATAAGTACTACCCACTGCACTTTTTGCGCCAATTGCTAAGGCTGCAGGTAAAAACTCATCAACACCAAATGGAATATCAAACTTGCCATCGACTGCACGTAAACAACGCTGGTATTCATAGAGATCAGTACTGTTAAATTTTAAACCTGACAAGTTAGGAATGCGCTTATCCGCTGCAATTAAGAACTGTTCCATATCTAGATTTACACCAGACATACCTGAATGATAGTAGTAGAAACCTTTTGATGGGGCGGCTGCTGCGACTGCTGCACAGTAATCAACTAATGCATCAATTGAATCTGGTTTAAAGAAACACGGCCCAATTGCTGAAGTTGCTAGAATATCTAGCGTGTCAGCGTGACGTGTTAATTCAAGTGTATCCACAATGCTTAATGCACCCGTGTGTACAATAATATCTAATTTACCTGCGCAGGCTTCTACCCATGTTTCTGCAATCGCCTTACGCTCTGCGACGCTACAGTGAATACCTTCACCTGTGGTACCACATATATAAATACCTGTAATACCATCTTTGATAAGATGCTCTGCAATTTGGCCAATTACTGTGTGGTTAACTTCATTGGTTACTGTAAATGGTGTGTGTGGAGCTGCGATTAAACCAGTTAGTTTTTTCATTATTAATACCTTAAAATAAGTTTTATGAAGAAATACTCCGACAATTCATTTAAAGTGGAGTTTAATTTATATTATGGAGTGTTAATCCGTTCTGCAACGTTTTTATGCACTTTCATTCAAAAACATACAAAAATGTGATCCAGGTTTGGTTGTTATTTGTCCTGTTTATTAAACGTTTTGTGATGAGCTTCTTCTTTATAAATAAATGTTTACCGTGGGTATTGATGCAACTAGCAGGGCGGGATCGTGCATTTTCTATTGATTAAAATAAATTGAACTTTTTTGAATATTGATGATCTGATCAAGTAACTATCCTTCATTAAAGTCGCTAATAATG
>NZ_ATUO01000291.1 GCF_000420245.1 Psychromonas hadalis ATCC BAA-638 | reverse complement strand
GTGTGATTGATGGTTGTTCTTCCATAAATTCAATTTGTTGTATCACTTTAGCGCGAACAAAGCTGTTGGATGTTAGGCCTAGTTTTTTCTTGAAAGTGTAGAAGCTAGACGTTGATAAGTGATGTTGTTGACAGTAATCTGAAATAGTTAACCCACTGGTTTGTTGATTTTTTACTAGGGTCTGCCATTGTGTTTCGTTGCGCGTTATTTTCATTGTTATTTCCTTTTATTTGACTTGAAAATAACATAACTGAGATCAGAAATTAGATGAAGGTGTGGTTGCCCTGACGCTTACAATGCTTCGTATGAATGAGCCCAAAGAGCTTGTTCTTGATCAATCGTATCTCCACTTTCTAAATCATAGATAATCGCATCATCTACGGATGAAAGGACAAAAGGAGAGTGAGTTGTGACAATAAATTGAATATTTGGAAACATCGAGTTTAAGAAAGGTAGTATTTGACGTTGCAGAGAAACATGTAAATGCGTTTCAATTTCATCAATAAGTACAATACCGCCAATATCTAGTCTGCCGAAACTAATAGCCTCCATTCGAATTATTATTTCGGTGATCATATTTACAACCGCTGAGTAACCATCTGATAATAATTTAAGATCAATTATTTCACCATTTTCCGCCTCTAAAGTGTAATCTAACTCGTTACGAAGAAATTTGAGCTTTACTTTTTTCTCAAATAACTCACTAAACAGTGAGTCTAAATTATCAAACCAGTTCCGTATCGCTTGTGCTTCTACCGCTTCATTATCCTCATTTGCAAAAGCCAATTGAGAGCGACGATTAACTAAATGATGGATAAAGGTTGCGCCTGCAGTATGTAAACCTATGGCTTCTTGAGTTAATTTGGGTGCGCTTATATGTTGTGGTTTACTAAGATTGGTCATACGTTTAGCTTCAAAATATGCCAATACACTATCTTGTTGATTGAATAAATTAATATCAGAATAGGTTACGGTAACAGCTGAGCCTTGGGTAAGAATGACATCTCTATAAGCTTCAACTTGTTTTTCTAACTGAATATATTCAGGTGTGCCACGTTGAATCGATTTCATCTTGAGAAGATAAGTGTTTAATTTCACTTGATACTGATTATTTGTTTTACCTTTGCTAGATATATTTGCCTTTATTGAACGTAGTAAAGTACTTTTCCCGCAACCATTTTTACCCGTGATGATAATATTTTTTCTTTTTTCACCTGAAATTAATACGCTGATATATTTCTGTTTTATATAAGGGTGTTCAAGCGCTTTAATAGCCGTTACATATAAATAGTTGGACATTAAATATTCCTATTGATAAATATAAGAGGGAGAGGGAGAGCCCCTCAATTATCTAAACACTCTTTAAAAACTTAGGGTCTTCACTCTAAGTTTGTTATGACTTCTGTTAGATGATCAAAGTTATCCAATTTACTGGGTATAATTGGCATTTTAGTATGAAAGTAAATTTAATATGGCAGAGCCAATACTTTATAACCTTTTGAATCTATATACATGACATGTTACTCAAAACAATGAAATACTTCTAGCTTGATAATTAAGTATTACTTTTGATTTTTCAAGGTAACACTCATTACTAAGTCGCTTTGCATATAATGGGATCAGGTATTTCATTTTCATTTTAGATAATGAGCGGGGAAAAACGTCTCTTATTACCGAACTCAATCTATGTATATTCCAAAGTCACTAGTGCGAGGCAAGCTCGCTTGAAGCATCTCTATATATGGTTAGAGTGGTTTCGCCTCTCGACAACTTTAGCGTATGAAGAACCGAAACGTAGTTTCGCAGTCTGAAGTAGCATGCCTCTCAACAGCAAGAGAAAGTAAGCAAAGAGTGCCGTTCCGAAGCATTTTTTTATCTGCTAAAAAGTATGATTTCTTAACGCACCGTGCCTGAATGCACGTCCATGTGCATGCAGGCACTAATAAAATCATCCATGATTTTCTTTGCTAAAGTCAGACTTTCCAGCAGAAAAATGCAACGAAATCTTTCTGCTCCCGACTTTGTCATCAGGCTACAAAATATTTATGGAGATCCCATAGTTTAAGGTTTAAGGTTTAAGGTTTAAGGTTTAAGGTTTAAGGTTTAAGGTTTAAGGTTTAAGGTTTAAGCAGATATTAT
>NZ_ATUO01000290.1 GCF_000420245.1 Psychromonas hadalis ATCC BAA-638 | reverse complement strand
AGTTAAGGAGAAAAATCATTCATCTTATCGGTGGGCATGCTGAATATTTGTATAAAATAGAAAAAGTCAGCTAGGGCTCTGATCAATGTCTGCTTCAAGAAGATGTGGATGATTATATTGAGTTTTATAACCACGAACGTTTTCATGAAACATTGAAATATAAAAAGCCAATGGATGTTTATCAGAAAGGAATTAAGGCTAACTTAGCTTTATCAAAGGTATCTTAAGTGTGGAATAAGAAATATTAAATAGTTGTCTTGACTCTTTGGGTAGGTATATTTAACAACTAAGACTGATCACCTTTTTAGTTGCTTTGGTATTAATACTTTTCAGTACAATCTTATTGATGAACGACACGTTTTCCGTGTCGCTTTTTTGATAGGTAATTACCGTAGGCTTTTGTTTGATAATATAGCCTAACGCAATCAAAATCCCGTTTTCAGAGTACCCTACCAAAGACAGCCACCACGAATTCTCAAAGAGAATAACAAGTAAAACCACATATGAGTATAGGGAGAATAAACATCCTTGTTCTTAATAGCTAAAATATGCTTACCTCTTTTTTCATTGCGATGAGGGAGTGAAATCCTGACATTTATTGCCTAGGAAAGGGAAAGGGGTCAATATTTGATCTAATCGTTTTTCTACGATATTGATCCCTTAAGCTCACACGTTTAGGCTCAGATAAGGAACTAAAATACAAATTGCACACTTAGTCACGAGCGACGGTATTGGTGTCGAAATGTTTGAAATGAAAGAGCGTCAAGAACGTCACGACGTTGATTTCTCACGCATTGGTATTTTCCACTTCTGTCTTCAAACGAATGACTTCGAGGGTGTTATTGCACGCACTGAAGCATATGGTGGCAAAGTACGTATGGATATTATGCGCTACCACCCAGAAGACGACAGCAAACAAGCAAAAATGGTCTACTTAGAAGATCCCTTTGGCAATTTGTTTGAGCTTTACTCACACTCTTATGAAGAAACTTACGCTTCTGATTACGAGTAATAGATTTATTGATCACCTAAATGGTCGCCTTTTGTATATTTTTTCAGGCGCAATGTACCCCAATATAATATGAGTTATCTATGAAATTGGGTACTTATCACTGTTGATGAACATGGTCAATCGGTGCGTATTCCAGAATGGATACCAGAAACTGAGATTGATAAAAAAGAAAATGAAACTGCTAAAAAACTAATGGAAATTCGTAAAAAATAGGTGAAGAAATGCAGATTTTTGTCGAACAAAAGGAAAAGTAAAAAATAACAGGATAAGCTTCATTGTCGATTATAAGTCGCTAGAAAGCTTATCCTGACTGTTATGCTAAGTTAATCATGAATCGCTTTAACACGGCCTACTGAACCATCTTCTAAACGCACTTTAATACCATGGTGATGATTTTGTGAGTTAGTTAAAATGTCCTTTACTATTCCTTCCGTTAGCGTGCCACTGCGCTGATCCTGTTTTAAAACAATTGATACTGATAAACCTTTCTTGATATCTGCTCTGTTAGTGCCACTCATAGTGATTACTCTTATTTGTAATGGGATCTGAATTTTGCCCTAGAGCAAGGTTGATGGTCAACAATAAAAACGTATGCCTGATTAACCGGCCACGAGGTTTCTCTTAACCGCTATTAGGTCCTCTCTAAATAGGTTTGTATCACGATATTTAAGAGAATTTTATCATCTTTAGAAATAAAGCTGGCTTCAATCGCATTAAAAGTAAATTGCGCTATTTCTGTTTTACTCATCGCATGGGCATTACTCACGGCCAAAAAATTATCCGTCATATATCCGCCAAAATAAGCAGGATCGTCTGAGTTAATAGTCACACATAAACCCTTACGAAGCAGGTCGACGATATTGTGATCTTCCATTACATCAAATACTTTAAGTTTAGTATTAGATAATGGACAAACGGTCAATGGGATACGTTGCAGGGCAAGTTTTTTTGATGAGTTGAGGGTCTTCTGAGCAACGAACACCGTGATCAATACGCGTTATTTTTAATAGTGCTAATGCGTCGTGGATATTACTCGCGGGGCCTTCTTCAGAGTATATACCCAAACGACTTGATAATATTTCGCATCTAGCTCATCGCACTTCAAACTGCAAAATTGAAGGTTTGAAAGTTGTCATTAATTCTACTC
>NZ_ATUO01000289.1 GCF_000420245.1 Psychromonas hadalis ATCC BAA-638 | reverse complement strand
ACAGTGTTTATCTTTTGATATTGATTTTTATCCTGCCTTTCTTGTTGCTTTTATATGATTATTTATGGAAGTTAAGCGAAAACAAGCTATAATTCGCCTTCAAAATTTGTCTATAACAAACATCAGGCTTTAGGATTCTGCAACCTAGGGGCGGTAGCGTCTTTTAAATAACCCTGTGAACTTAAAGCAAAAGGCAAAGCCTGACCCCGTGTTTTCAATATAATAACTGATTGGTAGCAAGATACGTTTAAGCGAATATCAAGTAGCAATAATAAAAGCAGAGGTAAATAAAGTAGACTGTGCAGCTAAAGTGTATCTATTTGGTTCAAGAGTAGATGATGACGCTTTAGGCGGTGATATCGACATACTTGTTATGTCGAGCCATATCGATTTTTCAAAAAAAATTAAAATTCAAGCACAGCTATTTATTAAGCTAGATGAGCAACAAGTTGATCTACTTATTGCAAAAAATGCAGATAAGCCCTTTGTTAAATTAGCCTTATTAGATGCGGTGCTATTATGAATAAACAAAATGAAAAGAGAGTGTTGCAACAAGAACTTCTTGCTGAAAATAGCATTCATTTAGAGCTAGTAAGTAAGCAGTTACAAGCTTCTTTTTCTCGTTGTAATGAAATAAAGTTATTACAAGAAGGCTTAGGGTTTGAAGAATTAGAACGTTTTGAAGCGTTAACAAGCCGTTTTGCTAGACTTGCAGATTTAATTTTACAAAAGTCTATTCGATTGATTGAATTAATTGAGTTAGAAAGCTCAGGTTCAATTTTAGATAGAATTAACAAGGCGGAGAAAAAAGGGCTGATAAGCGACAGCCAAAAATATATTGAGATCCGCCAGTTAAGAAACAGTATTGCCCATGAGTATGACTCTGAAGCGTTAATGAAAATATTTGAAGACTGCTTAACGTTCACACCTGATTTATTAGCCTCGGTGGAAAGCATTAGCGATTATATCAAGCTTAATAATTTATTATGACATGATGCAAATTTCAAAACCTGTGTTTTATTGAGACATCGGGCTAATCGTTTTAAAACGCGCAGATATATTTGTGAAATGAGGTCTGTAGGGAAAAGTCAAAACTAAAGATCTTATGTTTTTTTAAAAGGGTTGGATGTCCTGTCTTTTTTCTGTCTTTTTTGATGTTCTGTCAAAACGAAAGACCTGCTCCGTTGGTACATGATTTGGCATTTAACTTTAGGTTTCTATGCGTTTAACAGAAAAACAAGTTTACATAATAAAAAAAGCAGTCAAGCAGCAAAATATCAATGCAAAGCTTTACCTGTTTGGTTCGCGAGCGGATGATACGCAACATGGCGGTGATATTGATCTACTTATTCACTCTAAAATTATTGCCAAAACAGAGCTTCGTAAAATAAAATGGCACTTACTAGCGTTATTGGGTGAGCAAAAAATAGACCTGCTTGTATCGAAAGAGCTACAAGAGCCGTTTGTACAATTGATATTGCCAACATCAATAGAGTTATAAAATGAAAATAAGCGCACTAGAAAATTTGTTCAGTTGCCAAGAGCAGTTGCAAGGCGCATTAAAATGGCTGCAACGCCCATATAATCAATGTCAAAAAATAAAATTTAAAAAAACGTTAATGATGATGATTTTGATAAATTAGAAAATCTAACCAGTCGCTTTGCCAGAGTGACCGATCTGCTGATTAATAAAATGTATCGTGCTATTGATATTGCTGAATTGAAGCAACCAGGCTCTCTTATTGATACCATTAATAGCGCAGAAAAAAAGAATCTAATGCCGATTACATTAAGTATGTGATCTAAATTTTGCGCAGGAAAAATAGCTGGATTTAAGGCGTAAGTTGACGTAAATGGTTGTTCCCTTTGCAAAACTTACAACGCAGAAGTGAGTTATTTTAACCAGTAAAATAGATTAGCTATTTACTGTAATTGGTATAGTAGAGTCAGTTGAGCAAGCAAGAACATTAAAAGATATTCGTAACGAAATCGCACACGAGTATATTTTAGAAGACCTGTGCTTATTGTTTAACGAAGTTTTACATGAAACAGAACAACTTATTAGATTAAGTAATAAGGCGATTGATTACACAGAGCAGTTTAGGAAATAAGGCCTGTAAGGGGAAGTCAAAATTAAAGGCCTGATGTTTTTTTAAAAGGGTT
>NZ_ATUO01000288.1 GCF_000420245.1 Psychromonas hadalis ATCC BAA-638 | reverse complement strand
CAAATACGCTCATATGTACTAGATGATGCACGCATTAAAGATTTAAGAACAGGTATCGAAAGCCGTAACCCACAACGGGTATTGGATGGTGAACTCAATCAATTTATTGAAGCAAGTCTAAAATCGGGCTTGTAAAATCAAATATAATTACATCGAGGACAGGACGTTAGTCCTGCTTTGACTTTGTAGAAATAACAACGGCAAGACATAAGTTCTACGTCCAAGTAGCGTTTTATTCGGACGTGTTGCTTTAGCTACGCCTTAGGAATCGTTACACAATAACTGCGCTAAATTGTTTTCAAAAATCCTGAAGGGATCGTTACACAATAACTTGCGATAAATTGTTTCCAAAAAGCCTTAAGTGACTGGCTATTTTAAAAACAAAATCGCAAATAATGTTGAAGCCAATCCTAAATGACGGGTTATTTTGAAAACAAAAGCACAAGTAATTTTGAAGCCGATCCTTAGTAACCAAGCAGGACTAAAGTCCTACGTCCAAATGCAGTTTTGTTCGGACGTGCTGCTTTAGCTGTGCCTCTTTTAACAAATTATTAACAGATAGGAATTAGCATGTCAGAGCAAAAAAAAGCAGAAGCACCGCAACAAGAGTTAAATGATATTCTCGCAGCACGTCTAGCAAAATTAGATGCGATGCGTGCAAAGGGACAAGCGTTCCCCAATGATTTCCGTCGTAAAAATATCTCTGACAAGCTACATGCTAAATACGATGATAAAACCAAAGAAGAGTTAGAGGAGCTCGCTATCGAAGTGAGCATTGCGGGTCGTATGATGACACGTCGTATCATGGGGAAAGCAAGCTTTGCAACCATCCAGGATATGGGCGGACGTATTCAAGTGTATGTTTCACGTGATAATTTAGCGGAAGGTTTCTATAACACTGAATTTAAAAAGTGGGATTTAGGCGATATCATTGGTGCAAAAGGTGTTTTATTCAAAACGAAAACCGATGAATTAAGTATAAAAGTCAGTGAAATTCGCATTCTGACTAAAGCACTTCGTCCACTGCCTGATAAATACCACGGCCTGTCAGATACAGAATCACGTTATCGTCAACGTTACTTAGATTTAATCGCAAATGAAGATTCTCGTCGTACCTTTATTTTACGTAATAAAATCGTTACCGCAATTCGTAACTACCTCAATGAACGTGAGTTTATGGAAGTAGAAACACCTATGTTACAAGCGATTCCCGGCGGTGCAACCGCACGTCCGTTTGAAACATTTCATAACGCATTAGACTTGCCAATGTACCTGCGTATCGCACCAGAGTTAAACTTGAAACGTTTAGTCGTTGGCGGCTTTGAACGTGTATTCGAGATTAACCGTAGTTTCCGTAACGAAGGTGTTTCAACACGGCATAACCCAGAATTCACCATGATTGAATTCTATCAAGCCTACGCAGATTACATTGATCTAATGAACCTAACCGAAGATATGTTACGTCACATTACTGAAACTGTATTAGGCTCAAACATCGTTAACTATGGTGATCAAGTATTTGATTTTGGTAAACCTTTCATCCGTATGACCATGAAAGAGTCTGTATTAACATATAACGAGGGCATTGAAGCAAGCGAACTTGATAGCATGGAAGGGCTTCAAGCCGTTGCTAAACGTTTCAACGTTAATTTAAAAGAGAGCTGGGGTGAAGGTAAGGTATTAACTGAGATCTTTGAAGAGACCGCTGAGCATAAATTGATGCAACCTACGTTTATTACTGCGTACCCAGCTGAGGTTTCACCACTTGCGCGTCGTAACGATGAAGATCCTGATGTCACTGACCGTTTTGAATTCTTTGTAGGCGGACGTGAACTCGCCAATGGTTTCTCCGAGCTAAATGACTCACAAGACCAAGCACAACGGTTTAGAGATCAAGTGGCTCAGAAAGACGCGGGTGATGATGAAGCGATGTTTTATGATGCAGATTATATTACTGCCCTAGAGCATGGTTTACCACCAACAGCCGGTGAAGGTATTGGTATCGACCGTTTAGTCATGTTATTTACAGACAGTCATACGATTCGTGATGTACTACTGTTCCCGCATATGCGCCCACAAGCAAAATAATGTTGGTCTGCTGTGAGTAAGTCAAATTAAAGCCTCGTGATTCACGGGGCTTTTTTGTTG
>NZ_ATUO01000287.1 GCF_000420245.1 Psychromonas hadalis ATCC BAA-638 | reverse complement strand
CCTGCCACAACTTGTTTTGGGCATGGCGTTTGGTTGGGCAATTCCAATGGCTTACGCGGCACAGGCGAATCAAGTAGACAATATTGTCTGGTTACTATTTATGGTGAACATATTGTGGACTATCGCTTACGATACTATGTATGCGATGGTTGACCGTGACGATGACCTAAAAATAGGAATAAAATCTAGCGCTATTTTATTTGCAAAACAGGACAAGTTAGTTATTGGCCTTTTGCAAATAGGTAGCTTGCTACTGCTTATTTGGTTAGGGATTATAGAGCAGTTAGGTGTTTTATATTATTTAGGTTTGTTGATTGTTTTAGTACTGTTTATCAGGCAACAGATAGCAATAAAAGAACGCGATAAAAAAGCCTGTTTTAAGGCTTTTTTGGATAATAATATGGTTGGTTTTGTTATCTTTATCGCACTGTTTTTGAGTTACTTATAATAATTGTAATCAAATAGCAAAGTCAAAACATGCAGGACTAAAGTCCCACTTCCAAAGCCATATAATCACAACAAACAACCTAACAACCTGGGCCACATTCCATGCATTGGTTGATCATGGCAGATCCCAATTTCAGTTTGGCGTTCAAATCACGCAGTGCAGTACGCACCCCTTCTTCAATAACAGGGTGATAAAATGGCATCTCTAACATTTGTGAAATAGTCATTCTATTTTGATGTGCCCATGCTAATAAGTGCGCTAAATGCTCCGCCTGTGGACCTATCATCTCAGCGCCTAATAAACGCCCTGTGCCATGCTCTGCATAGATATGTAATAAGCCTTTATTTTTTAACATCACACGACTGCGACCTTGATGTTCAAAAGAAACAATGCCTGTTTCAAAACAACCACAGCTACCGAGTTTTTCCATTACCTGTTTACGGCTTAGGCCTACCATTGCTAATTGTGGATCAGTAAATACAGCAGCAATTGAACTACGGCGTAAACCCACACGGATATTTGGGTATAACCCTGCATTGCTACCCGCTATTTTTCCTTGATCGGCGGCTTCATGTAATAACGGTATTTGATTACTGGCATCGCCCGCTATGAATATATTTTCAATAGACGTTTGCATGGTGAATGGATCCGCAATCGGTACACCCCGATCATCATTTTCGATGCTGAGATTATCTAATCCGAGGTTATCAACATTGGCCCTACGACCCGTTGCAGCTAATACGTACTCAACCAATTTAACTTGCTCTACACCTTGCTTATCAATATAGGTAATCTGTACTGCATCGCCTTTACGGATCATCTCTTTTACCGTGGCATCTGCATCTAAATAGAACTCATCTGAGAATGTTTTCTGTGCGTAAGCCATCACATCAGGATCGGTAAAAGGCCCAACTTGCCCCCCCATACCAAACATTAATACTTCAACCCCTAAACGGTGCAATGATTGGCCTAACTCTAAACCAATCACACCGGGCCCAAATATTGCAATTGATTTTGGTAAGTCCGTCCAATTAAAAACATCATCATTAATAATAAGCTTGTCACCTAACTCATTCCAAACAGCAGGATAGCTTGGGCGAGATCCTGTTGCGATAACAATTCGCTTAGCAGTCAATAATGTATGATCATCTATTTGTAACTCAGTTTCACTAATAAAAGTCGCCCTACCAATGAGTTTATCTTGCTCAGGAAGTCCATCAACAGCATCCATAACAAAACCAACAAACCGATCTCTTTCATCGCGAATGCGCTGCATCACTTTTTGCCCATCGATACGTACTTCACCCTCAACAAACACGCCAAATGGGGCAGTATGCATCGCGGAGTGTGCGACTTCTGCGGCAGCAATTAATAATTTACTCGGCATACAGCCCACACGCGCACAGGTTGTGCCAAATTGACCACCTTCAATCAATATCACTGATTCTGTTTTTTCTTTGGCCGCACGATACGATGCTAAACCCGCAGTTCCACCACCAATAATGGCGACATCTACAGTTAACTTTTTCATGGTAATTCCATATTTTGGGTATAAAAAAAGCGCAGACTCCAAGAAGTAAGCGCTTGAAAGAGGGGATTAATCTGACTAAGGATCGGCTTCACAATTACTTGCGCTTTTGTTTTCAAAATAACCAGTCATTTAGAATTGGCTTCAACATTACTTGTGATTTTGTTTTTAAAATAGCCAATCACTTAAGGCTTTTTGGAAACAATTTATCGCAAGTTATTTTGTAACGATT
>NZ_ATUO01000286.1 GCF_000420245.1 Psychromonas hadalis ATCC BAA-638 | reverse complement strand
TTCTTAATGGGTGATTTTAAATGTCTATTTTTAACTTTTTTCAATCTCTTTTATGCGCATATTTGATGATTGATACTCACGATAAACATCGTTGATCAACCACGTCAAGGTACCTGATAAAGATTCATCTGAACATAAATCAATCAGAATCTTTGTAAAGCCTTTCTGACCCAGTGGAAAAATAATGCCAAAATCGATTAATAAACCGCGCAGCTGGTTGCTTGTTGCAATGCGAGAGCTTATTTAATGGCTAAAAAAGAACAAAATAAGCGATTAATGATACTATTTCAGTTAACTCAGAAAATGCTCAAAAACAGCGGCTATTAAATGGCAGTGCCTAACCTCAAGGCAGGCTAGGGCCGAGAAAAGTAGTCAGTTAAAACACCTATTTTCTTATATTTTCTGGGAGAAAATGTAGGAGAAATCAGAGTAAAGAACATTGCCGATTAAGATAATCAGTCATCCCTATTATGGAATTTGCCTTTGTTAACATTTGAAGCTTTTCTAATTATATTTTTTACCCTAATGGCGCTAATCATCACCGTGTCGATTATTTATAACACCGTAAGATTGGGTATCTCACCGATGCCAAGTTCTCATAAAGCCTATCGGACGATGATGCAGTTAGCCGATGAAACAGACTCTGGCACCATCATTGATTTTGGTAGTGGTTGGGGAAACTTGGTCATACCTATTGCCAAACGATATCCACATCGGCAAATAATTGGTTATGAACTATCTTATCTGCCATGGCTAACATCGCGCTTACTTAAGCAGCTTTTAGGATTAAAAAACTTAACTGTACATCGACAAGACTTTTATCAGGCCGACTTATCTTCAGCATCGGTACTAGTGTGCTATTTATTCCCACAGGCGATGCAAAAAATTAGCGATAAACTACGGTTAGAGCAATCAAATGTTAACTTTCTTATCAGCAATAATTTTGCCCTACCCTCATGGCAACCTATTAAAACGATACAAGTCGATGATTTTTATAAATCCCCTGTTTATCTTTATAAAATTTCGAATAAAAGTGAAAATGAATATATTTAAACAGTGGCATTTCCAGATATCACCCCATTGCAAAAAAAGGAAGGATATCCCCATTATTCCGCTAATGATGCAAGACTAAAGTCCATTTAGCTTAGGGTTAGTCGAAGGAAAAAGGCAAGATTACACTCTCTGATCTTTTTTCAGCGGTCTTGCTTTTTTATCGCCTTTAATGGGGGCAATACAACTCATAAAAGACTGCACATCGGTCATATCTCGTGGTTTTAATGCTACTAATTCTGTGAATAGGTACTCAGAAAACTTTAACGTTGACTCATAGCTCAACCAATTAACTTGTGTTTTAAAGTTTATTTCAAAGCCACAGAGCTCTGAAGCATGTTGCGTTATGTTGGGTTTGATAAACAGGTAAGACTTAGGCTGCATAACAAAAAGGAAGTAAGACGCTATTGTCCACTTAGCGATATTAAGCTCTTGTAATACTTTACTAAAACTCACGAAACGCCCCTGAAGTGGCTCTTTACCATACAATAATTTATAAAGAGATAATGAGAATTTTTTCTGTGCATTTTCTTTTAAAAAGGCTTTTCTTAAATCTGTTTTTTCAACAGTAGAAATAAGTTTACTTGCATTCACCACCGCCAGTACATTTTTAATGATCTGTTGATAGTCAGATACAATAATGCAATCTATGATAAGTTCTTCATTTAACAGTTTTTGTGCTTGTTTGTGTGCTTTTTTATTGTTGTTAAGCAACTCTTTTTTTAAATTATTACCATAAAACCCCTCTGGGAAACGCGTTAAAAAGTAGGAGATTGATTGCTTTAAATTTTGGTATTTAAATTTCGATGCATACTTTTTATCTTTCAGGTTATCTAAAACAGGATGATGAGCATTTTCAAAACTTACATGCACAGGCTGAACATACTTTAAAGAGAGAACTTTTTCGCCCACACCCACAAAAAACACTTTAACACTGTCATTGTCACTATCTGCCAGTACTTGCCCAAGCCCCCAATCTTCAAGCTTTGGATGCCTAACTCGTTCACCCTTTTTATACTCCACGCTCGAACTCCTATTACTAACTGATGTTACGCAGTTGAGGCTTGCTCTAAGTGCAAAGCCTCAATTGCTGCTTTTTGTGCTTTGATATAAAGTTTCATTTTTAAACCGAATGTCGTTAGCCCTTTTTTTATACTCAAGCACTCTA
>NZ_ATUO01000285.1 GCF_000420245.1 Psychromonas hadalis ATCC BAA-638 | reverse complement strand
ATTTAAACCAGTAAAAACGATCAGTTACTTAGGCGGATTGGTATAAGTCTGTACCCAAATTGTAGAGTTCACTGCTCCTGTTGAGGATACATTTCAAATGTTTATTTTGCTGAAATGTGTTTCCGGGGGCTTTTGTGAAAATAATTAGATCTGAAATCGTGCTAACAATCTCATTAACTCTCTGTTCATTCATTATGTAGTGGTCAACATTGAGTCCCCTATATGCTGAAGATATTTCCTAAGCGATCGACAAACCCCATCTAACAAAGCGCACAAATAACTGACACTCTTTCCTTTTACCTTAAAAAAGAAGGAGTTATGTACGCCAACCCACTGACCAAAATACAGGTTCTATTCCATTTTGCTGTTGTCGCCACTACAACCACTCAAATTACAAAGAGTTATGGATAAAGCAAATTAACGTAATCTCAACATTTACAAGGTGTTAGATTGAACAATAAAACCAGCAACATTGTTATGGAACAGAGCCAAAATACAACAAGGCTGGCTGAGCAAAGGTGGCAATCAAGAACCTTTTTGACTAAACTTAACAACCGCCGTCTGAAGACGGAGGGTTCAAACCCAAGGACTGAAAGTCCTTTTTAGGTCAAAATCGGAATACACAGTCAAAACATAGCCGTCTAAAGACGGGGGTTTTTACCCAACCAAATCGGACGAATAAAAATTTAATTATATAAATCAACAATTTTAATGGAAATATTTTTAGGGTAATGTAAATTTCTTCAAAAAAATCTCAGGCAACTATCGTTGTAACATAGGGCTATCAGCAAATTCTTCGCTTTATTTTCTGTCACTAAACATGGAAAAAAGAGTTGTTCTATAATCGATGATACGTTTACGAGCATAACGGAGATAGATGATGAAAAAAAGACTCTGTAGATTACAATTGATAATTTTCATATTCAGCTCTTGCCTAACAATGATTAATGCTAAAGAGCTAACCATGGTAACCGTTGACTGGGCTCCCTATTATGGTTCAGAAATGAGCAATAATGGTGTAATAACCGTTATTGTAAAAACAGCATTTCAGCGTTCAGGTATCGAAGCGTCAATAAAATTTATTCCTTGGAAACGTGCAATGAAGGAAGTTGAAATTGGTAAATCTGATATGTTATTGGGTGTTTATTACACAGATAAACGCAACAAAACTTATTTATACAGCGAACCCATTTATGATATCCACGTCGGCTTAGTCGCTCTTAAATCACTCGGTATTAGTCAATTCGAAAAACTCTTGGATTTAATCCCATACTCAATAGGAGTCAGCCGTGGTTGGTCTAATAGTAAAGAATTTGACCAAGCTGATTACCTTAATAAACAAGGTGCAACCAATCAGATATTAAATGTTCGCAAATTATTTAAAAAACGGATTGATATGATCTCAATCTCTTTTGATGTTTTTCGTTACGAAGTTGCAACTACGTCAGATAACGACCTTAATGAGGTCGTATTTATTGAACCAGCTCTACAGATTTCAACAATCCATCTAGCCACTTCCCGAAATAATCCTGACAAAGAAAATGTAATTAATGCCTTCAATAAGGGATTAGCAGAGATTAAGCAAGATGGTACCTATGATAAAATATTAAAGCAGTATGGTTTTCAATATTATTAACTGATGTTCATTAAGTACTATCTAGCAGCCTAAACATCCAATCAGGCTCGTGGCCTTTGTCCCGAACAAGCTTAGCTAGAGAGTAAAACGAGTAAAAAATCATACGACAGCCTTTACTACTTGTGGCGTGTAATAGCAGTTTTTTTGAAGTAATGTCCACATGATACGGGCGAGTTTATGAGCCGTTGCAACGGCGGTGTAATTGACGCTTTTTCTCTCTCTTAATTGGCAAACTCATTGATTTAATGCATCTTGCTTTTTACTTGCATGATTAATCACTGCACGTGCGCCATGGATAAGCATTTTACGTAAATATCCGTCACCACGCATGCGGATCCCACCCATGACGCTCTTATTATCCGAAGCAAACTGTTTTGGAGTAATACCTAACCAAACAGCAAACTCTTTAGCAGTCGTAAAAGCTTGTCCATTACCTATTGATGCAATAAAAGCGGATGCATTGAGGTAGCCTATTCCTGGTATACTCAATAAAATTTTTCTTAATGGGTGATTTTAAATGTCTATTTTTAACTTTTTTCAATCTCTTTTATGCGCATATTTGATGATTGATACTCACGATAAACATCGTTGA
>NZ_ATUO01000284.1 GCF_000420245.1 Psychromonas hadalis ATCC BAA-638 | reverse complement strand
GCAATAGCCGGCTATTACTCAATCATGCGCCTTGACCTTAGTCATTTACCCTGCGTAAAACCTGATCATTATATTAAGCGGAATGGTATTATACCTTTACCAGAGCCGGTACAGATAAAATGAACAGTATCTTGTTTGTAAGTCATATTGATCCTTATGTTGCCAGATGAAATGTTTTCAAAACCATGCACTAAGGAACTGATGACTAGATGGGTGATAATTTGAGAAAAGGCACCTGGCTCCTCATTTACGGTTAAATCATCGTCACAGTTAAGTTTTATGATGATATTTGTATGTTTAAATTTTGCTTTAAGACTTTGCAAAACTCCATTGGTATATGATACCAATCCGCATAAGTATCTGATCTATCTTGTTGCTTAAAATAATAAATAGCTACGTTGCATTCAATCGCAATAGCTAGCTATTACTCAATCATGCGCCTTGCTCTTCATCATTTTTCATCAACAAGCCCTGATCACAATATGATGCGGAATGGTATTATTTAATCTTGTAAATATTAATGCAGTGCCATTCGAGTCAAGTCTGGTGTGCATATCTATTTAGCTAGATATTAGATTTGGATCGCGTCTTTATGGAATTAAATTGCTAGGATTGTTATTTAACTAATTTAGAGTCGATTATGCCCATTAGCCGAACCAAAACATCATTTTATCGAAGATTGCTATTAGCTCACTTTATTGATAATGGAATTAATACCGTCCCAAAAATAATGGATGAAATTGAAATTCCGCGTAGAACCGCTCAGGACTCAATTGTTAGCCTCAAGGACTTAGATATTGTTTGCTCTTTCAAAGGTGCTTTGAAAGATGGTGAGTATATTATTGAATCTTGGGGGGGAATATCAAAAAGCTGGGTGTCTGATAATGTTGATAATATGAAACGTCAGCTAGGTTATTAATTGTGGTATTCATCTTAAAGCAAAGCTAAATAGGAACCAATGGGAAGCAGGAAGCAACAGTAGTTGATAATAAAGTGTTTTCCTTCTATAAGGCTGACTCAATAATTAAGTGTTGCGAACAAAATCTGTATCTTTGTTTATCTGATTATCCATGTGGTTCAAATCAAGCCGACTTTTATATCATTGCGTATTTATGTCCGCACTTGATAAAAAGCAATTAGGTTCAATCTGCTTTAAATTGGTTCGCAACGATGAAAGCTTGATTGCTGTATTTGAGTTCCAATGTGCACAATTAGGTGGGGTGTGTGATGTGGTGCGAACTAAAGAAGAGCATGTGATAGCGTTTGTGCCTAATTCCTTGTCTCCTGAAGATAAAATCTATTCAAGTTTACAATCCCCTAGGGCGTTAGACCCTGCATTTCAAAAGCAAATTGGATTAGGTGTTAAAAACAGATGCTCTGAGGAATGATTTAGTGCTTACTAATTTGATTCTTTGTTGCTTTTGGTGGTTTTATCTCATTGTTTTTGTGTTGTTTTATTCCTTTATTCAGGTGCAAAATATAGAGTAGTGTGCCGCGCCATCTGAAAATACACTTCAAGGCTGTTTGTACAGGCTTGAAGTGTAAAAAGTAACTTAAGCAGTGAAGCCCACGACCACCACTGTAAGTACCACTGCGATCACTGCAAAACGTTTCATAATTTCTTTAATCATAATTTTTACCTCGTTAGTGATGAATCTTCGGTGTTGTTTATTATCTCTTCTGTATTAAAAGATTACACGGTTATGCAGGTGGTTTAAATCACATTTACTGTTGGTTACAAACTGGTTATTTATTGCATGACAAGTGAGGTGCCACTTGTGCCTGATAATACAGCGAGCAAACTTGTAACAAGAAATAAAAGATGGGATAGTCGACGCTTTAAACTATTAACTTATTGGTTTAATTTAGATCAACAAGTAGAGGTTTAGTATTTTGTTATCTTGACCAGAATACTTGTTGATGTGATATTTTAGCGTGTTTTTAATCCACTTGTGTAAGTTTTTAAATTACTTAGAGTATATATATTGTGAATCGCACACTAACAAATAACCAAATATAAGGTCACTTAAATGCACTCTGTTTGCCAAATGGGTATTTACGCAGTGATTGGTTAATCACCTGTTATACCAATTACAATAAATAGCTGATCTATTTTACTGGTTAAAACAACTCACTTCTACGTTGTAAGTTTCGCAAAGGGAACAACCATTAAAGAATTAAAGTCTTTAATTTAATTCTACCGGTAGAGGATTAACGTAGTTAATCTCTCGAAAGGGTCAACTTACGCCTTGAATTAAGCTGTTTTCCCTGCGTAAAATTTAGATCACATACTTAATGTAATCGGTATTACAAATATTTTTCACAAAGTTC
>NZ_ATUO01000283.1 GCF_000420245.1 Psychromonas hadalis ATCC BAA-638 | reverse complement strand
TCCACTAAGTTACTCATTGAAGATGTAGCACCTAATGTTATCGTTGCAGCACCACCCACTTTGATGGTCATTCCGTCTGTTACACCAGTGACTGATGTACTTGCATCATCACCCTGAACAACATTGTAAGCACTTGCTGTCACACCAGTCTCTGCCGTTTTACTATTGATTGCTTTAGCAATGTCAACGGCAGAGCCAGTATCCGACGCAGGTACATCAACACCATTAATGAGCATTTCACCCGCAGTACCAGTCGTTGCAGTTGTAACACGGCCACCATTAAGTTCTGCTTTATTTAAGTCTCCATTTAAACCTAATGCATTAGTGGTTACCGAGTCAATTGAGAAGCTTAATGTTTGACCTGAATTTGCTCCAATTTGCAGTGTCACTTTACCACTACTGCCGTCTAACAGTTTAGCCCCGTTAAATTCAGTCGTTGATGCGATACGATCAAGTTCACTGTGAAGTTGGTCCACCTCTTTTTGGATTGATTCACGGTTAGAAGCTGAGTTTGTATCATTGGCAGATTGTACCGAGAGTTCACGCATACGTTGTAAGATGTTAGTCATTTCATCCATTGATCCCTCAGCGGTTTGTGTCATTGACACACCATCATTTGCGTTACGTACCGCTTGGTTAATCCCTTTAATTTGTGATTGCATACCGGTTGAAATCGCAAGACCAGCAGCATCATCTTTCGCACTATTAATACGTAAGCCTGAAGATAAACGCTCCATTGCTTGGTTAGACGTTGCTTGTGATTTGCCCAATTGACGCTGTGCGTTCAGTGACATTACATTAGTGTTTACTACTTGTGCCATGATGTGCTCCTTGGTTTCTATTTTGACTAACTTTCATTGAAATTGAAGTTAGTAATAATTGGTTATGATTCTTTTATCGACCGCTTAAAAAATAACTTTAAAACTTTATTTTACTTTTTTAAAATCTGTTTTCTAAAACGGGTCATTTTTAAAACAGTCGATGCTCAGACTTAATAACCTTATCGACAGCAGGAGAAATTACTTTAGGAAAAAGTATAAAAAAAGATCAACTTTATTAAATAAGGCCAAGTTCAAAAGCTATCTAACCACGAAGACACGAAGGAAAAAGAAGTTAAAACCTTAACCCAACCTTTAATTATTTTGATTTTCTTCGTGTTCTCTGTGTAGCGTAGCGGCTTCGTGGTGGATGGTTTGTAAGTTCAAGTTCACAAACCTTTAACCATGAAGCCACGAAGAAAAAGGAAGTTCACTTGGAATCGGAACTTTAGTCCTGCGCTTTTGTGATTGAACTGTTAAAAACAGGCAGGACTGAAGTCCCACTTCCACAGACAGGTAGACACTTTGTTAAAACGGAAAAAGGTAGCCGAAGGCTACCTTTAAATGGGTGGAAACTGAGGAGAAAATGAGAGTAAAAACCTACGAAAATTTCACCCATTTTACCTGTAATGACAATTCAACTTAAATTAAGGCAATAATTGCCGTTTATTAAAACTGATTTACCACCTCACTCTATCCTTGTAACAATGACAGTACATTTTGGGTACTTGCATTCGCTTGTGAAAGCATTGCCGTACCTGCTTGTTGGAGGATTTGTGCTTTACTCATTTTCGATGTTTCGGCAGCAAAATCAGCATCTTGAATTCGCGAGTTTGATGCAGACAAGTTTTGTGACACATTTTCAAGGTTAGAGATAGTTGAACCTAAACGGTTTTGAATAGCACCTAATCCAGCACGAGATTCTGAAATTTGCTGCAAAGCCACATCTATTTTATCCATGGTACTTGAGGCGCCTTGAACCGAACGCACGTTAGTCCCTAAACCATCAATCACTTTCCCGCCCATTTCACTTTGCATACCTAAGGCTGTTAAAGCACTTTTACGCCCAGCTTGCGTGTCTGCAGCCGAAGAAATTTCAATACCACGACCACTTTCAGCAGAGAACTGATAGCCTGTAGCGGCGGTACCTGACATCGTGACACCCGTTCTATCTGAATAAGAGTTAATATAAGTAGTTAATTCTGCATCTGTCGGAGCGGCACCAACACCTGAAAAGGGCGCAATATCAATACCATTAATCTGTAATTTATCCGCCTCTGTAATATTAGCTAACGTTGCAACGCTACCAACAATCGAATCTGCACCATTTGATTTTGTAAATCCTGCAACACCTGTGGTAGTACCACTTACAGCAATAGGTGAGTCATCGGCGCTATCTAACGCTAAATATCCAGAGAACACTTCCGCAGGCGCTGCACTTAAAGCCGTTTTCTCAGCGGTAGAAAAAGCAGTTACAGCAGTAGCATGAGTTGTTGTTGCCGTTGCATAAGTAGCAATTAACG
>NZ_ATUO01000282.1 GCF_000420245.1 Psychromonas hadalis ATCC BAA-638 | reverse complement strand
TGCGGCTGCCACGGCTGCTTTTTTAGGATCTATTTCTGTTGCTTCAGTGTTTTCCTTATTATTTTCAAGTGCTGCTTTTTTTGCTTTTGCGCGGGCGATAGCGGCCGCTACTGCTGGATTTTTATTGGTAACTTCAGTTGGCTCTTTTTGAGATGCTTTCTTCGCTTTGGCGCGTGCAAGTGCTGCTGCAATAAGATCCTCTCCGCCATTTTTATCTTTTAACTGTATTTTACGCTTTTCTGCGGCTGCTTTATGTTTTGCTTGTCTGTCTAATTTGGCTTGTGTAAGTCGTGCATCACGATTTTCATGACGAACTCGTGCAATCTCTGCTTTTTTAGAGTCTATTTTTGCACTATTAATTTCAGCTTTGGCAATACGATAATATTCAACTAAAGGGATATGACTTGGACAAACGAAAGCACAGGCGCCACATTCAATACACGCACTGAGGTTATACTCATCCAGTTTGTCATGATCTTGGCTTTTTGAGTACCATAAAAGCTGTTGTGGTAGGAGGCTTACTGGGCAAGCTTGCGCACATTCTGAGCAACGAATACAGGGCATCTCAGCAGGTGACTCAGGCATCTCTTGAATCGTTGGAGCAAGAATACAATTACAGGTTTTGGTCACGGGGGCTGAGGTGTCTTCAATAGTGAAACCCATCATTGGCCCACCAATAATCAGTTGCTGTACGGCTATCGAGTTTACCCAATATCTATCTAAAAGGTATTGAATTGGTGTGCCGATACGTACACTGACATTGCCTTTTTTTTGCAGAGAATCACCCGTCAGGGTAACAATGCGTGAGGTCAGTGGCTTGGCATCAATGATTGCTTGCTTAATAGCAAACACCGTGCCGATATTATGCATCACAATACCTAACTCACTAGGGTGTTTACCCAATGGTGTTTGCTGTCCTGTGATTATTTCAATAAGCTGTTTTTCACTACCAGAAGGGTAAATTGTAGGAATAATACGTAAGCTAATATTGTTTTTATTGGGACTTTTTGCGAGTGCTTCTTGCAAGCTAATAATGGCATCACTTTTATTATCTTCAATGGCAATAATAGTGAGTTCAGGTTTAAGAATATGATTTAGTACATTGATACCTTCGATGATTTCATCGGCTTGCTCTTGTATTAATCGATCATCAGCGGTGATGTAAGGTTCGCATTCTGCTGCATTAATGAGTAGCAGTTTAATGGCATCGTGATGTACTAATTTAAGGTGGCTTGGAAAGCCTGCACCGCCTAAACCGACAATACCTGCTTGTTGGATCTGCTCCACTAATAACGCAGGAGTAACGGTTCGGTAATCTTGTGGTTTGATATATTCAACAGATCGGTCTAAACCATCGGTTTGAATCACCACCGATAAAACACTCAACCCTGATGGGTGTAGGTCACAACGTTTTTCTATTGCACTGACAAAACCAGAACTTGTTGCATGTTGTACGACCATCGCGCCATACACTTTAGTGAGTGGCTGGCCTTTTAAAACAGACTCTCCTACTTTTACTAACAACTCTGGTGTGTGGCCTTTGTGCTCAACGGAAATAATAAGTGTGGCGGGAATACCTGCATCACGAATTGCAGTTTGGTTGCTCTGGTGCTTATTTTCTTGTGGATGAATACCACCGTGAAAAGTCCACAACTTAGCCGATGAAATAGTGGCTAATTGCTCATCACTGAGCAGGTTAAATTTATCTGTCATACTTAAAGCTCAGTGTTAATTTTGGTTGGAATTCGTTGTAGATTCCATTGCCAATTTTTGGTGGTTATCTCAATAGGCAACATATCAATACAGTCCGTTGGGCAGGGTGCAACACATAACTCACAACCAGTACACTCATCGGTGATCACGGTATGCATCTGCCTTGTTGCACCCATAATGGCATCTACAGGACAAGCCTGAATACATTTTGTGCAACCGATACATGCGTCTTCACGAATAAATGCAATTAATTTAGGTTGCTCTTCACCTTCTAATTGCTGTGGTTCAATGCCCATTCGCTCAGCCAGTTGGCGCATCACGGCATCGCCACCCGGCGGACATTTATTAATTTCCTCTCCATCGGCAATTGCTTGTGCGTAAGGTTTACAACCCGGGTAACCGCATTGACCACATTGCGTTTGCGGTAACATGGCATCTAACTCTTCAACAATCGGAGATGCTTTGACTTTAAAACGAATCGAGGAGTAACCCAGCAACGCCCCAAAAACAGCCGCTAAAATACCTAATGCTAAAACAGCAATCGCGATACTGATGATCATTTAATTAAGTCCTGTGAATAGCATAAGCGCCAGTGGATTTTAATTGTCGCTGTGATCATTTAATTAAGTCCTGTGAATCGCATAAG
>NZ_ATUO01000281.1 GCF_000420245.1 Psychromonas hadalis ATCC BAA-638 | reverse complement strand
ATTTATCGAATTATCTTGCTTGGTTTAGGGAAAGCAACGCGAAGCTCAATAAACAAGAAATATTAGTCGCTGCCTATGGGTGACAACAGTGTTCTACAACAGAGCCAAAAATTTGATGTTAAAGCTATAGAACCTGGAAAAGGATAAAATGACAGGGGCGTCAAACCACGAAAAACGATTGTTTGTGAAGGACCTGAAAGTGAGTGATAATCACTAATAAAGTCTTTTTAGGGGCTTTATTACTATCTAAGCTTTATCGCTTAATCCCCATATCACGCAGTGCTTTTTTCTCTTTTTCAGACAAAAATGTCATCTCCAGACCGTTGATTTTTGCTTGTTTTATTTTTGTAATACTCAGGCCTGCTTTAGGGACTGTCACTTCATACTAAATATCCCTCTACGCTGGGTCGTTGGTATTTATTAATGCCATCATACTATGCTCTAGGAAGGTTTTAATTGGATGCTTGTAGATATCGGCAAGAGTACAGCTTTTCCTGTTAGAGGTAAAACACGGATCCATAGCAATTTTGTTTACCGCTAAATAATCCAGCAGTTTTAAGTCTTCAAGTGCTTTAACATGATGAAAGAGAGAATTGCGCCTAACTCATTAATAGCTTGCCACATATTTTCTGAATCCGTTGCTTCACCGGCATGACCTATTACACATTGTCCTGCATTCTTACCTTGGTGGCCAAATCCTATTGAGTTTGAACGTCAGATAGAGTTTTAAAAACTAGCTTAACTAACTTAACTAACTTAACTGGTGTAACCGATTTCTATTGACTAGGTCAGTTTACTCTGCTTAATGGCATTTTTACTTTAACGTTTCTTCCTTTCTGGAGTCTTTTGTAAGAGCTTGACAGACATCTACATGTAACTCGCGCAGTCAAAATGCTACAAATATTTTGTGGCTTGCTATCGGGACGCACCATTTCAGTAATTAGTCAAATCCTTGTTAAACATTAACTTAACTTTTTTTAATTCTATTACTTTATATAATAGTACTCCCTTATCACTATTTGGTATTAAAAAGCAATAAATTAACCTGTACATTCGCGGTTTTGAGGCTTTACTTAGTTTAATAAATAATGTTTTGTGAGTGATATCACTATTTTCCAAAGTTGAGTTTAGGCTTTTATAGAACTTCTGTCGTTGCCACACAATGTATTTATTGCACTCAACCATTGTTGACTTGCCGTAACAGGTTGGGTTCATTGATTATTGCTTGATACCTACCCTTGCAGTATTTCAGATATCCGTAATAAATGTGGAGCTGACTATGAGTAGCCATGACTTAGAAAATAAAAATGACCTTGGACTTGAAGAGGTTGATCCTGCCGACGCTAAACAAATAGTAAATTCTATCAATCAAACCTTAGAAAATGACCTTGGCGAATTAAATGCAGTTGATCAAGAATCCCTGGCTGAAATTGCCGCTATTCAAGCTGCTATCGAAGAGGGTGACATAGAAGCCGTAGAGGATATTGAAACCGCCGCAGGTGATGCTGGTTCTGACGGCGGATTTGATGCCGTTACTTTATCAAGAAACGGTAGTGAAAGTACCGCAAGCTCAGAGTTTTCAACTGATGAGTTTTCTTTATCACCAATAAACAACGAAATTATCGATACCAATTTATCTGAAGTAAATATAGCACCGACCTTAGTTGTAGATGGGGGCTCTATTGATGAAGATGCAGGTAGTATTACGGTTCCTTATTCAGCTCAAGATACAGATGGTGTAATTGTCTCAACAACTGCCTCTGTGCCAGCAGAACAGGGTACCGTCTCTGTAAATCAAATAGATGGCACCATCACATTTACCCCCGCACCAAACTTTAATGGCGATGCAGTGATCACTGTAGTAACTACAGATGATGGCGGAGCAACTGCAACAGAGGATACAACTATTGTTGTAAACCCTGTGATAGATCCTGTGTATGCACAAATTAGTGTTGATCAAAGTTCTGTCAGTGAGGGCGGAATATTAACTTATACCGTTAGTTTGGTAGATGCAGATAATAATCCAGTTGTGGTCCCAGCTGGAGACTCAGTGAATGTACAGCTTGATTGGACTGGCCTTGCCGCGGGCGGTGCAGATACCAGTGCTTTACCTGCAAGTGTTAATGTTACCGGTGATTCTCAAGTAACGTTTCAGATTGATGCGGTTGATGATTTCTTAGCCGAGGGCAGTGAGCCATTAATTGTTACTATTAGTGGCGTGACAGACACTGATAGTAACTATGAAGCGGTTGCAGCGGATGAAGATAACAAAGTAGCTAATAGCGCAATTACTGATGAAGAAGTTTTTGGTCCAGAAGATACCATCACTCAGAAGATACCATCACTTTACAAGTCTTTGCGGTAGAT
>NZ_ATUO01000280.1 GCF_000420245.1 Psychromonas hadalis ATCC BAA-638 | reverse complement strand
GCGTATCGCGTAGCAGCGTTAAATGGGCTGAATAGATTATTTTAATGTTTTGATTGCCAACAGAAGCGCGCTAATACTGCGTGCTTCTTGAAAATCATCACGGGCGAGCAACTCATCTATTTTATTTAACGGCCACTTTATCACTTCAAGTGCTTCTGGTTCATCGCCCTTTAATTTTTCTGGGTAGAGATCAAATGCCATAAACAGGTGCATCTCACTGCTAAAATAACTGGGGGCCATGGTCACTGTTTTGAGGTGTTGTAAACGCGCCGCACCAAAACCTACTTCCTCTTTTAACTCTCGATTAGCCGCTATTTCAGGGCTTTCTCCCTTATCAATCAAACCTTTTGGGAAACCTAACCCGTAACTGTGTGTGCCGGCACCATATTCACGAATAAGCAATAGCGTGTCTTTGTCATAAAAGGGCACAATTAATACTGCGCCTTGGTTAAAACCTTGCATGCGCTCAAACTCACGCTGCTGACCATTACTGAATTTAAGCGAGACTGTTTCAATATTAAAAAAGCGACTGCTAGCAACTAACGTGCGTTTTAGTATTTCGGGTAATTGTTTCATGTTGTCGCTCTCCTATTTTATGTATTATGTTATCTTACAATTCAAATGGGAAGTTATCGAGGCTGTTTATGTATATTGAGAGTGAAGTTGATGCTGTTCTGTTAGATATGGATGGCACGTTGTTAGATTTGCATTACGATAGCCACTTTTGGTTGCAGTTTATTCCGCAACAATATGCACTGAAGCATGGCTTATCGCTACAACAAGCTGAGCGCCATGTATATGCACAGTATGAGAAGGTAACGGGCAGTTTAGATTGGTACTGTTACGATTATTGGTGTGCGACCTTGGGGCTTGATATTCATGCGTTGCAACATAAAACCAAACATAAAATTCAGGTCCGTAGTGATACTTTATGGTTTTTGGAAAAACTGAAACAGGCTAATATCCCCGCTTATATTCTAACTAACGCGCACCGTAGTGGTGTAAAACTAAAAATGCAACAAACTGAATTAACGTCCTATTTCAAAAAAATCATCTCTAGTCATGACGTTCAGATTGCCAAAGAGAATGTACGCTTTTGGTCGGCAGTAGAAGATGAATTACAGATCGATTTTTCACGTTGTCTGTTCATTGATGACAGTGAAAAAATACTCCATGTTGCTAAAGAAGCAGGGATTGGTTTCTTGCGTGGTATTGCTACGCCAGACAGTGAAAAGCCTGCACAAAATATGCAGGATTTTGACACCATCAAGCAGTTTTCTGAACTATTTTAATGGTTATAATGCTTCATTTTATTACCGTTATGTTGCATTCTAAGTTCACTATATTGTGTTTTTTGCTCATCGGTTAATAGTTGAAACATCTGGTGTTTGTTTTTAAGCATGGCAAGTTTTCTTTCACTATGCTTTGACTGCTTTTGACTGATCAACGCTTTTGCTTTCTGTTCATCAAAGGTTTCGCTGTACATCAAGGCTTGCATCTCAGCTTGGCGAGTGGCTCTATCTGCATCACTCATGCGGTTTTTACCTTTGGAAAAGGCCATAATGGCTTGCATCTCTTGTTTTTGAACATCCGTTAAATCTAACTGTGCAAAACCCATGCCTCGGTGCTTCATCGCGCCATTGCCCATACTTTGACCTGATTCGCCAAACATATTATTGCATCCCTGCTGACCTTTATTCATGTGACTATTACCAGCAACGGCATAAGAGATGCCTGCAAAAGTAAGAGTAGTCGCGAGTAAAATTGTACCGATTGTTGTGGTTTTCATAAGTTTCTCCAGATTAATATAAGTTATAGGTTGTTTTTTATTTCATTCAATTTTTGTTCATCAATTTCGCCCTGTGCATAGCGACGTTTTGCAATCTCAAGATTGCTCTCTCTTTTTTTTTGCCAAGGTTGGACTTTCAATACTAAAAAAAATAAAGTAACCCAAAATAGCATCAGGAATAGAGAGCCGAACATCGGCATTACGTGCCAAGCGTGCATCATTGTTATCTCCTTAATGAATCGTTACACAATAATGTGCGCTAAATTATTTTCAAAAAGCCTGAAATTACTGGTTATTTTGAAAACAAAAGCGCAAGTAATTTTGAAGCCGATCCTAAGTATTTTTCTCTTCTTGTATGCTTCTATTAAAGCAGTGAGGTTTGTCAGGAGTTTGTCGAAAAAGGGGAAGTTTGTAATAGTTTGTGGCAATAGGGGCTTTTGACACACTTTGACACAATTAACCCTCAAAATAGCGTAATCTTGTTATTAGAAAGTCATACTAAGGAGCAAAAATGCAGCAACCTCATCTATTAGTCGTTGATGATCACCATGAAATTCGTGAATTATTACAGCGTTTTTTTATACAACATAATTACCGTGTTAGCGTGGCGAAAGAC
>NZ_ATUO01000279.1 GCF_000420245.1 Psychromonas hadalis ATCC BAA-638 | reverse complement strand
ATCGCAATAGCTAGCTATTACTCAATCATGCGCCTTGCTCTTCATCATTTTTCCTCAACAAGCCCTGATCACAATATTATGCGGAATGGTATTATTATAAAATCAATAAAAAAGGGAGAAACTAAGCTTCTCCCTTAACGTTATAATTTATCAAAAGCAGTGTTGCTCAAATTAAATTATAGGTAGATACGTCCACCGATCATCCAAATATTATCTTCAGCAACATTGATGTCGTTACCTAAGTCAACTTGGTAACCAACATAACCTACTACGTTTGGTAAGAAGTTGTATTCAACTTGTAAAGCAGACTGGCTGTATAGTGTTTCACTCTTTTTTTCATCTGTTGATGACTCATAGTTAAGACTTACATTAATGCTATTTGCAAATGCGTAAGCCACAATGAATTCAGCATCAGTCGTTTCTTCATATGCATTTTCTGAACCAGAACGGTAAACCCAATCATTTTGACCGTAAACAGCCGCTACATACAAACCTTGACCATATGAGCCGTATTTAGCAGATACATTTGCCATGGTTGCCGTTTCTGTATTTGTTGTATATTCAACATCACCGGTGTTGTAAGCAACACCGACAGAGAACTTAGCGAAATCAAACGATAAGGCAACTTGGTAACGTGCATCATAATCTTCTTGAACACCTTGCCAACCTAAGCCGAGATTTAATGACATATTATCAGAAAAATCAAAGCTGTTACGGTAACTGACCATATCATCAGCACGTGCAGTACCTGCACTACCCATATCGCTAGAGTATAAAAAATCATTAGCAAATGCGATAGGCATATCTGCAACACCCGTAACATCGAATGTTGGTGCCCATTGTGTACCGATGGCAGCACGACCGTAAACATCATGTGCTAAACCAAGGTAACCTAAACGAGTGCTAAGCGCTTGCTCACCACCTTCCATGTTAATGCTCCACTCAACCAGAGCGTCAGCTGTAAATCCATTACCTAGGTCACGCGTTGCACCAAAATTAATACGTGGAGCAACTGAATTGACACCCGTATCGCCTTCGTCTGAACCCGTTAAACCTGCAGAGATATGACCACCAACTGAAAAAGTATTAACTTCATCGCTGTATAGCTCAGTAGCAGATACAGAATTGGCGATAAATAATGCAGGGATAGTGATAGCTAGTAATGTTTTTTTCATTTGAAACCTACTTTTCATTTAAAAAATATAAAGTTCACTGAACTTTACAAGACAAGAGTTGTCTTGGTATCACACTAGCAAAACAAATTTACGATGGAAACATAGCAAAAATCAAATAATTAACACTAAAAACAAAATATATTAAAGAGCAATAAAAATCATTTTAACTAAATAAGTTGAGCTGAGATAATTTCATTTCAGAACAAGCAATTTCCCAAGCACGATGAGGTCCATGTGTTTATGTTTATTTAATATCACAAACAAATATCGGGCATTGATTGACTTACGGCTTGTTTTTTTGATGTGGAGTACTGGCCTGATTCAACTTTATGTCAATCATTATGATGAGTAATTAGAGATGCTCACAAAGTACCGGTTTAGTGTGCAGTTATGTACTGTATAGCTAACTAATAAGATAATAAAAAAGTGGCTCCTCCCTCCCCTTTAAAAGTAAGTTATGAACATTTAAAAAGAGTAAAAAAACAATAACGATTGAACTTATTAATAGCGTTTGGGATGGTTATGGACAATAATTAAAAGTCAGGTTTTCAGTCGAAAAAAAGACGAAGTCATCGTAAGACAGATAAATACGCCCAAGCTAGAAAATCATCCTAAAAGTTGAAATACAAACAACGCCCACCAGAAAAAGCCATTACATTATCAAATACAGTCCGACTAGCATCAACATTATGCACAACAACATCAAGCTATTCATTATTAGCTGCCACGCTATTTATTTGTAAAGAAAACTAAACCCTAAAAAAACTGGTTTTATAAAATCTCAAAAAACATGGTTTTTCTGTGATTAAAACGTGAATAAAGCAAAGGTTTTAATCGTATTGTTGACACATTTTCATATACTATTTACTGGTATTCTGGCCAATTTTCATCTAAAAGAACAAAATCACTTTTATTCGATCTCTCTCACATTTATCACTACATTTTATAGAGTGATTCTCATATTAATTTTTATTAGTAGATCAGCGACATTTACATAATACTTCAAGATGCGAAGCATAAATAAAAGCCTCGTCGTGCTATATCAGAATTTTATAACTATGCAGAGGGTGTGAGTGACCTAGCTTGTGCCTGTTAAAACACCTTGAGATAACATGGATATACCCGTGATACTTCAAGATGCAAAGTCAGCAAGGCAAATTGTATCAAGATAGTAGGCATAAAATTGAAGCCTAGTTATTCTAAGTCGAAATTTTATAACGACGTAGATTGGT
>NZ_ATUO01000278.1 GCF_000420245.1 Psychromonas hadalis ATCC BAA-638 | reverse complement strand
CCAGAGCAAGCGGTTATTGAGCAATTTGAGTTGTTTGAAAGTAACCTTAAAAGTTTTAAATAACAGCATGTACGGATGGCCTGTGGGTCATTCGTGCCTATTTTCTTACTCATTTTACTATTAGCTTTTTATTGTTATCTTCTTAATATCTGTTCATCATTATTTTTAATCTTTACACTTATACCGATTACATTAAGTATGTGATCTAAATTTTACGCAGGGAAAACAGCTTAATTCAAGGCGTAAGTTGACGTAAATGGTTGTTCCCTTTGCGAAACTTACAACGTAGAAGTGAGTTGTTTTAACCAGTAAAATAGATCAGCTATTTATTGTAATTGGTATTATTACTGCTCATTAAACTTTTATGTGATCTACATCCTGTTATTATCAGGGACTACAAATAATTTGAACTCGGTTATCTTATCGTGTTTAGGGGAAATGTGTGTCTTCAAAACCAGTACAACTTAGTTTTTTATTAATCATCATATTAGGTGCTATTTCAGCATTAACACCAATTGCGATTGATATGTACCTGCCCGCCATGCCGTCTATTGCCAGAGAATTTGCAGTTACTGCGGGTGATATTCAAATCACGTTAACGGCTTATACCGCAGGCTTTGCGCTTGGGCAATTGTTACATGGCCCTCTTGCTGACAGTTATGGTCGCAAACCTATTCTGCTTATTGGCACACTGTTTTTTACATTAGCTTCTATTTTGAGTGCAATGGCGCCCAACATTGAAATGTTAACTTGGATGCGTATTGCCCAAGGTTTTTCAGGTGCAGCTGCCGCTGTGGTTATTCAGGCGATTGTGCGTGATATGTTTGAAAAAGAGGAGTTTGCACGCACTATGTCATTCATTATATTAGTGATGACGCTTGCTCCATTGGTTGCACCACTGCTTGGTGGTTATATGGCGGTTTGGTTTGGCTGGCGTTCTATATTTTGGTTAATTGCATTGATTGCACTGCTGATCATTGTTGCTATTACGTTGAAAATACCAGAAACACTGGCGGTCGAAAAACGTCAACCATTTAGGGTGTGTTCTATATTGCGCAATTACAGATCCCTTTTTACAAGTTCAGATGCGATGTTATTAATTTTAACAGGCGCTTTCTCTTTTGCTGGGATGTTTGCTTTTTTAACAGCAGGTTCATTTATCTATATTGAATTGCATGGTGTGGATATTCAACATGTCGGTTATCTGTTTGCATTAAATATTATTTCGATGATGATAATGACGGCTATTAATGGTCGCTTAGTGCGTGTTAAGGGCTCTCAATGGATGTTAAAAATGGGACTAAGTGTTCAATTTATGGGGGCCTTTTTATTGATATTTGGGCAAATATTTAATTTTGGTTTGTGGGGCGTTGTATTACCCATGATGTTATTTGTCAGCACTATTTCAACCGTGGGCAGTAATACCATGGCTATTCTGTTAACAGGTTACCCTGACATAGCGGGAACAGCCGCTTCTTTAGCGGGGACATTACGCTTTGGTATCGGTGCATTGGTGGCGGCTATCATCGCCTTTTTACCCGCCACATCAAGTTGGCCGATGGTGAGTGTGATATTTTGTTGTGCGCTTTTAAGCGGATTTTGTTATCTGCTACGCGCAAAAAAATGGCACTTCGGTGTTGAGTTTAAGTGCTAATAGTAAAGGAAATCAAAAGGTGATCAGTCTGTCTTGTTAAAATTATCTTTATCTACGCAATACTTGATTTAGCCATTAATTCCATTGCTATTATTGTAAATTGAGTTCGCATATCCTGATTTTTATTAAGTCGTTAAAACCACGTCCTGTGGGCGTGGTCATCAGCTAGAGGCTATGTCTGTAGCTTCTACTCATGTTATTAATCTATTTAGTTGTCCCCACAACAAAAAGGAAAAATAGCCTGAGTAGATTTGAGAAGTTATCACATGTGATCTGGCACTGCCAATATCATATAGTTTGGGTGCCTAAATATAGGTATCGAATTTTAATAGGAGCAGTTGCCAATGAGGTCTATCGTTGTATTCAAATATATTGCGGAAGATTAGATTGTATAATTGTAGATCTAAACGTACAGCCAGATCATGTACACTTATTGGTAAAAGTCCCCCCGAAAAGATCTATTTCAAAAGTTCTTGGAGCAGTAAAAGGGCGGACCGCAATAAGGGTCTTTAAGCCATTCCCATACTTAAAGAAAAAGCCATATTGGGGTAACCATTTTTGGGCGAAGGGATATTGTGTAGACACAGTTGGAGTTGATGCTGAAAGTATGTAAAGTATCAAGAAAAGCAATATGAATTAAAATTTTAATAATTTAGATATAATGGAACAGCAAAGTTTGCCTTCTATGAAGGCAAACCACAGCCCCTTCTAAGAAGGTGGATATTTAACTGGTTAAAGTTAATCTCGATTGTGCTATTTTAGCGCTTTATTTT
>NZ_ATUO01000277.1 GCF_000420245.1 Psychromonas hadalis ATCC BAA-638 | reverse complement strand
TAACTTTTATTTTTAGAAAGTGGTGGAGCTATGCGGGATCGAACCGCAGACCTCTTCGCTGCCAGCGAAGCGCTCTCCCAGCTGAGCTATAGCCCCATATCATTGATACAGTGTGGAAATTACAGGCGCAGTGTATGCGTCCTGTAATTTATTGTCAATTCAAATTGTTTATTTTTTTACTGAGCAGCTTCTCGTGCTACAACAAACTCAAGTGCGCGTGATATGCGGCTAATGCTTCGTTCTTTGCCAATTAAGCGTAGGGTTACATCAAGTGATGGCGACTGACCTGCGCCAGTAATCGCAACACGTAGAGGCATGCCGACCTTACCCATACCCACTTCAAGTTCATCTGCGGTATCTTGAATTACTTGTTGTAGTGTGGCATCTGACCAATCTTCACATGCTAGTAGCTTAGTTTGCACCAAGATAAGTGCTTGTTTTGCGACTGGGCGTAGGTGTTTTTTAGCGGCATTTGCATCAAAGGCTTCATATTCTTCATAAAAATAACGACTTGAACTTGCCAATTCAACCAGTGTTTTAGCACGCTCAGAAAGTGCGCCAATAATTTCAGTTAACGCAGGCCCCTTGCTGATATCGATATTTTGATTGTCCATGTGCCATTGTAAGTAACCTGCAACATATTCAGGATCAGATGTTTTCATATAATGGTTATTTAACCACAGTAGCTTATCGGTATTAAATGCCGATGCAGATTTACTGATGGTATTTAAGCTAAACAGGTCAATCATCTCTTGCTGTGAAAAAATCTCTTGGTCGCCATGTGACCAACCTAAACGCACTAAATAGTTAGTTAATGCGTTTGGTAGATAACCCTCATCACGATATTGCATCACGGATACTGCGCCATGACGTTTTGAAAGTTTTGCGCCATCATCGCCTAAAATCATTGCACAGTGTGCAAAAGTAGGGATAGGTGCGCCGAGTGCTTTGTAAATATTAATTTGACGAGGGGTGTTATTGATATGATCTTCACCACGCACAACATGGGTAATGCCCATGTCCCAATCATCAACCACCACACAGAAGTTATACGTTGGTGAACCATCACTGCGGCGAATAATAAGATCGTCTAACTGGCTATTCGCAATTTCAATGTTGCCACGGATCTCATCATTAAAGATAACCGACCCTTCTTTAGGATTGCGAAAACGAATGACACAAGGTTCGCCCTCTGTTGCTGCGTCATTTACAGCAATAATTTTAGGGTGGTTGGCATCATAACGTGCCATCTCTTTATTCGCTTCTTGCTCCGCGCGGATTTCATCAAGTAGTTCTTTTGATGCATAACATTTATATGCTTTGTCTTCTGCTAACAGTTTTTCAACCATCTCATTGTAACGATCAAAACGTTTGCTTTGGTAATAAGGACCTTCATCCCAATCAAGCCCTAACCAACTCATCCCCTCTAAAATGGCATCGACCGCTTCCTGAGTTGAACGTTCGATATCTGTATCTTCGATACGTAATACAAATTTTCCACCTTGGCTTTTTGCATACAACCAAGAATAAAGTGCGGTACGTGCACCACCAACGTGTAAATAACCAGTAGGGCTTGGGGCAAAACGAGTTTTAACTGTCATTCGGGAAGTTCCTCTCAATATTAAGAAGTTGGAAAATAAAAACGCATTTTAACCAATAGCAATTCCAATACCAATGCAATTGTATTAATTATTTACGTTTTTTATTAAATCATTAAAACCACGTCCTATGGGCGTGGTCATCAGCTAGAGGCTATGCCTGTAGCTTCTACTCATGCTATTAATCTATTTCGTTGTTCCCACAACAAAAAGGGAAAATAGCATGAGTAGATTTGAGAAGTTATCACATGTGATCTGGCACTGCCAATATCATATAGTTTGGGTGCCTAAATAGAGGTATCGAATTTTAACAGGAGCCGTTGTCAATGAGGTCTATCGTTGTATTCAAATATATTGCGGAAGATTAGATTATATAATTGTAGGGCGAAACATACAGCCGATCATGTACACTTATTGGTAAAAGTCCCTCCGAAAAGATCTATTTAAGAAGTTCTTGGAGCAGTAAAAGGGCGGACTGTTTATCTTTTGATTTTAGTTCTTAAAGCTTTTGATTTTTAAATTAGCGTAATCGGTGCAATTAGCTGACAGCTTTAAAGAAAAGACCTTATCAACGTTACACGGATGAAAACCCTTAACGTTTTTATTTTTAAATTAGCGTAATCCGTGTAATTGGCTGACAGTTTTTATCTTTTTATATTGATTTTTATCCGGCCTTTTTTGTTGCTTTTATATGATTATTTATGGAAGTTAAGCGAAAACAAGCTATAATTCTCCTTCAAAATTTGTCTATACCAACATCAGGCTTTAGGATT
>NZ_ATUO01000276.1 GCF_000420245.1 Psychromonas hadalis ATCC BAA-638 | reverse complement strand
ATCATGCGCCTTGACCTTAGTCATTTACCCTGCGTAAAACCTGATCATTATATTAAGCGGAATGGTATTACACTCCTCCCCAAAAAAACCGATTAACCACGAAGTTTGGAAAGCAAAAATTAACGTCTTGAAGGACTGATTGTTTTTTGTGTTATCTTCGTATCCGCTATGTAATACCAATTACAGTAAATAGCTAATCTATTTTACTGGTTAAAACAACTCACTTCTGCGTTGTAAGTTTTGTAAAGGGAACAACCATTTACGTCAATTTACGCCTTAAATTTAGCTATTTTTCCTGCGCAAAATTTAGATCACATACTTAATGTAATCGGTATAACGCATTAGCTTCGTGGTGAATCATTGTCGTTTTTCTATTAAATAGATGACAAGACTGTTATCACACTACATAACATTACCCTTGATTAATACGTTCAGCTAACGCTTTATACTCTTCACTAATATTGTCACCAAACAAGGGATCATCATAATGGCTATGTTGCCACTGTTGTTCAAGGTTCACCCAATCATCTGCCGATAAACTCGCTTTAATTGCAGGTAGAACCTGTGACTCCTCATACATCAAATGAGCAGCTTGTAATTCCACAAATACGGCTAACTTTTCAAGGCACTGCTCTTTTGGCACAATGGCATCCAGTAAAATCATATCCACCAGTTCATCAAGCTCAATGGTTACCTCTTTAATCAATTTATGCTCTTGTGACAATCGAATCGCAACCTCATCTGGCACGACACGATATTTAAGGTAATAAGCATAGATAAGATCTTCCATCGGATGATGATATTTATCAGAGTAGTTTTTTAAATAATTAATAATCACCTTAACTAAACGGTAATCTATCTTCTCATCGTTCTCTAATAATTTAATTTTTTTACGTAAAATTCTTAATAATTGATTAATATTGCGGTGATCACGGTGAATAATTTCTAACATAATTGCTACTCGTATTAGATTAAGATAAAATCAGTATAACCATCAAAAATTTAAAAACTCTGCCTTAAATCAAACTACCAGTTGATTTTATTTTTACCCTTATTGAGCAGAATCTCATTCACCAAATTAAAATGATCACAGCCTAAAAATCCACGATAAGCAGACAAAGGAGAGGGGTGTGTCGATTTTAAAACGGTGTGTTTATGCGTATCAATCAATGCACCTTTTTTATGTGCATAACTGCCCCATAACAGGAAAATAACATCACTCTGTGAGTCATTTATAACCTTGATAATATTATCAGTAAATATTTCCCAACCCTTTTTAGTGTGGCTACCCGCATTTGCTTTCCCAACGCTCAACACTGCATTTAATAACAACACCCCCTGCACAGCCCAATGCGTTAAATTTCCTGACTCAGGTTGGTTGAATTCATCAACACTATTTGCTAACTCTTTGTAAATATTACGTAATGAGGGAGGGATTTTAACACCATCAGGCACAGAAAAACTTAACCCGTGTGCTTGCCCCTCTCCGTGATAGGGATCTTGTCCTAAAATAACCACTTTGATATTTTCTAACGGAGTAAGCTGTAACGCATTAAAGTATAAAGCTTCGGGTGGATAAATCTCTTTACCCAATTTTTTCTCATTATCTAAAAAGGTTAAAAGTGTTTGGTAATATTCTTTCTGTTGCTCTGATTGTATAAACTGTTGCCAACTCATTTTTATATTTCCTGTTTTTAATCCAAACAAATATACCACGTAAGTAACTGTTAAATATTAACATTATCTTAACACTTCATTAACAACAAACGATGAAATATTATTACAGATAGCAAAATTGACATAAAACAAAGTACCAAGTAGCGAGATCACTCACCTCGAAAATCGCCATGATCTAGCGCAATAAACAAGCAATTAACCCACAGAAAAAATATGTGATTATTGATTTACATCAAGCAAACTAGGTCATATAATCACTGTAGATTTATTAACGCAGTTTCGGTTTCCTGTTTAAATATTACCAAACTGTAATTTTATTACGTACTTTTAAACTAATAAAGGAGCTCATCATGGCTTTTGGTATTCAAATCACTAAATCAGACAACGCATCTCTACTTAACTCTTTCTGGTTATTAGATGAAGCAAACGCACAAGCACGTTGTTTATGTGTTAAAGACAACGCTTATGCAGAAGATCAAGTTATTGCAATTAAAGATCTTGGCGAAATCGAATATAAAGAAGTGGAACTTAAAGCACCAGTAGCACAAGAAGGTGGCCAACACTTAAACGTAAATGTATTACGTCGTGAAACACTTGAAGATGCCGTTAAGCACCCAGAAAAATACCCACAATTAACAATCCGTGTATCTGGTTACGCAGTGCGTTTTAACTCACTGACGCCAGAACAACAACAAGACGTTCTAACACGTACATTTACTGAGTCTATGTAAAGTAGCCAGCTAAAATAAAAATGACATAAGGAAGCATAAGCTTCCTTTTTTTGTGCCTAAAA
>NZ_ATUO01000275.1 GCF_000420245.1 Psychromonas hadalis ATCC BAA-638 | reverse complement strand
ACCTCATAAAAAAGCCGAATATATGGCTGCAATGCACTCTATTTCAACGATCAAAATTGTCTTGCAATCGGAGAGGGTCCATATATGGTATAAAGCCACTTTATTCGGACGTGATGCTTCAGCTTCGCCTTGGTAACTAAGCAGGCCTAAAGTCCTACGTCCAAGTGCTACTTTAGAGCTAAAGCATTACTTCCCCCTCAAAAAAAGAAGTAGCACAGTTATCAAACAGAGCTGAAAATTAATACTCTTGCCGATATAAAAAAGACGACATATATACCCGTTATCATTCAAGGTGCAAAATTCAGCAAGCTGTGAGGTGAGTAGGTTCTAGGCAGAAAGTTGAAGGTCTAGCTGGTTCAATCGATGCTTTCTAACAACGAAGATGCTTGCCTCAAAGCTTGCCTTGTGGGTCGCCAGCTCGAAAACTAATTCGGCGTTGCAGTATTCGATAAGGGCTTACATTGTCATCATACTGCGCCTTGTCTTAGTGTCCGAGCTGACGACTGAATAAAGCACTTTGATTGGTAACGGGTATACGCCGTCTTTTAAATTGGAAGTGAAACTTTATTTTCGCCTATCTAAGAAAAATCGAGATCATCAAAACTTATTTTAGGCTCAAGGGTTAAACCGCCACCCTCTTTTTTTGCTTTAGCTTCCACTTGCTCGGCAATGCCACCTTTGTGTAGTTTAAATTTCAAAGCAATATTAGTGGGTGAATCAGAGTTTTTAGTCGCCTCCTCTTCGCTAATACGCCCCTCTAGAGCAAGATCGAACAAAGCACCATCAAACGTCTGCATACCCAAATTTTTAGATTTCTCCATTACATCTTTAAGCAAACCAAAGTCACCTTTTTTGATCATGTCACGGATGGTTAATGTCCCCATCATTACCTCAATAGCCGCACAACGTTTACCATCTATCGTCGGTATTAAGCGTTGGGAAATAAATGCTTTTAGGTTATTGCCTAAGTCATTTAATAGCTGAGGGCGACGCTCTTCGGGGAAAAAGTTGATAATACGGTCTAACGCTTGGTTAGCATTGTTTGCGTGCAGTGTTGAAATGGCCAAATGCCCTGTTTCTGCAAATACAAGCGCATGTTCCATGGTTTCACGATCACGTATTTCACCGATTAATATGACATCAGGCGCTTGGCGCAGCGTATTTTTAAGAGCTGCATGAAAACTGCGTGTATCAACCCCTACTTCACGTTGATTAATAATGCTTTTTTTATGTTTGTGTACAAACTCAATGGGATCTTCAATGGTAATAATATGACCCGATGAGTTTTCATTACGGTGATCAATTAAAGCGGCTAATGAGGTTGATTTACCAGAGCCTGTCGCGCCAATAAATAACACCAGACCGCGTTTGGTCATGATCACCTCTTTTAAAATTTCAGGCAATCTTAAATCTTCAAATTTAGGAATTTCTACTTTAATATTACGCGCCACAATAGAAACTTCATTGCGCTGTTTAAATATATTGACACGAAAACGTCCCACACCAGAAATAGAGATAGCTAAGTTCATCTCCAATTCCTGTTCAAAGGTAACTTTCTGCTCACTATCCATAATGGAATCAGCAATAACAGCAACTTCACCCGGCTTAAAAAGCTCATTATTTATTATTTTCAAATTGCCTTGAAACTTTGCAGAAGGAGGTGCACCCGTTGCCAAATAAAGATCAGATCCATCTTTACTCGACAATATTTTTAGCATTTCTTCAAATTCCATGAGTGACTCCTTAAATTCTAATCCAATTAAAGTAGCATATTAACATACTAGGCTAACTCAGTGATCTTTATAACTTTAATGGTATTTCTTATCTCTTACATCACTAAATAATATGCTTACTTCTGAGCGGTAGCTTTTCGTATTAGTGCATCATAATAAGCCCTACTCTCGCTCATTTGTCGTTTTGTAGTTTTGTAGTTTTGTAGTTTTGTAGTTTTGTAGTTTTGTAGTTTCACTTAATAATGGGTTATTAAGCTCAATAATCACTCTGTTTTGCATATTTAGATACTGTAATGTTTGCCCAAATTTAGCGATAAACATCTGCTCATACTCTCCTGTTTTTTGCAAAACATGTAATCCTTCCTTTATACGTTCTGCGAGCTTAGGTTTGTTTTTGTTAATAAAATAATAGAGCGGTAATGGGTAATATATAATAAGATTACTCTCAATAACAATCCCTTTATAAGCATGTGTATAAAACTCCTGTACGACTTCATTCGCACCTCGAGAAAAACAATCAAAACGCCCTGCAGCAAGCAGATCAAACAATAAATTATACTTATTGGCTTTCCATATATTCAGGCCATTAGCTTCCATAATCTGGGTATCTGGCCAGTTTTGATGCTGTCCAATTTTTACATTATTATTGATAAGATCTGCTAACGTATATAAATGATTAAAGATATCCTGATTTTTCGGTTGAATAGTAAGCGTCAGGGCAACCACACCTTCATCTAATTTCTGATCTCAGTTATGTTATTTTCAAGTCAAATAAAAGGAAAT
>NZ_ATUO01000274.1 GCF_000420245.1 Psychromonas hadalis ATCC BAA-638 | reverse complement strand
TTGCAGCAGATTGCTGAAAACCCGAATGATATTGATGCGTTGCTACCATGGAATATTAAGCGTAGCTAGGTGCCATTACCCAGACGCTTACGTTTTTATCGCCAGTCAGCAGGTTACTTAAATTAACAAAATTAAAGGTTTACGCCCGCTGTTGTGGGTTTAAAGCCTAACAAGTCGTTCAACTAGACGCATAACGGCTGTCATCGTTTTTGCAAAAGAAAAAGCGCAAAAACAACGCCAACCTACGCGCCAGTTAACGAGGCGTTATGTGCCTTGCTTAATTTGAAGCTAGCATTAATATAAACAATAAATAAGGTTTACATGAACTCAAAAGATTTTATGTCTAAGGGCTATTTCCCAAAGGAGTTTCCTTCGTTTTTTGATTCTTCCAGTTTTGTGAAATCATTACAAATTAACAATACAATTCTTGAAGCAGCGCCTAAAACAAGTCATTTGATTAAACTAAGTATTCCAAAAGAAGCTGGGTTTAGACGAAATATCGCCATTCCAAATCCTAAGCATTTTACGCTACTCGCAAAATTATTAGATGAAAAATCAAATGAAATAGGTCGCTTTTACAACTTGAGCGGTATAACTATGAGTCGCTCCACTTCCAAAAGTGAAAGCATTCGTGCAATTACAAATTCTCATTTATATGAGGAATTTATTGAAGAAAGAATAATTAAAGGTTTTTCGTCAAAGTATCTTGTAACAGCGGATATTTCTAAATTTTATGGTTCTATCTACACACATAGTATTCCTTGGGCTCTACATGGAAAAACCGAATCAAAAAGTAATCGTACGGATACTTTGTGGGGGAATAAACTCAACCGATTAGTTAGAAATATGCAAGATGGTCAAACTCTAGGAATTCCAATAGGGCCAGATACCTCGCGAGTTATATCTGAAATTATAGGTGTTGCACTTGATAAAATTATTGAAGAATCTGATCCCAAAGTGAATGGTATAAGGTTTATAGATGATTTTTTCTTGTTTGCTGATTCTTACTCAGAAGCTGAGACAGTAAGACACACAATTAATCGTGCATTAAGACAATTTGAATTAACTGCTAATGAAGCTAAAACACGTATTGAAGAAATGCCAGCAATTGTTGAAAATATCCATCTTCAAAACATTCAAAATTTTAAAATACGAAAAGGTATACTTGAACAAAAAGCAGATGTAATTCATTTATATAATCTAGCTATAGATATTTATAAAAAAAATCCATATGACAATGCTTTTGCTTATTTTATTGCGAAAATAGAACCAATAAAAATTCATAGAGAAAATTGGAACCTTGTTGAATCAATATGCTTACAAATAGCTTCTGCTGAAACTAAAAATTTAATTGAAATTTCAAAAATATTTGTTTCTTATAAATCCTATGGTTACCCAATTGGCACTGAAAAAATAAAGGAAGGTCTTGTTAAAATTGCTCAGCATGGAATTGATAATAACTTTGGATTTGAAGTTTGCTGGGCATTCTGGTTAATAACAGAGCTAGAAATAGTTATTGCGACCGACTTTAATAATCTTCCAAACCTTAAAGACCCAATGGCTATTATTTCTATTTTTATGGCAAAAGAAAGAGGGTCATTTAATTGCAACTTAGATCTTCGGAACTGGAATGGTTTGCTTCACCCTACTTCGCTATATGATGATAGCTGGTTACTTGCATATGAGGGAGAGTCGCGAGGTTGGCTAAAAAATCAAAATGGAATTGATCTGATTGATCAAGATGATTACTTTAAAAAACTTAAAAATTTAAATGTATCATTCTTAAATTTCAGTAAAAAAATCGTCCCTATAGATGAAAGTGAACTTAAGGAGGAAAGCGATATAGAACATGAGCTTACCAGTATGTTTAGATCAAGGTATTCTTTCTAACTTCATTTTTTAGGCACATAACAAGGCAATTAAACGGAAAATTAACAGTTGGCTTTTTTCCGCTTCGCTACAAATTATAGCCAACCATTAATTTCCGCTTATTGCTGCGTTAGGCATACAAGGAGTAAAGCTTTGAATTCAGATGCTGGAGCTAGCAATTTTTGTGGCGATTGTGGAAAAAGTTTAAAACCTATTAAAGGCTTTCATATTTCTAAAGATTGTGAAAAATGTTCAAAGACTACATATTTTACGAGACGAGCCGAAAATGGTGGCTTCAGAGTTGAAAAAGGAGACAAGGTTACAATTTCTTCTATATCATTCTCATTTAAACCTCAAAAAGGCACGCATTTAATGCGCCCTGGAATTTTCTTCATTTATAAAAATATACTACGTGCTGGTTATCCGGAAGATCATAAAAGCATTAAAGAGTTACTCGATTATTATGATACTCAAGCAACAGAAATCCTTAAAAAATCAGACTCATTAAAAGAATTCGATATTGAAACGGAAGATGAAGACGAAGTTCAAAAGATATGGAATTTAGTATCTATACCCATGATCTTTGAAAAGACTTCTCATTTAGGAAAATTAAGTTGAAATTTAAATTTAAAAGATCAAACTGTCTATA
>NZ_ATUO01000273.1 GCF_000420245.1 Psychromonas hadalis ATCC BAA-638 | reverse complement strand
GTTATTTTCATTGTTATTTCCTTTTATTTGACTTGAAAATAACATAACTGAGATCAGAAATTAGATGAAGGTGTGGTTGCCCTGACGCTTACGTTGTGTGTAATAAAACACACCGCTTTATTGTTGCTGAGCAGATACGTGAAATAGACTGTGATTACACTATTGTTTTAGAGTCTCAAAGTAAAAATACCGCATCGGCTATCACGATAGCCACGTTAATCGCACAGCAACAATCGATAAACCAAGATCCTACTTTATTGGTCTTACCTGCGGATCATTGCATCGGCAATACACAAGGCTTTTACCATACCATCACCCAAGCGACACAACTGGTTGATCAGGGTTACATCATTACTTTTGGTGTGCAACCAGATTCAGCCCATACCGGTTACGGTTATATAAAACGTGGCCAGCCTCTGCTCAATGAGCATATTTTTACCCTTGCAGAGTTTGTTGAAAAGCCAAATATGGAGGACGCAGAAAAGTATCTCCAAAGTGGTGATTATTTATGGGACAGTGGCATGTTTATGTTTACAGCGAGCAGCCTGTTAAGTGAATTAGAACAATATCATGCAGACATTTATCATTTTTGTGTACAAACCAGTCAACAGTTTTCCCAAGAAAAAGACTTTATTCGTATCACTCGCCCTGCATTTGAAAACTGCTCAGCGAGATCAATTGATAATGGCAACCGTTACCAAGTTAAACATATCACCGTAAACCCGGGTGAAAAATTATCTATTCAAAAACATCTACACCGCGCAGAACATTGGACCGTTGTGCAAGGGACTGCACATGTTATTGATGATAAACAAGAGTTGCGATTAACCGAAAATCAATCCACCTATATTCCCATTGGCACCATCCATTGCCTCGAAAACAGAGGAAAAACACCTTTAGAGATCATTGAAGTACAATCAGGTGCTTACTTAGGTGAGGACGACATTATTCGCTTAGAAGAGCGCTATGGTCGAGTACAAGGATAATTATTATGAAATCACTCACTTGCTTTAAAGCCAATGATATTCGCGGACAGATTGGTGAGCAGTTAAATGAACAAATTGCTTATTTATTAGGTCAAGCGATGGTGCAATACCTTGGTGCAAAAATGATTGTCGTGGGAGGGGATAACCGCCTTTCTACCCCGAGTTTAAAAGAGGCATTAATTAATGGCATTTGCGATCAAGGCTGTAATGTCATTGATATCGGTCGTTGTGGCACAGAGGAAATCTACTTTGCGACTTGCCATTATCAGAGTGACGGGGGCGTTATGATCACCGCGAGTCACAACCCAATTGATTATAATGGCATGAAATTAGTGCGTAAAAAGAGTGAGCCCATCGGCAATGACAGTGGATTATTAACCATAAAATCCTTGGTTGAGCAGGCAACTTTTAGCAGTGCGGCTCAACGAGGAGGATTGAGTATCAAACAACCCCTTAGTGCTTATATTCAACATATCTTGACGTTTGTTGATTATAAACGTTTCAGTCCATTACGTATTGTGGTCAATTCAGGAAATGGTATGGCTGGACATGTCATTGATGCACTTGCACAACAATTTTTTATCTACGATATTCCCATTTATTTTATCCGTATCTTTCATAATGAGGATGGTCATTTCCCCAATGGCATCCCCAACCCTCTTATTGAGGAGAATCGCTTAGAGACTAAAAAAGCGGTGTTAAAATACAAAGCAGATTTCGGCATTGCTTGGGATGGTGATTTTGATCGTTGTTTCTTATTTGATGAGTATGGTCAATGTATCGAAGGATATTATATTGTTGGTTTGCTAGCAGAGGTGTTTTTACAACAACACCCCCATGAAAAAATCATCCATGATCCGCGTGTTTACTGGAATACAACTGATATTGTCAGACGAAATCATGGCATTCCGATTCAAAGTAAAACTGGCCATGCTTTTATCAAAGAGCGGATGCGCAAAGAAGAGGCAATTTACGGAGGCGAAATGAGCGCCCATCATTACTTTCGTGATTTTTCTTATTGCGATAGTGGCATGATCCCTTGGTTATTAGTGGTTGAATTATTAACTAAAAAAGAACGCCCCCTTTCACAACTAGTGAAACAGATGATAAAAAACTACCCAAGTTCAGGAGAGATTAATCGCTTCATTCGCCATCCGGAGGTGCTCATGCAACAGATAGAAAAACATTATCAAGCACAATCTCAGCATATTAATCACCTTGATGGTTTATCGATGTCATTTCAGGATTGGCGTTTTAATATACGTTTATCAAATACGGAGCCCGTATTACGCTTAAACATAGAAGCACGTCATAATAAAACCTTGGTTGACCGTAAAGTGAGTGAATTATTGGCCATCATAGAGCGCTAAATAGTGTGGGAAGGTAAAAAAATGAGGATTTTAAGCGTTATGTTATAAATATTAACTACACTAAAGATCGGCTTCAACATTACTTGCGATTTTGTTTTTAAAATAGCCAGTCACTTAGGATTGGCTTCAACATTATTTGCACTTTTGTTTTTAAAATAGCCAAT
>NZ_ATUO01000272.1 GCF_000420245.1 Psychromonas hadalis ATCC BAA-638 | reverse complement strand
GGTGCTAGCCACTTTGAACACGATGGGAAACAATGAGTTGCAAGCTCAAGAAAGTCACTACCTCTATTCTGTGTTCACGACAGGCGTTTTTCATTTTCACGATGATGTTGAAATACTGCTTGATGAGCAAACTAAACTGGTTCATTTTCGATCCCAGTCTCGTGCTGGTTATTCCGATTTGGGTGTTAACCGCAAGCGCTACGAGCAATTTAAAGCTATTTATAACAAATAGCCCCTAGTATTTATTACCTAAGAACTATCTTATTGTTAGCGAAGGCATGGGGCTTGTCTTTCAAGTTAATCTTCATTTCTAACCCGCTATGGGGCACATTGCGCATCTAGAAAATGTAATTTTAAATACTAAGTTTTAATGCGTTACGACCTCATATAGCACTGACTCTAGATGCCTTTATCACATCATTCTCATCACAAAAAAACAGCAAGGGTTGGTTAGTTGATTAAAACGTGTAAATTGTATGAACAAAACGTTCAATATTTATTCATACACCATAACTAAAGCGCGAGGAACGATGAAACAAACACAACATTATATAATTGGTAGCCCAGGAAAAAAATGGGGACAGTCAGAAAAACATGCCTGGTTAGATGCCCAGCAGATTAAACGTAGTTATAAAGAAGAAGTACTGGCAGAGCTTACTGATAGTAAAATAATAAATGATCATTTTGAACTGACTCAATACGGCGCGTTAGCTTATTCCCCCACAGATTATCCACTATTTATTTTAAAATCTAAAAACTGGAAAAGTGACTGTAAAAACATACTCATTACCGGCGGTGTCCATGGCTACGAAAGCAGTGGTGTCCACGGTGCGATTCGGTTTGCTGGTAGCGTCCATACTACATATCTCAAGCAGTTTAATTTTATTATTGCGCCCTGTGTTAGTCCTTGGGGTTATGCAACAATCAACCGTTGGAACCCCTATGCACTTGATCCTAACCGTGCTTTTTATGCTGATAGTCCAGTACAAGAAGCCACTGCATTAATGACTTATATTAGTACGCTTGGCATTGAATTTACGCTACATATCGATTTACATGAAACCACTGATACTGATAATAGTGAATTTAGACCGGCGCTTGGGGCACGCGATGCAATAGTACAAAAAAACTGGGATATCCCTGATGGGTTCTATTTGGTTGCTGATAGCGCCAAACCCGTTGATGCCTTTCAAAAAGCAATCATCAATAAAGTGAGCACGGTAACGCATATTGCACCTGCCGATACACAACAACGATTAATAGGTGTCCCGTTAGCGCAATTTGGGGTAATAAATTATGCTGCACGTGAGTTAGGTTTGTGCATGGGGTTAACTAATGCAGCCTACGTCACTACGACAGAAGTCTATCCTGACAGTCCGCTGGTGGATGATGAAAATTGTATTAATGCACAAGTCGCTGCTATCTATGGTGCGCTAGATTATTTAAGCTAATAGCGATTACATTCGTTATGTATGAAAATATTTATAGAGATTGGTATAACCACCATTTATACTTCTTCCTGGATCACAAATATAATAAATACAGGTGTAACAAGAGCTTAGATTAGCGGCAAAGAGAAAAGTCATGATGTAAACAGCATTTAAAAAACACACTGAGAGTAGGATGAGTCAGCGTTAAACTTCTTGTCAAAGTAGCAGGTTGTTTATTTTTAATCATCGTTATATTAGGATAAATAATATGAAGCAAGTCAATGTTTTCCAACCATTTTTGTTTTCAAGTTTTCAGCGTAGCCATAGTCTGACTTTAAGTGATTTAAAATGGGCAGCCTTTGAAAAGCATGATTTTTTAGGCGATAGTGAAGATTGGGCATTATTGTTGGAAAATATGTTGTCAGAGAAGGATCCCGCACTATTAAAAAAAATCACCTTTGGTGATGAGACGCAGATGTTTTGCATTCGCAGCGAAGATAGAGAAGCATTACATGCAATCGCCACAATTGTGGATGAATTTTATGAAGATGAGCTGTTATTAGATGCTTGTATCAGCCGTTATGCCCAGTATGAATTTGAAGCCGAATTAGCTTAATAAGTATAAAGGCTTGTTACTTTTACAACATGTGCAACGAAGAAGTGGCTTGTTTTAACGAGCTAATACTGAACCACTATTTACGCTAATGGCCTAATTTTAAGAGCGATGCCTCGTCACTTTCAGAGTGTGATAACCCGTCCATATTCTAGTGAATGTGGTTAACTAGCATAACGATGCAAAAGTATAGGGAGAATAAACGTAACTACTCAGGTCGTCGCTATTTAAGCCTATTTCATCGTTGAAAAATGCTCATTTAAACCACTAAACTGCGCTTTTTCGCCTTGAACTAAGCATAACTGGCTTAGCCCTGAGCATTTACAGTATATTTTTTATAAAAACACTTCTAATTTTAAGGGGTGCTGAGTAGTTACGAATAAACATTCTTTTTCTTAATACCTAAAATAGGCTTACCTCATATTTTGCACAATTGCCTCTTTTATCATTGCTATGAGGGATCGAAGTACTGATATTTATCGCCTATTACTCAACTCTTTTACAAAATT
>NZ_ATUO01000271.1 GCF_000420245.1 Psychromonas hadalis ATCC BAA-638 | reverse complement strand
ACGTAAATGGTTGTTCCCTTTACAAAACTTACAACGCAGAAGTGAGTTATTTTAACCAGTAAAATAGATTAGCTATTTACTGTAATTGGTATAAGCCAGTTCCCCTCTTAAATCACGCTGAAATAACTCAACTAACTGCACATATGACACTTTTTGACTAAGCAGATAATACAACTTAGCAATCACCGCCTCTGTGGTCATGTCACCACCACTTATCACCCCTGCTTCACTTAATGCATGCCCCGTTGCATACCCTTGCATATTTACCGCACCTTTTAAACATTGGCTACAATTAACAATAATAATGCCTCGCTCACTGGCACGCTTAAGTGTCTCTAAAAGCTGTTTATCTTGCGGTGCATTACCCACACCATAGGTCAGTAATACCAACGCTTGCAGCGGACTTTTTAACAGGTTATCTAATACTTGCCAACTTAACCCCGGAAAAAGATGTAAAATAGCAATAGATTGCACCTTAATTGGATGTACTAGCAAAGGTTCACCAGAACTTAACTCATTCTTTTCATTTAGTTTTTTTATCTCAATCCCTGCTTCTAAAAGTGCAGGATAATTTGGGGAAACAAACGCATCAAAACCATCTGCATATTGTTTGGTGGTACGATTACCTCTGAAAAGCTGGTTGTTAAAAAAGAGACAGACCTCATTAATGGGATGATGCGCTGCAATATAAAGAGAATTAAGCAGATTAATACGCGCATCGGTGCGCAATTGTGACAGCGGAATTTGTGATCCCGTTACAATAATCGGTTTGCTTAAATGCTCAAAAACAAAGGACAGTGCTGACGCGGTATAAGACATTGTATCTGTACCATGTAATACAATAAACCCATCGAATTCATCATAACGTGCTTCTATGTCCGTCGCGATCGTTTGCCAAATTTCAGGACACACATTCGCAGAATCGATTAAAGGTTGGTATTCATGAATCTCAAACTCAGGCATATCATTATGATAAAATTCAGGCATATTCGCGATCGTTTGCGATAAATATCCTGCAACCGGTACAAACCCTTCTGGTGATGGCTTCATGCCGATAGTGCCACCCGTATAAGCGATATAGATGCGTTTTTTCATGTCTTTACCTATTAAAATAATTTTCGCTAAGAGTATGGCTTAGATCACGCTTTAATATTGATCCAAATCAACATTTTTTCATCATTTTATTTTTGTTAACTTTAATTAACAACCCCACCCAAATAACACTTCCTATTAACAACTAGACTCACATACAAGTAAATATAGCCAAAAATGTTAAATATTATTTTGTGATGAAAATGACTTTTTAAATAGAGTTGTTTTGAAAGGAAAAAGCACACCTAACCACTATTGACCTAGATCAATTTACACCTTAATTTAGTCATACTTTGTTTTTAAATTTTATGGAGTTGCCACTATGTCAAACTTTGAAGCTGTGCATCAAACCCCCAGCAAAACCTCTGAATATATCGCTTATAACATCACCCAGATATTAAAGTTTATGCTGAATATCTTCTACGGTACAAAATATGCCAAACGCGCAGTTATTTTAGAAACCATTGCAGCGGTTCCCGGCATGGTTGCGGGCATGTTAAACCATTTGAAAGCACTACGCCGACTGCGTGATGACGAGGGTTGGATACGTGAACTATTAGATGAAGCTGAGAATGAACGTATGCATTTAATGATTTTTTTAGAGGTAGCAAAACCAACATGGGTTGAGCGTACACTGGTGTTATTAGGCCAAGGTGCATTCTTAGTGGTTTACACACTACTGTATATTCTATCTTCTAAAACCGCACACCGCGTAGTCGGTTATTTTGAAGAGGAAGCGTGTAAGAGTTACACCGAGTTTTTAGAAAAAATAGAGAACGGTGAAGTAGAAAATGTTGCAGCACCTGCCATCGCCATTAGTTATTATAAATTAGCCGAAGATGCCCGTTTGATGGATGTGATTTTACTTATCCGTGAAGACGAAGCAAAACATCGTGATCGTAACCACGAGTTTGCAGACGCATTTGAAAACAACGATCTACCATCACATCAGCAGTAAGCTAGCGTAAAGCACTTCATCAAAAGAAGTGCTTTATTATCTCCGCCCCCAAAAAAAAGATTAAATAAATCAGTCAATTTCATCGTTTATTCATCTCAATAGTCAGCGCTCAATTTAACTTCACTAACCAGAAGACTCTTATAAATACTGTTCCGATTTATGCTTTTGCAATTTGCTTCTTTTTTTGCAAAATAGATTCATCTCCTGCTTTTAATTATCCACACTACAAACTGCAAGCAATTGAAATAAAACAAAACAGTAAAAAATAAGACAGTTGGAATGGTAACTGCAAAGTAACAGGTATATGCCTTAACAGGAGAAACCTATGATATTAGCAGGTGGAACAGGCAGTCGTTTACGGCCATTATTACGTGCGTTATATCCCAAACAGTGTCTGCGTTTACAGAGAAAAGACAGTTTATTACAACAAACGCTATTAAGACTATGTGGGTTAGCAACACAAAAAGTCATTGTTGTGTGGTAAGCGTCTGGGTAATGGCACCTAGCTACGCTTAATATTCCATGGTAGCAACGCATCAATATCATTCGGGTTTTCAGCAATCTGCTGCAAGCA
>NZ_ATUO01000270.1 GCF_000420245.1 Psychromonas hadalis ATCC BAA-638 | reverse complement strand
ATAACAAGGCAATTAAACGGAAAATTAACAGTTGGCTTTTTCCGCTTCGCTTCAAATTATAGCCAACTATTAATTTCCGCTTATTGCGGCGTTAGGCATCACAAGGGGAACCTATGCCACTTCATACACAGATTTTAGGACAGGGTCTTTTCTACCGTACAAGGCGTTATAGGGCAGTTGAAAGTCCGCTCTGTTGTAGATGTGGGTATCTATACTTAATTAAAATGGTTCTAACTCTATTTTGACTCTAAAAAAAGGCCATCAAAAAAACTCGATGGCCATCAATTAGTTAATTAACTAAAGAAGTGCTTGTGGGTTTCTTTGCCGCCTTTGCTGCTTTCTTCTCTTTTGGTGTTAAAAGTGGTTTCTTTTTAATGTTTTTTTTACTGTCTTGGCCTTTACTCATGATACTTTCCTTTTTTGAGGTAAACTCTTAAGCCTAAGTCAGTTTGAGCCAACCTAAGGACTGGGGTTACGCAGTGACGTTGAGGGTCAAAGTGTAACGATATCAGTATGGCCTTAAGAATGACCAATTGATAGGAATAGCTTATATTAACCGGTTGTTATATGCGGTTAATGTATATTATTAGCGCATACTATGTATATTACATGCAGCCCTATAAGGCATTTAAACGGAACAAAAACAGTGGGTTAGGTTTCGCTTCGCTACACATTTTAACCCACTTATGTGGACTCCCTCTTGTCAACAACAATGATCAATACAAAGAAATAAATGCGAACTTATGTACGAGCTCTCACTGAGAAGCTATCTCTGGCTCTTTGATATTTACGCGAACTGGTTGTCTAATCTATTTAGCGAGCTATATAGCTCTAAGTGGGTTACTGACTAAACCAGTTGGTTTTTACCTTTGTATTTGCATTTTTGTTGTTGGAACGCTTTTAAGCAGTAAGTAATTCTGCTTTATATTCTGTACCGTGTGTAAGCATCGCATATGCAGTTCTCACCGTTTTGTTTGCTAATGCGACAGCTGCACACTTCTTGCCTCTACGGTCAACGAGCGCTTTGAGCCAAACTTCTTTTTGGGTTTTCGCTTCTCGTTTAACTATGTGTTGTATTGCGGCCATTGCCCCGCAAACTAATTGGCTCCTGAGGGCACTATTGCGACTAAACTTCCCTATTGAGCCAAGCTTTACTACGCCACCTGATGAGTGTTGTATCGGTGTTAATTCAATGCAAGCAGATGCATCTTTTCCTTTACTGAAAGCACCAATTTCTGCACAACCAATTGCTAAATAGAGGTTTATTGCGTTTAGTGTGCCAACACCTTCTAGTTTCAACAGTTTTTTGCAATCAGGGTGTAATGACGCTGATTTTTCTAGACACTCATCATAGCCTTTAACTGCTTTGATAAGTAAGCTAAGCGACTATTTAGCAATAGAAATTGCGGCTCTACACTCAGTACTTAATCCATTATCAGCGTCTTCGAGAATACCCTCTATTGAACGGATAATGCTTCCTCTGGCTTTTGATATGCGCAGGTTTAATTCAGCCAGTAAAGCGACTATTTGATTTTGGGAAGCATCACGCTGCTTGATGGTTAATTCTCTGAGGCGTTTTATAGATTGCAATTATTGCTGCTCAACTGTTTTACCACCAATAAATGTAACGTCAGGTAATAGAGCCGCTTGTATTATCGCTAACGCATCATTTTTATCTGTTTTTTGATTTTTCCTAACAACAGATACCAATTTTGCAGATATTAAGCGTGCGTCATGGCCAGCTTGTAATGCTTTTTGTTTCCAGTAGTTAGAGGTACTGCAAGCTTCAAAATGATAGTGGCGGGTTTGCTTGTATTTAACCAGCAAAGGAACTCTTCCGGTGTCATTTCAATATTTGACTGCACCTTTTTGTGTTTTGAAACACAAACTTGAATAACATCTTTTGCCAGGTCAACACCAACTCTTGTACTATGCATTTTAGGACTCTCTCTCTGATATATTTGTGTGGTAACTTTTATATTACCTCATCCTGGATGGGTTGAGGGAGTCCAATTATCTATTTTAGTCCGCTTAATGCAGCGTTAGGTAAATTAATTTTTATGTACCCTTGATATATTTATATTAATACCCATGTTATTTGTAAGTTTATTAACTATGGAGAACAGCATGCCTTCAATACTGAAAGCACAATGCCCATGTTGTAACATCGTTGCAAGTGGTGACCTTAAGAAAATGGATGAATTTTTTGGTTTTCGTAATATGAAAGATACAGGCAAGAAAATAGCACAATCATATTGTCGTAACTGTCGCAGTAAACACTGTGATCCAGGACACAAAAAATGCTAATTGCTAAATGACCAGTAGGGGCTTTGTCCCTTTTTTTGGATCATTATTGAACGAAACCCTTAATACTCACAGTAAATCACCTTTGCTGTGATATATCAGGAAGTGCTCAGGAGCCTTTCTTGAATAGAGTTATGGTAGCTAAATTACCTAACAAGTCGTTCAACATGGACGCTAACAGTTGTCTCTATTTTTGCAAAAGAAAGAATGCAAAAATAAAGCCAACCACGTGACAGTTAACACGGCGTTAGTTGATACCGCCAGGGGCGGATTACGCTTTGTATGAATTTTATCCAAAAAGGACTTCAGCCCTAAAATCCTGATCCCAACAAGCTCGTTGCATCTTACCTGCAAC
>NZ_ATUO01000269.1 GCF_000420245.1 Psychromonas hadalis ATCC BAA-638 | reverse complement strand
TACCTCATAAAAAAGCCGAATATATGGCTGCAATGCACTCTATTTCAACGATCAAAATTGTCTTGCAATCGGAGAGGGTCCATATATGGTATAAATAGTGTTAGATAGATAAAAGGGAAGCATTGCTTCCCTGTTTTGTATTTACACCGTTAGGATTACATCCTCTATTGAGTAATGAGAATGAACCTATTTCATCTCTGTTATGAAGCTGCGGACATAACCAGAACTCAGGTTAACTACACAAAATCAATTGGATCTACATCAATCGACCATCTTACTTTACGTCCCTCTGGTAATTTATCGAGCGAAGGTAACGCTTGCTGTAATGTTTTACTGATCAGCGCTCTATTGTCCGCTTGTAATAACAACTGAAAACGATATTTTCCTGCACGGCGCTCCATTGACGCAGGAATGGGGCCTAATATAAACAGACGATCATCTATCTTATTAAGCACTGTTATTTGTGTAATGACCTGTTTACATAACCCTAAAAAGCTTTCTGCTAAGGTGGCATTTTCACACTCTGCGCGCAGTAATGCTTGAAAAGAGAAGGGCGGTAACATCGCCATTTTTCGCTCTGTTAACGCGTGACGAGAAAACTCTGCATAACCACTATTAACCAATTCTTGCAATAAACTGTGCTCAGGATGATGCGTTTGTAATAAGACTTGTCCACGTTTTTCAGCGCGCCCTGCACGACCTGAGACTTGTGTAAAAAGCTGTGCTAAACGCTCACTGGCGCGGTAATCGTTACAAAATAGCGCGCCATCAACATCAATCAACGCCACTAAAGTGACATCGGGGAAATGATGTCCTTTGGCTAACATTTGTGTGCCCAGTAAAATCTTATATGTACCATTGTTAATATCGGTTAAATATTGATTAAAGCTCTCTTTTTTACGGGTATTATCTCTGTCAATACGCACCGTTGAATATTGCGGGAACAGCTGATTGAGTGTTTCCTCTAACTGCTCTGTGCCGACACCTGTTGAGATAAGTTGTGTTGATCCGCACTCATCACACTGCTGTGGAATGGGCAGTGTGGAGGTGCAATGATGGCAATGCAGATAATTTGCCGATTTATGATAGGTGTAAAACGCATCACAACGACCACACTTTACTAACCAGCCACATTCGTGGCACATTAAAACAGGCGCGTAACCACGACGATTTAAAAACAGAATGACTTGATTGCCTTTCTCAAGATGTTTGCCCATTAACTCAATTAACTGTGGTGATAATCCCGATTTTAGTGGCAAACCTGCAAGATTAATTAGGCTACTTGAAGGTGGCTTTGCATTGCCTGCGCGCTCAGTCAGGTGCAGATGTTGATATCTTCCCGTTAGCGCGTTGTGTAGCGTTTCAAATGCGGGCGTTGCTGAACCCAATAAAATAGGGATCTGCTCAAGGTGCGCACGTTTAATGGCAAAATCACGTGCATGATAACGAAAACCATCCTGTTGTTTAAAAGAAGCATCATGCTCTTCATCTAAAATAATCAAACCAAGATTTTTAAAATCACTAAAAATAGCACTGCGTGTACCGATGACAATGGCTGCACTGCCTATTTTTGCATGGCACCACGTATCGAGTTGTTCGCGGGCATTAAGCGCTGAATGTTTGAGGTAGATAGGCACATTAAAACGTTGCTGAAAGCGTTGCACTGTTTGTGGGGTGAGACCAATTTCTGGCACAATTAATAATACCTGTTTACCTTGTTGTAAAATTGGTTTAATGATATTCAGATAAACTTCGGTTTTCCCACTGCCCGTTATCCCCTCTAATAAAAAACAGTTAAAGGTTTTGTTTTGCTGATTAACGGCAGTAATCGCAACGGCTTGCTCAGTGGTTAATATCGGTTTTTCATCACTCTCTAAAAAACTTTCAAGCCAGTTAATATTGGTTTGTGGTTGTTTATCAACAGGGCTAATAATGCCTTTATCTTGTAATGCCTTTAACGTGACGCGGGTGATCCCTTGGTTTTTTAGTGCACTAGTTGATAAACACAAATCGCCCAAAACAGTGAGTGCTTGATGCTGTTTTTTAGCACGTTTTAGTTCATCTAAATTGACCTGTTTATCCGTGAGCAACCAATGTTCGCTGCCTTTAAACGTTGCTTCTTTACCTTGGCGCAACGCGGTGGGGATCGCCTGTTGGTAAACATCACCAAAAGGGTGCTGATAATAAAAAGCCGCCCAACGTAGTAGTGACCATAATTTTTCACTTAGTAGCGGGCTATTATCAATCAGTTGAGTGACTTTTTTAAGCTTATCAATGGCGTAATCAAGCGGTGGGTTAAGCTCACAAATTACCCCTATCATCTGCCGTTTTCCACCAAAAGGCACACGTACCCGACAGCCTACTAACTGTTCGATATTTGCTACATTAGCAATATAGTCTGGAATCAGATAATCAAACTGTTTATGTAAGGGGATAGCGAGCGCTACGCGACAGATAATCGGTTTAGTCATCGGCATTTCATCAAAATGAAAAAAACTATTATAGCATTTAATAAGTTGGGTCAGATCAAACTTAATATGCACAAAGTTAAGTTTGATCTGACCCGACTTTATTAGGGGCAGATTCAACCTTGAAGTGCATAACCGCTACGCCACTAGTGCGGTTATGTGTCCTGCCATCATTTGAAGCGGGGTTTTAAAAAAA
>NZ_ATUO01000268.1 GCF_000420245.1 Psychromonas hadalis ATCC BAA-638 | reverse complement strand
TCGGAAGTGGGACTTTAGTCCTGCCTTTTGATGCTTGAATTAACAACTGACCAGAAAGCAAACTCATTCTGTTTGTTTTAAACCCGTTTGCCCTGGGGGAAAGGGGTCAATATTTGATCTAATCGCTTTTCTACTATATTGATCCCTTAAACTCACACGTTTCGGCTCAGATAAGGAACTAAAATAAAAATTAAAGCGATTAACTCAAATCTTACCCCCTTAATCTTTATGCTAGCATTCCGATGGCTTACCTCATCAGATTTTTCTTTTTAACCCGCTTTAAATAATAGTGCTCGACTATTTAGCCCCTCTTTTAGCGCTACCTGACAGCGATTCCCTGCTTCAGATAACAGTTTTTCTCCCGTCCAAAAATCATACCATCCCCCCTTTCCTTGACCATCTAACACTATTTTTTTGCTCGTATCACCTTGATAATTGAATAAAATATGTAATTCCCCCATTTCACCTAGCGGGAGCTTTCCATGAGTAACAGAAAAATCATCAAACACAGCTGAGTCTTGCGTTATTGCTTGCCTTGATATTAAAGCGGATAAGCTCTGAAGTGCAAAATCATCTAATTTATATAATGGATCGCCCGACAATAGCAAGCCACCACTAGCAAGCAGTACATCACGATGAAAACGGTAATTTTCAGCACTTGTCGCTTGCCCTTCTATGGAGATAAAAGTGGCGCAATCAGGGTCGATTTGCCACAAGCGCTGATGTTGCCAACTGCGCAGAAACGTTTCTTTGGCAATTTGTTCAAAACGATGCCCTTGTCGTTCAACATCATCAGAAACACGCATGGCATCAACTAAACCTAAAGAGGGCCACATTGCAGCATTACAGCCTAATAACCATGCATCCCCCGCACCTTTTGCTATTGCTTGCATGCCCAAACGGTAAGCTTGTATGCCCGTCATGGTATTTTCATCACGACAACCTTTTAATATTCCCCAATAATTGGCATCAAGTTTAAATAATTCAATGCCCCATTCCTGACGCATAGTACGTACCACATGCGTTAAATGAGCACAGACTTCAGGTTGACTACAATCAAGAATGTACCAAGGTGTACAACGCCATCCACCATAGGTGATATCTTCTGCTTTCAATAAATCACCGTTTTTGTGGCGCAAAAACCATTCTGGATGTTCTTTAAATACGGCAGACTCTACTTGTGCTATAAACGGGGCCATCCAAATAGCAGGCTTTTTTCCTTTGGCTTTTATATCTGCAATGACTTTTTTTACGCCACCACTAAAATGTTCAGAAGGGACTAACCAATCCCCCATATAGGCTTGATATCCATCATCTAATAATACCCATTGCAATTCATCTAGTTGACCAGACATAACATCAACATTCTTATGAATATTTTCTTCTGAGATACTCGCATAATAGGCATACCAAGAGCACCAACCAATGGGTGCTGTTTGTGTTACACCTAAGCGAGGTTGATGATGGCAACGAATCAACTGTGCAAAATCATCGTACAATTTATTAAGGTCTGCTCCTTGCAAAACAGTGATAGATTCTAATTCACAGTTATTAGCTTGAGCATGCGCCAAAATTGTACTGTTTTCTGCATCAATATAAGCGTTAAGTTTATTGTCAGTAAATTCAAAATATCCTGAAAAACAAAAACATGAGGTAAAACCAAAGAGGGTAAATTGATCGTTATCAGCAATCACTAAATAATTATAATAGCGCTTTGCGTCCTGAGTAGCATAAACCCGATAGCTATCATTGTTATCGGCACAACGTCCAAGATCAATGGGGTTATTTAACGTGCCCACCGTTTGAGCGAGCATTTGTAAACCATCCCCCACAACCATCGCATCGCCATGAATAGGAAAATCAAACTCAGCAAAGCTAACTTGTTGTGAATGAAACGAAGGACTTTGCGCACTTAAAAAGTAGCTTACTAGCTCCTGCCCTTTTAATTCATAGCAAATTTGATCGACGCTAAGGTTTGCCGAAATACCACAAGGAAAAGTTACAACCGTTTGTATTGCCATGACTTATTTTATTCCCTATCTACTTAGCGCGAGATAAGAGCCAGCAGCTATCATAATGCTACCCGCACTCTGGTTTAATCGTTTATGGACCTTTGGTGTTTTTAGCAGGTTTGCCATTCGGCTTGCCCAAAAAGCAATCAGCATTAGTCCTGATATCAGCGTAATCGATGAAAGTACTGCGGCCAATGCAATGTCTTGGGCTTTCAAAACGGTCAAATCAATAAACGTTGGCAAAAATGCCCGGACCTGGGGTAATTGCAAAAATAAATATAGCAATAAAAAGGTAATTGCAGCTTCGATAGACATTTTACACCCCTTACTTTTTCACAAATATAATGACTATACCCGTTACCAATCAAAGTGCTTTATTCAGTCGTCAGCTCGGACACTAAGACAAGGCGCAGTATGATGACCTTACGAGAGATTAATAAAAAGACATTAATCCTCTCTCGGTAGAATGAAATAAAAGATTTTCATTCTTTAATGGCTAGCCCTTATCGAATACTGCAACGCCGAATTACCATAGTTGCACAAAAGGCGAGCTGACGACCCGAAGGGCAAGCTTTGAGGCAAGCATCTTCGTTGTCTTTCGAGAGATTAACAAAAAGACGTTAATCCTCTATCGACATTGATTAAATGCCAGCATTTAAC
>NZ_ATUO01000267.1 GCF_000420245.1 Psychromonas hadalis ATCC BAA-638 | reverse complement strand
ATGCAACGGGGCATGCATTAAGTGAAGCAGGGGTGATAAGTGGTGGTGACATGACCACAGAGGCGGTGATTGCTAAGTTGTATTATCTGCTTAGTCAAAAAGTGTCATATGTGCAGTTAGTTGAGTTATTTCAGCGTGATTTAAGAGGGGAACTGGCTTATACCAATTACAGTAAATAGCTAATCTATTTTACTGGTTAAAATAACTCACTTCTGCGTTGTAAGTTTTGTAAAGGGAACAACCATTTACGTCAACTTGCGCCTTAAATTTAGTTATTTTTCCTGCGCAAAATTTAGATCACATACTTAATGTAATCGGTATTAGTTTTATTCTCTGTTAATTATCTAAACAAATACCAACCGACATAATATCGGTTGGTATTTGGGATTCGTTATGGAAGTAGTGCTAACCAACCCGGGTTATTAAACCATTTATTATGTAGTTTTTTAAGATCATCTGATTTCGTTAATGCGTGCAATTGCGCAGATAAATGGCTCTTTAAAAGAGGCTCATCTTTATTAATTGCAATGCCAATCTCTTCAACGGCTAATGGTTTTTGTAGTGTGGTTAACTCCTGCAACGTATCACGTATTACAGCAAGCTCACACACGACTAAATCAGCCACTAATGCATCAGCTTCACCAGAGCGAAGGGCAAGCAGTGCATCTTCATAATGTGTAACCAGTGTTAATTTTGCTTTGCCTAAACGCTCTTTTGCTAAGGTTTGACTGGTTGAATTTTTTAGTGCCATCAAATGTACTGTTTTATGGTTAAAGCCTGTTGATGCTCTTATCTCTTTTAATCTTTTTTTAGTGATTAACAGAGATTTTCCTGAAAGGGCATAAGGGCCAATAAAAGTTATTTTTTGACTACGCGCTTCGGTAAATGCAAAGCCTGAGATAATGACATCAATCTTCTGTTTTTTAAGTGCTTTCATCAATTCGGCAAAGGGCATCAGCTCAATACGTACATTAACTTTAAGCGATTTTGCCAGTGCGGTTGCGAGTTCTACATCGTAACCAATGACTGTTTCAAGGTTTGATACAAAATTAAAAGGAGGTTGCTCACCCGACATACCCACCACTAATAAGCCTGTTTTATTGATGCGTTCAAAGGTTGTATTTTCTGCACGAGTGACTTGGCTATACAGCAGAGTGGATAATAAGCCGATAAAAAGTGGGATGGAGATAATCTTATTAAATAATTTGTTCATGGAATTCCTTTTAACATAACAAAAAAAGAGAGTAATAGTTACTCTGTAAAATGTCTATTAACACAATAGATAAGTGCAAGGGGGATCAAGTTCGTTAATTTTTTTTACCTAAACGATAAGCGTCTATTGCTGCAATTATCCAAATGAACATGATAAAAATCATCGCAATATTACAGTTGCTACTGTAATCCGATACGCCTTGTAGGTTTAATGCATTACTTATTTCTGCTGTTGTGAGGCCTATTTCGCCCTGTTCAATTTGATGAATCACTTGCATTGCGGTTTCTATCACATTGATAATTAGCAGGTAACAAGCGATAGATGTGCTGAGTATCAAAAATAGCGCTTGCGGATATCGTTTTAGCATTAAATGCCCGAGGCCCGGAAAAATAAGTGCTGAAAGTAATGTTGCTTTGAGTGCTTTATTCATTTTAATCACTACCGTTTAATATTGTTGCCCTATCTTCTCATATCATAAAAAAGATGTCACTTGTAACAATACCTTCGCCAAAATGGAAACCAACCCATTTTGGCTGTTTTTATGTAACTGTTTGATTTGTTTTGGTATTTAATTTAATTTTTAGCTTAAATCAAAATTGTGGAGGTATTGTTGTAATGCTTGTAATTTGATGTTGTTAATGTATTGTAAAATTGTGGCTAATTTAGGCGACAGTAATAATAGTGAGAATTTTTTATCCATTGATTTTGGTCGTAAGAGTTACTTACCCGGCATTGTTGTTAAACATAAACAGGCACAATTTTTTAATTTTCATCGCTTTGATATTGGACGACTCTATGCGCATGATGGTGAATTTAGTGTTTCACTGTTAGGCTTAGACGCAAAGGGAGAGCTAATTGCAGAGCAACAATTTGTTATTTCAGAACCACTTAGCCACGTTGAATTGGGCGATAAATTTAACAGTATCAGTGAGTTGTTAATCAACGCTGTTTATGTGGATGACATCGATAACCGCGTTGCCTGTTTGGCTATTACCTTGATCTCAGCGTCAGTGACCGTTATCGCAAAGCGCTGTGACAAAATAGCGTTAATGGGGTGATGTTGAAATAACGAACCTGAGTTTTGGTTATACCAATTGGATTAAGTATGTGATCTAAATTTTGCGCAGGAAAAATAGCTTAATTTAAGGCGAAAGTTGACGTAAATGGTTGTTCCCTTTACGAAACTTACAACGAAGAAATAAGTTATTTTAACCAGTAAAATAGATCAGCTATTTATTCCGATTGGTATTAACTATCTTTTGCTTTCTATTGTGCTTTCTAATTCATTAATCAGCCATGCTAAAACAATGCCCTGACCACGATCTTTGCGCTTGGTTAGTCCAATCTCTACGCGTATGTTACTCAGTATATGTTTACTTGAAAGTTGCTTAATATCGTTTTTATACCATTCTGAAAGCGCAATATTTTCAGGTACTAGTGCCCAGCCTAATCCCTCTATCACCATCTCTGTAATGCCATAATAACTATTGATA
>NZ_ATUO01000266.1 GCF_000420245.1 Psychromonas hadalis ATCC BAA-638 | reverse complement strand
AACTAACAAGTCGTTTAAACGGAATAAAAACAGTTGGCCATCGCTTCGCGATTATAGCCAACCATTTTTATCCGCTTAACGAGGCGTTATGTGTTCTTGCATTGCCAGAGTTAACTTTTCATTGATTATTAGTTGTCTTTTTACGCTCAAAGACTTATTATGTCTTTGTTGTTCGCTAATCATGGAACTGTATGTTTTTACTAGGAGTATTTATGCAATTTTTAATTGGTTTAGGTATGGCAGTAGCAGTTGGTGCTTTTTATTATTACGTTTTATATTCTCCTGCTCAACAAAATGATTGGGATAAATTACCAACATTGCCTGAATATTTAGCTAAGCATCCAGAATGTAAAACTAGTGATGATGAGAATGCGAAATGTTATTCATGTGAATCAGATAAAGTTGTTTTTCAGCCTCTAACTGATCACGCAGATCCAAGATATAAACATATTTGTTTATCGTGCAGTAAAATTTTATTCAAAAGTAAATCAATTATTTAAATGGTGTTCAACACATAACAAGTCGTTTAAACGGAATTAAAACAGTTGGTTATCGCTGCGCGATTTTAACCAACCATTTTAATCCGCTTAACGAGGCGTTATAAGTTTCGAGGGTTTTGTGGCAATTAGTGAGTTTGAGTTATTCAAAGTAGAGTCAATCGCAAAGGTTTTTTGTGGAGATAGAAATAAGAATTTCCCTCCCGATCAACTTTATATTGATTATAAAATGGAAGAGCAGACTCTTTATATTTTAGAGGTTCGCCCTAAATGGAATGATCCAACCGTAAAAACAAAGTTGTTTGTTGCTAAATTTACCTATGTAAAAAAAGATAAAATTTGGAAACTATATTGGCAGCGTCAAAATATGAAATGGCAACAATATGAACCTAATGGTATTAATCAGCATTTAGAGCCATTAATCCAAATCGTTAACGAAGATCCCCAAGGATGTTTTTGGGGGTAAAACTTATAACAAGGCAATTAAACGGAAAATTTACAGTTGGCTGTTTTTCGTTCCTCAAACATTATAGCCAACTATAATTTTCCGCTTATTGCGGCGTTAGTCTGCCTTAAAATTTGTGCGTGTTGTTAGTTTATGAGTTGTGATTTTTAATCTGAATTACGTGGTTTTATATTGATAAGTTGGTGCGTTGTGAGCTTAGTCAGTCTGCTCATTCCGCCAAAATAGGCTGTCGCTAATAGTCGTCTTAGAAAGGGTGAAAACAGTACGTAAAGTGTTCAGGATGCTCCATTAGCTCCGCTTACTTTATAATGGCGAATTCTGTTCGTCGTTTTTGCATGTTTAGCTTCGAGTGTGTCATGGTTTTTAATGTTGCTCGTAGTTTCTAATAATTAATAAGTGTAAAGTTGCCAATAATCAGCAACTTATTGTTTGCGGTAGCGTTGTCTAAAAGGCAACTAACAAGGCACTTAAACGGAACTAAAACAGTGGGTTACGTTTCGCTTCGCTACACATTTTAACCCACTATTTTAGTCCGCTTAGTGCGGCGTTATATGTCGCTCTTTTTTGATGTTGTATTTTATTTTTTCATATACATTTTGAGCACTGTTTTTCCATGCTGTTTATGGAGATTTCCTCAAATAGAAAAGCTTAAAAATTTCGTCGATTGCGCTGTAGATTTCATTGGCTAACTTGTCATTCGTCAATCTGAAAGTCGTAGTATTTTGGTAGCCTGATTTTGTTTTATTTTCAATTCGTCAGCTAGTTTTTGGTTTGATAATTTGAAATCCAAAAGGGTGCTTTTAAGTGTTCGTAAACTGTTTAATTATTAGTTTTGTGTAATCTGCGTAAAGTGTTTTCTACGGAGTTCAAAGTTAATAATTAAGTTGCTTTAAATCGTGGTGGTTTGCTTTATTATTCCATTTCGTTATGTACTTGTATTGTAAAAGGTTTTAAACTGATCGCGAGCATCTAACAAGCAATTTAAACGGAACTAAAACAGTTGGCTCAGTTTCGCTTCGCTACACATTATAGCCAACAATTTTAGTCCGCTTAATGTGGGCGTTAGGTTTTGATATATATGCACTCTAAAAATAACTCGCATCAAACGTATGAGTTGCTCCATGTTTCTCAACAAGATTTGAGTAATGCAGCCTTTTTTGCTGAACATTTATTATCTCAAGGTTGGCACTATGAGCCTTGGGAAATAGATTGGAGAATGTACTTACATCAAAGTGCGTATGTTACTTCTATGGTTGTTGCATATTGCAGACCTTTTGCTATAAGTAGAGGAAACCCAAAATTTCCTAGTAAATTATTAAGAGTGTTAGATAGCGAACAGAAACAATTACATGAACGACTTCTTAAATTACGTCATCAAGTATATGCGCACAGTGAAATTGCACTAAGAAAAGTTAGGCCTGTTGTTTTTGAGGGAAAACCTTCGGCAACAGAAGTTCTGCCTGCTATGCGCTTTGATCGCAATGAGTTAATCCTCATACGTCAAATGATTACTGTAATCAGTATTGAAGTACAGGGTAAACTTGAAAGTTTATCCAATATTCTTGCAAATAAAACCTAACAAGTCGTTTAAACGGAACTAAAGCAGTTCATCATTTTTGCAAAAAGACCGCAAAAATACTGCCCAATTTTAGTCCGCTTAACGAGGCGTTAGTCTGCCTTAAAACCTGTTGTGTATTTTCAGTTTTTGAATAGTGATTTGTAATCTGAAATTGGTTTTGTAACGTTCATCAATTGGTGC
>NZ_ATUO01000265.1 GCF_000420245.1 Psychromonas hadalis ATCC BAA-638 | reverse complement strand
GTACTCGTCTTATTATTAAAGGTTTTTAAGCAATCTTTACAACGATACCGTTGTATTGAACCCGACATCCCCCATTTTTTTAGCTGGCTAGAATGGCAGTGTGGACATTGGGATAGCATATCGAAAAGTGGCTGAATTAACTCATTCGCACTGATTTCAGTGTCTAATGCTTGAATTGACTGGTGAACTACCTCTCTTTGCGCCGGTGTCATAGAGAAAAGTGCTTTTGTGATTAGATTAAGCTTACTTACAAATAATTTAGTCTTCATTGCGAGTACCTTCAATCAGTTAAGTCTTATTTATAAGTATAGACAACAATTAGCTACAACAGAGCCTAAAGTTAATGGTTCACACTTATTTTTACCTCATTATAAAAATAAGTGTTTGGCAAAGAAATTAAAACAGCGAAGTGACTACAATAATACGATCCTTTCGTGTTATAGAGGTCATTTTACACGTTAAAAACAGCTAATCTCTGCGTTGCACTCAATCTCAATAACCTCTGCCCTATTTGACTTTGTCAAACTGCACGCAGTACAAAAAAATTTCCGTTTTTCTCATTACTCAATGATGTGCCTTGCTGTTAACTATTTTTCCTCCTGAAATTTTGAGCATCTTATTAAACGCAATGTGACAAGAAAGCCTGAGATGAACATTGACAGGAAAGAAATGAATAAGGTAACGTAAGCATACATAAGCAACCATTAAAGTAGCAAAAAATAACTCACCATAAGCAATAGATTCGATCACTTTCACCAACTGCATATCGTAACCACTATTTAATAAATAATGACTAGTTTTAAACATCGCCGTTGCACCAATCACTAATGGAAAAGTAAATGCAGAGTAAGCGGGGGTAAATGGCAAACGCAATAACTTGCTAAAAGAGACATAGATAAACAGCGTCATCATCAGGGCAATACAAGCAAGTAATAATACCAATAGAGGGTTTGGTTGCTCTGTGATCGTTAGGTATCCCGCTAAGGTCAGGCTAGCAGGTGCGGCAAACACAGTAATCGTCGGTTTTTCATGATCCGCTATTTTGCTATGAAAAAAGTAGCGATACAGCATCGTAGGCAATAGTATTGCATAAGCCACTAAACCAAACATTAACAGGCTATTAGCGACTATTAATAAATCACCACCAGGAAAAGAGACTACAGCCACCACAATGCCCACGGGTGGAATAAACCAGCTTGGTAAAATATGTTCAAATTTAAAATCTTGCACTCGATAATAGATAAACGTCACTAAAAAAGAGAGGTGTAAAAGTATCGCGACTAACCATAGCAGCAAAGCAAGTGAGTGGTTAAAATGGTTAATATTATTCGCTACCACCATCAAAGCCATTGAAAAAGTAGGAACGATACTGCCACTCAGATGATGAGCAAGATCTTGCTTTAAGAGTGATGGATTAAAAACAAATTTCAACAATAGCGAAGTAAGCAGAAAAGAAGCGATCACCGCGCCACCCATTTGCACTTGCCCCTGCAAGTTTGCGGCACTTTCCCAACACCAACCCAAGCTTGCAATTCCTAGTGCCAGCCCTGCTAACGCTGTCGGGATAGTAGTAAAAAAATTACTTATGCTATTTTTCATAATTGCTCCTCAATGACTACAAAACAATTATATCTAACCCCACGGTTAAAAATAGTTTAAAATATTTAACCAAGAGTTAAGAATAACTTAACATATAACGCGAGATCACTATGAATATCAGTTTGAAACAGTTACAGGTTTTTATCTGCATCACCCAAGAAAAAACCATTACCGCAGCAGCCGAAAAACTATTTTTAAGTAAACCAGCTGTAAGCATGAGCCTAAGCGAGCTTGAAAAACAGCTTGGTCACCCGCTATTTGAACGCAAAAATAACCGTCTGTTCATCAACGAACTGGGTAAGCAACTCTTGCCACTTGCAGATGAACAGATTGAACGTAGCAAAGTAATCAGTAACCTTTTCCTTGCTCCAAATAAACTTAAAGGGAAATTGCATATCGGCGCCAGTAACACCGTTGGCAACCATCTATTACCCTTACTGTTATCGGATTTTAGAAAAAAATATCAACAGCATAATCAATCACTATTAATTGACAACAGCCAAACCATTTGCGAGCAGATAAAAGAATATGAGTTAGATATTGGCTTAGTGGAAGCAAACCAATTTGATAGTCAATTAACCGCTATAAAGTGGTTAAAAGATGAAATGGTGATTGTTTGTTGTGCTGATCATCCATTAAGTTATAAAAAACAGTTAATTCTCGAAGATTTAGAAGATCAACAGTGGATTTTACGAGAGATAGGCTCAGGCAGTCGCAGTTTCTTTATTAACCAAATAGGCCAAAAGTTAAGTCATTACCAAATATCATTAGCACTTAAAAGTACCGAAGCAATCATCAACTGCACTAGCGCAGGTTTAGGTATCGCGTGTATTTCCAAATTAGCAGCACGTCATGCACTCGCAGATAAACGTTTGACTCAGCTAACATTGAATGTCGATATGCACCGTGATTACTGGCTAGTATGGCATAAAGATCGCTACCAAAGCCCACTCCTAAAAACCTTTATCGATTTTAGTAAACAATGGACATTACCATTTTAAAACAATGCTTAAAGAGCAATTGAACTTGCACGCTATTAATGGTTGCACTGTGCATTTTCAATTCTATATTTTAGCCAAAAAAAAGCCTCACATATAATGTGAGGCTTTTCTAAAATGGTGCCCGGAGCGAGACTTGAACTTGCACGCTATTGATGGTTGCACAGTGCATT
>NZ_ATUO01000264.1 GCF_000420245.1 Psychromonas hadalis ATCC BAA-638 | reverse complement strand
ATTTCCTTTTATTTGACTTGAAAATAACATAACTGAGATCAGAAATTAGATGAAGGTGTGGTTGCCCTGACGCTTACGATCATACCAAGCTTCCTCTTACCGCTTGGTTTTTCGCTATTTACTTCATTACACAAAAAAACAGTGGAATTTCAATCTTAGAACTCTAGGGATACCCTACAATGCTACGTGGCGCTTAAAACACAAATCAATGCAAGCAATGAAAGAGCGAAATGATCAAAAACCCTTGGAAGGCTTTATTCAAATTGATAATGCATATTGGGGTGGCGTACGTAAGGGAACCAAAGGTCGAGGGGTAAAAGGAAAGCGCCCATTTGTTGCTGTATCACTAAATGATGAGATGCATCCAGTAGCTATGTGCTTCAGCGTAGTTAAAGGCTTTCAAAAAAAAGAAATAACCGATTGGACAAAACGACATATAAAAGCTAAATCCGTAACCGTTTCAGATGGACTTGCATGTTTTAATGGTCTTGGTGATGCAGATGTCTTTCATTTTTCAATTGTAACTGGCGGAGGCGCAGAGTGTGTTGAAATCCATTATTTCAAATGGGTAAACACCATAATTAGCAATGTGAAAAACGCCATGCATGGTACCTTTCATGCAATAAACTTGAAGCATCTACCTCGGTATCTTGCAGAGTTTGGCGATAAGTTTAATCGTCGTTATAATTTAGAAAGCATGATTGAACGACTTGCTTTTGCAAACTTAATAACGCCACCTATACCAGAACGCCTGTTGAAGCTGGCTGAGTCAAGTAAGGCTTAGTGTATGCAATGGCAATCTGATTAAAGCAGACCTTAATCCCTGCATACTTTTACCGCATCTAAATGTTTCTGTAATATTGACTTCACTACTTCAAAACGTGATGGTAGCACTCTGTTTCTCTTTTTTACCATATATAAAGTTTCTATTACTGGTTTCTGGAGGTTAAATATTTTTAAATGTTGAGGCTCTTGGAAAGACTCTACAGCACTTTTTGGTAACACGGTAAAACCTAACCCTTTGGCTACGGGTTGTAATATTTGGCTTATTTGATTGATATAACCAGTCACTGGGATCTCCTTAATACTCAAGTGAGTAAAATCTGATTCCTGACTTTGTGCTAAATAAAGCGATAAATAATGTTCTGCATCAGGGTGATCAATAAGACCAAGCTCGGTTAATAAATTTTTGCCATAAACGTCAGTATCAACACTAGCGGGAAGTACTAAACAAAGTTGCTCTCGACCAAGCTCCACTACATCAAATAGACTATGGATTGGTGCATCAGTGATGATACCAAGGTCAATGATTCCCGTTTGTATTTCATTTAATATCTGATGATTAGGCGCTGCTTTTAGTTTAACAACAAGCTGAGGGTGCTGAACTTGTAAATCCAATAACTTAGGATAAAGCATCAGTGCAAGTGCACCAGAGCAAGCTAAAGTACAATCTCCAGAAAATGGATCGTCGAACGCTAACAGTTCCATTAACCCTTGCTCATTTTTAACTAATTGCCCTGCATATTGATAAACTAACCTGCCTTGTTCAGTAACTTCGAAGCTCTTTTTTTCTCTGCGGATTAAAGAATGACCGCACGCTTTTTCAAGTTTACTAATATGCTGGCTGACACCAGACTGAGTCATAAATAACTTTTCAGCAGTTTTCGTAAAATGCCCGATATCAACGAGCGTTACAAACGTATTTAACCAAGTAGGGTTTAGCATTATCAATCATCCATCATAATAAATTATCATCTTTATAATAATTGATAATTTAAAGTAATAAACAATTTTCTATACAATAACTTCATTAAATTAAACAACTAGGTTTGGAGTAAATTATGAAAATGAATCACGTAGGTCTTATGGTTGGCGATATGGATACAGCGGTTGAATTTTACACTAAAGCGCTTGGTCTAAAAATTGTAATGGGTAACACTAAGGTAAAAGAAGAGCGTGAAACGGCTATAGGTAGAATGTGTGTGGCTGTTTTTGGTAAAGGCTTTAAAGGCTTTAACATTGCACACCTAGTAACGACTGACGGCATTGGTGTTGAAATGTTTGAAATGAAAGAGCGTCAAGAACGTCATGAAGTTGATTTCACTCGCCTTGGTATATTCCACTTCTGTCTTCAAACAGATGACTTCGAAGGTGCGATTGCGCGTACTGAACAATATGGCGGTAAAGTGCGTATGGACATTATGCGTTACCACCCAGAAGACGACAGTAAGCAAGCAAAAATGGTTTACTTAGAAGACCCGTTTGGCAATTTGTTTGAGCTTTACTCGCACTCTTATGAAGAAACTTACGCTTCTGATTACGAGTAGTTAATTTAACGTAATACGGGTTAAAAAAATTATTGGAAGGCTACCTATGGTGGCCTTTTTTGTCTCTAACGGTAAATAGAATAGTAACTTTGGCTATGTTTGTAGAGAGTTCAGTAACGTATTCTAAGTCGCTTTCGCTCCCTTTTCGACTTAGCAAACTACAAATTTATGGCCAATATTAGTTAATTAAATGGATATAAATAAAAAGGGTGTTAATGAATCATTAGCACCCTTCGTTCAGTTAAGGTCTGTAGAAACTTATGCTGTAAGTGTAACTTTACCTGACCCTGTCCTAAAATCTGTGTAATTACCTATCATTAACTTAATCATATTAAGGAATAGGTAATTATGAAAAAAGAAGAAGGTCTTGTCTTTTGCCTGACCCTGTAAATAATTCTGTGTAATTACCATTTTACAGGTGGCGCTTTAAACGGTCTTCAAACTCAATTATAAACCGATTCATAGC
>NZ_ATUO01000263.1 GCF_000420245.1 Psychromonas hadalis ATCC BAA-638 | reverse complement strand
GTAAATGGTTGTTCCCTTTACAAAACTTACAACGCAGAAGTGAGTTATTTTAACCAGTAAAATAGATTAGCTATTTACTGTAATTGGTATAATACCCGCGCTGCATTCAATCGCGGGAGCAAGTCCTTTATCTGAAAAGAATGTTTTGCAGGGGTGTTTTTTCAATTAATTTTACAAAGGCAACTGAGCAGATAGTTGTCCCAAAGAATAACAGCGCATCTCGTGATACTCCGCTTAATGCAAATATCCCGACAATATTAAAAAAGATAATCGCAATTGAGAGGTGACATAAATAGATCGGTAATATACTTTTACTTAACCAGTAAGTCAGTGGGTGATCGCCCATTTTAGGTTTTGCTAATAAATATAAAAACAAGCCACTGGCCCACAATGGCGTAAACAATAATAGATCATGCCCAGAAAATGGCACTCCTTTGGTGAATAACCAATAGGCTTCAAGAAAATGTCCCAATAAACCGATACATAACAGCAGCAATGCAGCCTGCGCTGATAATTTCACTTCAAACCTTCTAATTTCAAAACCAATTGTCAGCATCAGTAAACTGAAAAATGGCCCGTTACGTGTTAAAAAAGGAGAGCCTATATCAGTCAGTGATGCGTAACTGCCCGCTAACACACCATACAAATACAACATGATAGCAACGGGTAATAACAATTTAAGTTGCTTAAAGTGAGTAAATAACCCCACTATCGCAACCGCAATAATGAGCGCAGGTAAAAACCATAAATGTACTAAACCACCTTCTAACAGTGAATTAAGCGGTGTCTTTAATAAAAACTGCCAGTATAATTGGCGCTCACCAAGGTACCCCAGCTCGATTACATTTTGCAAATTGGTTGGTAGTAACAAGCATATTACCGTCCACACAAGCCAAACTTTTAACAGTGGTGCATTGTATTTCCGTATGACAAGCAGTGGGGAAGTCATTAGCTTTGGCTGTATTAAAAAGCCTGCAATTAAAAAGAACAACGGAACAGCAAAGCGACTCAGTTGATTGGCAATATTAGCCAGCCAAGCATTGCCGTTTATAATCAGAGTATCTGTAAATAACCCAGTATGAATGATAATAATAGCGATCATGGCGATAACACGCATGAATTCAAGACTGGGGATTTTATTAGGGTAGTTTTTCATTTTTTCTCAATAAATATTTGTCATAAAGGGTTGTGTTAAATACCACTTAGATTCAATTACAAAGCGCATATTTTATAAGCGCAACGTCTTGCCCCCTCTATAATATGCTCCTCTCTCGTTATCGTTGCTATCTCTTCAAAAAGTAGCGTAAACATTTGCAACTCTGAGCGACAAAAATTAAGGCATTCACTGGCAGCAGCACAAATAGGACAATGATTTTCAAACAGCCAATAACAACCTTGTTGCTTCTCATAGCTTGCCATATAGCCCTCTTGATTACGTAATTTAACCAATGCTTGTAAACGTAATTCTATCGTTGCAAAAGGTAATAGCTGTTTTTTATAAACTACTAATGTGCTCTCTTCACGTTTACTGATCAGCTTATCTAACCCTTGCTCACCAAATATCTCACGCACAGAAATGAGCAGTTGTACGGTTAATTCTTCATGACCATCTTGAAAATGACGATTGGCTTTTTCTGTTAATAACCAATAACGCGTTGGGCGACCACGCAACGCTTTTTTATCAAAAAAGGTCAGCTCCTCCGCTTCCTGTAACGACTGCAAATGTTGACGAACGCCCATCGTGGTCATTTTCAATATTTCAGACAGTTGCTTGGCAGTCATTTCGCCATTTTCTTTTAATAGCTGAAATATTTTTTCACTTGTTTTACTGCTGTTTTTCTCATTTTTCATGTCAGCATTATTACTCACCACCCAATTAAGTAAAGTTTTTTCTTTACTTAATTAAATAAAGCGTTTACTTTATTTAATAACAAAGCAGATACGCAACGTGTCACCTACGGTATTACAAATTTAGAAGGATAATATTATGATCAGACTAGAGCACATTAACTTAGTCGTGAACGATATAACCACCAGCCTTACTTTTTATAAAGCGGCATTTCCTGAATGGAAAGTACGTGATTCGGGTGCAGGAGAATGGTCTGGTAAACCAAGAGAGTGGTTACATTTTGGGGATGATACAACGTATCTTGCTTTAAACAATAATGCAGAATCACCACCACGTAATTTAGCAGGCCACCAAGCAGGCCTTGCACACTTTGCTTTTGAGATAAATGATTTAAAAGCAATGCAAATGCGTTTACTTGAAGCGGGGTTTAAACATCATTCCCGTGTTAACAATAACCCATATCGTCATAATATTTATTACCTAGACCCAGACGGTAATGAGATAGAGTTTGTTCAATATTTTAGTGATTTAGTAGAGCAGAGAAATTCCACGGTTTAATGGCAGTGATCGCTTGATATTAAATCTGCCACATTAAGTTCATCAAAAAGTAATTAACCTCCTTTAAGCTCATGAATAACTTAATGAGCCAGAGGAAAAAGGATGACAGAGTTAATTAAACGAGCCTGTTTTACCGTGAGTGTTTTATTACTCGGTGCAATAATGATTTTCTCAGCAACACAAAATGCAGCGGAATTAAATGACAACCTAACGGACAATCAATACTGGTTTATGTTGGGCAATTATCAACCTGATAATTAAGTGCATAAACAAAGGGGGCGCGTTAAATTAATTTAACGTGCCCCCTTTTTAAGATTAAAGAATCATTTCAACTTCTTTCTTCAAGCAATCAGACCAAACACCCACTTGTACTTGACCAATATGCTGTTTTTGTAGCAGTAACATCG
>NZ_ATUO01000262.1 GCF_000420245.1 Psychromonas hadalis ATCC BAA-638 | reverse complement strand
TTCATGAGCATCTACTTCGTGACCATGTTCTTCATGAGCATATTCTTCGTGACCATGTTCTTCAATACCATGTTCTTCGTGATCATCTGTTCCATCACCATGCACCTCATGCGCTATCTCAGTAGGCGTTCCATGATCGTGATTATGTTCGATATAACCTAACCAATGAGGCAATAACACCGCAGCCAGTACAATCAGACCTAATACACTGCCAATACCTGCTACGTAACGATTTTCTGATTTATTTTCATCAAACTCATGTTTTCCCGCTTTCAGATAAGGACGATGCAACACGACATGCATAATTGATCCCATCACAAATGCTTGCAACCAAACTAACCATTGACCATCTAATTGTGCCAGTGAGTAATCAGCAAACAGTGCACCAACGATTGTTGCCACTGACATACAGGCCAATATCACTAACGGCAATACGCGACCATATTGTGGGCGTAATAACCACCACACCGTTAATCCCACAGGGAAACGGTGTAACAGAACACCCAAAGCTAGCAACCATGCAGTATGATCTCCCGCTTGCACAACTAATGCAGAGCCATCAATACTAGCGTGTAATACTAAGCCCAAGACACCAAGAAATAATGTGGCTTGATGCGCTTGGTGAGCTGCTTTATGAAAATATTTCTCTACCCAACTCGGTGCAAATAAGCCTAGTGCCATCAGTACTAAAACAGATAAACCGCCACTATGTAACAATTCAGGCAAGATATGAAATAATACCAACCCTGAAATAGTCACAAAGATAAATGCATCAAGCAGGTCTAACCAACCTGGTTGACGCTGCAATAAGCGATAGCTAATAGGCCCTAGAAACAGCGCAAGGATACTCAGAAACAACAACATACGATAATCTCAACAAATAGGTTAAATCACAAAATGTTATAATATAACACTTTAAGATTTTGATCTAGTTGTTGATAGTAATTATTGTTTGGATAACTTTGACACATCGTTAAACGTGGAGTCTCTGACATTGTCAAAATCGATCACCTCACTACCCTCTATTGTGAATATAGAGGGTAGTGAGAGTGATATTACATAATATTGAAACGCTAAGTGGGATCACCAATAAAATGGCGAATAAAGGCGGTAAGGTACAGCAATACTTTTATATTAAAAATCAAAGAACAACGCATTTTCTGGTGTTTTTTCTACACTGTTACAATCCAATCAAAGTAGCAACGGCAGAAAAACTAAACCGCTAATATGATTGTCATCAATAATAATGAAGTAGAAATGATGGCTATCCAACGAAACAGTGGGCTTAATCCAGTCATTATTTATCTCTCAATTAATTTGATTAGTTATCATTTACATTGTAACCATGCATCGATTAAGAATCAATAGAAGGTATAATTAGTTCTCAGCCTAACGTGATAACTGTTAAGCAGGGCAATAACAAACTTAAAGCTATATTTATTTTTGATGTGAAATAAATTAAAATTTTAATGGGAAGAGATGATGACATCACCACGTCAAGTCGTTAGCGAGTTTATTAAACTGGGCTATATAACACCAAAACAGATTAATGAAGCACTTGCCACTACACAAATCAGCCCTAATATAGCAAGCTGGTTTATAGTTCTTGAAGTTCAGGCCTGTGTAATAACCTATTCTCTTCAATATATAACTCTAAATATTCTATGGGTTTGTCTGACATTATTAGATCTCCTCAGGTTTGACATGTTCAATCAGCTCTCCTTTACGCACGCCTAACGTTACTAATAAGCCACTGCTATATAATTATCTCGTGTAAATATGTCCGCATTGTTACGCAACGCTTTAAATACAGCAGTTAGCTCTTTAATACTTAATGCGCGATCTCGGATTTTTTCTTTACTTCCTGCATCAGAGTCATTGAATGCAAGCGCGGGGTTTCCAATAATCAACTCAAGCTTGCAAACATGATTAAAAAGTTGCTTACATCGAGAAAGCGTATCGTTAGCTGTTGTTGGCCTATTGCTCTAGGCTACCTTAATGAATACGCTTCTAATCTGTAACGGGGTAACGTCCACTATTTGCATATACCCAATTAACGGTTTTATTTCTTTGCTATATATACGTTTGGTGATCTCAGGGTGTTTAAGTCTCTTTTCTATAGAAGGATACCAATCAGCAAACAGATCATCGACAGTGGATATTGTTTCTTCTTTTAAACGAGCACGTTCTGCTAATGGATCTTCGCCAGCCCTTGCTAACTGTTTAATCTTAAATGTTTCTATTTTGGCATCCGCTAAAGATAAATGAGGATATTGACCGCCCTCTAATGCAATTACCTTGCGCTTGCCTTTAAAGGTGTATCTGACCTCCCAAGTAGCATTACCAACCGTTTGCACGCGGATATATAAACCATCACCAATCGCTTTACGTGTTAGCTTGCCTGTTTTAATAAATGCCTGTATTTTTTTGTTATTCATTTGCACCCTAAAAAGTGGTTACTATAAATTTAATGGCTGGTGGCCATAAGTATTAGGCTCTGTTGTAGCTAATTGTTGTCTATACTTATAAATAAGACTTAACTGATTGAAGGTACTCGCAATGAAGACTAAATTATTTGTAAGTAAGCTTAATCTAATCACAAAAGCACTTTTCTCTATGACACCGGCGCAAAGAGAGGTAGTTCACCAGTCAATTCAAGCATTAGACACTGAAATCAGTGCGAATGAGTTAATTCAGCCACTTTTCGATATGCTATCCCAATGTCCACACTGCCATTCTAGCCAGCTAAAAAAATGGGGGATGTCGGGTTCAATACAACGGTATCGTTGTAAAGATTGCTTAAAAACCTTTAATAATAAGACGAGTAC
>NZ_ATUO01000261.1 GCF_000420245.1 Psychromonas hadalis ATCC BAA-638 | reverse complement strand
AAGTTGACGTAAATGGTTGTTCCCTTTACGAAACTTACAACGAAGAAATAAGTTATTTTAACCAGTAAAATAGATCAGCTATTTATTCCGATTGGTATTAACTATCTTTTGCTTTCTATTGTGCTTTCTAATTCATTAATCAGCCATGCTAAAACAATGCCCTGACCACGATCTTTGCGCTTGGTTAGTCCAATCTCTACGCGTATGTTACTCAGTATATGTTTACTTGAAAGTTGCTTAATATCGTTTTTATACCATTCTGAAAGCGCAATATTTTCAGGTACTAGTGCCCAGCCTAATCCCTCTATCACCATCTCTGTAATGCCATAATAACTATTGATATTCCAATGGTTTGCTGTGATGGGTTGTTCTCTACTTTGGCCTTGATGATTACAAATGAGCAGTTGGCGATGTTCCTGCAGTTGCGCAAGTGTAGGGGCCTCAATATTTGCTAAAACGTGATGATGAGAAACAATTAATACATTATTAAAGCTACCAATGGCTAAAAAATCTAAATTTTTTGATAATTCACCAACATGAAATAAGAGGCCAATATCTGCCTTACCTGACTCTACTAAGGCGGAAATGTCGTTACGTGAACCACTCATGAGCGTTAGTTTTAATAAAGGAAATTTTGTGGATATTTTTTTAAATACTGCTTGTAGCGTGCCCACTAAAACAGCTTCATCGGCAGCGATGACTAACTCAATCTCCTCTTCATTGGCTGCTGTTGATGCGCGTGCTTGCAAGCGTTGGCATTGGTTCATCACCATCTGTGCTTCATCGAGTAGTTGTTGCCCTGCTTGTGTTAAAACAGGTAAGCGTTTACTGCGGTCAAACAGTGTTAGATTTAAATCGACTTCAAGGTTTGCAATAGAGGTGCTGATACGTGATTGCGCTTTGCCTAACTTACGTGCTGCACTGGAAAACGATCCACAGTGGGCTGCGGTGATAAACGCTTCTAATTGATCAATGGTCCAATTCATAATTTACTCACTCAACTCATCCGAAAAGCGGATGGATAGTAACTTTAATGTATCTTATATTTAACTATTATAGCGAGGTTAATCAATAATAGAGAAAATTATGCAAACAGATAGCCCTCAGTTAGATACGCCACAAATAAATAGCGACGATTCAGTAAGTAAAACATACTGGCGCTATGCGATACCCTCTATTTTTGCGATGTTAGTGAATGGCCTTTATCAAGTCGTTGATGGAATTTTTGTGGGGCATTATTTAGGAAGTACAGGTTTGGCTGCCATCAATATGACCATTCCTATTTTAGCGGCTGTTGCTGGTTTTGGTATTATGATCGGCATGGGCGGAGGGAGCTTGATGTCACAGTATCGTGGCGAGCAATCAATCGCTAAAGAGCAGGGGGCATTAGCGAGTAGTATTTTCCTTATTGTGCTGCTTTCATTGCTGGTAATGATTATTTTAATGCTATTTTCAGGGGTATTATTAGATCTACAGGGCGCCACAGGCCAAGTTTTGCAATTTTCCCAAGATTACCTGCAAGTATTTTCCTACGGTGTGCTGATGACCATTGGTGCAGCAACATTGCCAATGCTGATCCGTAACGACAATAGCCCTACATGTTCGACATTGTTAATTGTAATGGGGGCCGTGCTTAATATAATTTTAGATTATCTGTTCATCGCAGTTTGGCAGTTAGGGTTACAGGGTGTTGCGATTGCCACGGTTATTTCACAATCAGTTGTAGTGCTTATTGCACTTGCTTATTTCTTTAGTCATTACTCGCAATGCAAAATTAAATTCTCAAAAATCAATGTTGAGAGCCTCTACAAAACGGTGCATCTGGGTGCTTCTAGTTTGTTTATGTTTTTCTATTTTGGCTTTGTGATTGCGCTGCATAACAAGTTATTTATGAGTTATGGCAGTACTGTACATGTGGCTGCATTTGCTATTGTTGGTTATGTTGCAACACTCTATTATTTGATTGCAGAAGGGATTGCATCGGGGTTGCAGCCACCCGTTAGCTATTATTTTGGTGCTAAGCAAACTGATAAAATTATTGCGACACTCACATTGGCGTGTAAAGTTGTTTTAATATCAGGTATCACAATGGTTTTGATGCTCAATCTCTTTCCCAGTCTCCTTATTGAGCTGTTTAGCCAAGGTGAAAAACAGTTAACTGAAGCTGCGACTATTGGTATTCATTTGCATCTTTTTGCACTTTTTTTAGATGGTTTTCTCTTTATCGTGACTATTTACTACATGGCGGTAGGGCAAGCAAACAAAGCGTTATGGGTATCAATGGGTAATATGTTAGTGCAGTTACCCTTTTTATATTTTTTACCGCTTTGGCTTGGTGTCAATGGTGTGTGGTTAGCTGTGCCTCTCTCAAATATTCTGCTAACACTTATCGTTGCCCCTCTTTTATGGAAAGATCTACAGTCGCTTAAGTTACATGGATCGCACACTGTAGAGGCTAAAAAGCACCCTAAAATTAATCGCTTGAAATTAAACAGCTGATCACTCCGTTTTGTAGGATGATTCTTGGTAAAAATTTACATTTTTTATTTTCAGACTTACGCTTACTCCTTATTGCTATTAATACGTAGGAAATTACTCATGTTAAATCCACTGCTCAAAGGGAAAGATATAAGCTGGGATGTTGACAAAGTTATTGTTAGTAACTGATGTTGCACAGTTGAGGTTTGTTCTAGGTGCAAAGCCTCAATGGCTGCTTTTTGTGCTTTGATATAAAGTTTCATTTTTAAACCGAATGTCGTTAACCCTTTTTTTATATTCAAGCACTCTAACTTGACCGTGGCTAGCAATGACATGAAAATAGGGTTGCTTTGCGTCTTTATTGTTTTGGCTGGCGATTTTGCTAACGCAGTA
>NZ_ATUO01000260.1 GCF_000420245.1 Psychromonas hadalis ATCC BAA-638 | reverse complement strand
GGTGTCATAGAGAAAAGTGCTTTTGTGATTAGATTAAGCTTACTTACAAATAATTTAGTCTTCATTGCGAGTACCTTCAATCAGTTAAGTCTTATTTATAAGTATAGACAACAATTAGCTACAACAGAGCCACTCTTATTGATACTTTCAGAGCTGCATTTTTAACACGTTATTTTGAATTGACGGGGGTGAAAATGGGTGATGTAGATGCGTGGAAATTACCTATTTATGCAGCGAGATTATGTGAAAACATTGATTGTGAACGTGAGTGGTTAATAAACGTTATAGATATTGAATTAAGAAACCTTTAAAAGAACGGGTTGTTTTTGACCTGTTGTTTGTATTCCCACACCAAAATTCGAGCGGTGTCTCCTTATCCGAGAATGAATAGATTATGCAAATAGTATCCGCTCAACGCTAACACTTTGTTAGCGTTGAGCGGTCAACGCAAAATGCAATAGCCAATTAATCTGTTACTAACAGGTTTTCTAGTGAGTCAATAACGAAGTCTTTATCCACTGATGCTTGCAACAATTGTCCACCTAGCTCAATGTTGATTTGTTTAATAGTTTTAAACATCTCATCATGCTGTTGGGAAATATTGGTTATGTGCTTAAGTGGAATAAATGTATGACCAAACTTATAATTAGTCTCGTTTTCTTGTACCACATACTTTCCTCGATTAGCAATGATCAGCTCCACGCCATTGGTCATAAACATAGAATCAAGTAATTGGTATTTGGTAAGGGACTGGAATAGCTGATTGCTGGCTAATAATCCTAGCGCTAAACCCGCTTGATAATTCAAAATTTGCAGTGATTGATTTTCTTTTTCGGTAATGCAGAAATAAGAAAATATTTGTAACTCACTGTGTTTTTGTGACAATATATCTGGTCTTGCAGAGCTCTGCTCAACTACATTGATGCTTTCTCGCAGTAAATGCATCACATCACCGGCAATATCCATAGACACTAAATTGTATTGAAAATTTAAGCTGTTTTTCTGACTAATTAGACAAATTTCACAGTTAAGTAAATCGCCTTGGTGAATCAAATATTGCACATCTTTGAAGAGTAATTCATGCGTGATAATTTGATCGTTAACCACAGAAAATTCTACGATCCGTTGCTCATCGATAATAATCAATTTATTATACAGTAACATACCAGCATGGAGTGCACGTCGATCCTCTTTAATGGGGATCTTAAAACAATACTTAGCAGCAAGAATAGTATCCTGATGTTCGAAGTATTGATGCGGAATATCTTGTATAGACTTTACTTGCAACAACCACGGACCAAATTTATCGTATTCATGTGCAATATTATCCATAATCACATACCTTTTATGTTCAAAGTTTACAGACTCAGTTCTTTTATTAGATTCATTAAAAGAACCTGATTTTTTAGTGTCGACTCAGCACCTATTGGGTTTGAAGTATTTTACAAAAGAGACTGTAAATACTTATTGATAAGAACTTTAAATGCTTATTAATAAGAACGTTAAATGCCATACTAATAGAATAATTATAGGATGATTTTCAAAAAAGGCGTGTTCAAATCGCACAAAAATAATGTTATGAGTTTAATCGTGAGGTAACTTTTAAAACTAAAAAGTTATGCCGATATCTGGCACCAGCACGGTAAGTGCATGTATAGGCCTAGCGAAAGTGAAAATAATAAAATTAAAGAGTCTTATGAGAGCGAACGGTGAAATTCGATGTGTTGATTTTCGTGAGTAATGTCAATTAGCGATTCAATATAGGTCGGACGTTAGTCAGTGTGCAAACGTTTTGTACAAAGTGTCTAACCGTTATCGTCAGTATCTGACATCAAGAATAAATCCCTGATCCCCTCTGTTTCTATCTTCACCTAGGTAATCGCTAAGCTAAGGAAGGGGCACTGAGGGATTGTTCACTTGCCAGCTACCCTCAGATCATGGGAAAAGTATTAGGGATTGTCTATCGAACACTTGTTGCACATATCACTAAAAAAGCAGGCTACAACAAACAGACAGCAAAAACGGGTGCGGTAACACTGAACCAACGATTTGGTTCAGCGTTGACAAAATCGCCGGGAGTGATTTTGAACAGCCGGAGGCTGGCCCCGAAGGGGTGAAGGGCAGGACGCCCGAAGTCATTTAAATATCCATTTTCATGAAGCACATCCATGTGCTTCCCCCCTTCGGGGGCAGCCGCCGGCTGTGTAAATCGGCTATCCTGTCGATTTATCACATGCTATTTCTCGATGGTGTGTATGTCGAAGATAACAATGGAAAAACGTGTTTAGATGATGAACATCCTTGTTCATCCATTTCCAGGCAACCTGCGGTTGTCCTAATTCATTCCCGATGAATTGGTCAGCAGATAAAAGCCCCGAAAAAAAGTGAACTGAATGTATTTTTTCAGAAAATTAGTCAACGTGTGGCTGGTTTTCTTGATCGCGAGGGGCTATTAATAAGAGGTGCAGATAATGACTATCTGGATTTTGATGGGCTAGAAGAAAATTCCATGTTGAAAATTCTCGGGTATTCAATTAGCTGCAGTGTGGGGACAGCTTCATCACAGGGGCGAAAGGTATTTACGCTGCAAACCATTACGCCTATGATAGGCCAAAGTGTTGAATCAGACCGTGTCGCAAATGTTGCAGGCTTCAATCTTCATGCGGGTGTAATGAGTGATGCTCAGGATAGGAATAAACTCGAAAGACTTTGTCGTTATATTACCCGCTCTGCAGTATCACACACATTGATTAGGTCAAATTCCGATAATTTCCATTTAAAATATAAGCCGCTAAACGATCGTTAATTTAGTAAAATATAAGCCTTAATAAACGAGGTAAATATGAGCTTTAAAATTAAACGATTAGATCACCATGGTATTGT
>NZ_ATUO01000259.1 GCF_000420245.1 Psychromonas hadalis ATCC BAA-638 | reverse complement strand
TGAATTCTGTAATTGAATATATGACCCCTGCTCAGAAAAGAAGAAAGTTATTAAATGTGGCTTAACAACCCTCCAAAAATACTTGACCATTACATATTCACACAGTTATAACTAGCTTAAAGCACTCACTTTTTATAAGCTCAACATGCGCTTTTTCAATCTTGCTAAATCAATCGCATTTGATCTTACGGTTACCTTAATATGATCGGACTCATATTCTTCCTTTGTGACACTCATGTTCGATCGAATTTCACCAATGATACCTTTAGCGGTATAAGGAACAATAATCTCCTCCTCAATCATCTCATCCTGCGCAACGGCAACAATATATTTATGCAATTTACTGATATCAGCCGGATCACGAGCCGATGTCATCATGGCTTCAGGAAACTCGTCCCTCAGTGCTTGTTGTTGTTCACCGCTAAGTTGATCAGATTTATTCAGGATCAGTAATTTTTTACTGTCCTCAACACCGACTTCTTTCAGTACTTCATGCACCACGTCGAGTTGTGCACGAAAAGAAGGATCTGAAGCATCTACTACATATAACAATAATGAAGCGTCATGTGCTTCTGCTAAGGTGGAGTGGAATGAGGCGACTAAATCGTGCGGTAATTTTTTAATAAAACCAACGGTGTCTGATACTAATATTCGCGGTTGAGTGATTGGAAATAAAGCCCTAACCGTGGTATCAAGGGTGGCAAAAAGTTTGTTTTCACCTTCGACATCACTACCAGTAATCGCTCGCATCAACGATGACTTACCCGCATTGGTATAACCCACCAAAGCAACACAAAAAAGTTCGGCACGTTGCGACCGCCTGCCCTTCATTTTATCTTGCACACTAACCAACTCGCGCTTGAGCTCTGCTAATTGGTCACGAACTTTACGACGGTTTAACTCTAACGTAGTTTCGCCAGCGCCTTTACCCATTTGACGTTCTTTATCACCACATGATGTTTCACGCAGTCGTGGCGCGACATAATTTAAGCGAGCAATTTCGATTTGTAATTTCGCTGTTTTGGTGCGGGCATGGCGACTAAATATTTCAATGATAATGCCGGTACGGTCAAATACTTCTACGCCTAATTGATTCTCGACGTTACGTAGCTGAGATGGGCTTAAATCACAATCAAATACCACTACATCAGCACAGGAAAAAGGTAAATTGTCTGACGGGATCTCAGCAAATGACGTTTCATCAATTATTTCTTCAGATATGTCATCACTTTCTTCTGCTTCAAGCGCAATTTCACCTTTGTTGCCGGTTAGGTGCGCTATTTCAGCCAGTTTTCCTAAACCCAGTACATTAACTTTGTTAGTCGAACTCTGCTTCTGCGATTGGGTGCCGACCACTTTAAAACCTAATGTCGTCACTAAACGCGCTAGCTCTGCCAGTGATTCGGTTGCCTCATCACCTTTGAAATCGGGTGTGCAAATAGAAATAAGTAAAGCGTTTGTACGTGATGCTTTTGCTGTAAGTTGCATATTTTTTGTATACCAATGGGTAATTAGTGCACCTGATACCCAATTGATATAAGTGCAAGGCTAATTTTTATCTAAAGTAGTCTGATCCTACGCTGTTATAGCTGAGCTTTATAGGGCAATAGCAGACTAATGTAATATTATTTTCGTTGCCGAGGGAAAACACGATAACCTTTCAGTAAGAGACAGATAAAACAAAAAGCCCATTACTTTGGTAATGGGCTTTGCTAATGTGCTGTGGAAAAATTGTTATACCACAAACCTGAACGATAACATTACCCGCTCTGCAGTATCAGAAAAAAGGTTGGCAATAACTACTTACGGGAAAAATCGTTACCAACTTAAAACTGTTGTGGCTAAGTAATATTGGCCACCATTTTGTAAATTTCTAACTCGCTAAGGGGGCGTTAGCGAGTTGGCTTTCTAAGTGGAGATGGGGTTAATGTAAGCTAGCTTTCTATAAAGCTAAGGGGCAAAAGGCTAAATAGGAATATTTCTTTTACGGCCTAAACGAACGACCGGAGTTACTATGCCACTACATTGAAATTTTGAAAGAAAGAGTGATAGTATCTCTATTTACTGATAAACAAAGAGGTAACCCTTTGACTCCATTATTAGAGCGTGATGTCCATCTATTTGACCTTGATAATACCTTATACTCCCCTAAGAATGGTATTTTAGAGCAAATTGCCCCTAGAATGCGTAGCTTCATTAGCAATGAGCTAAGTATTTCCATTGAAGAATCTAATGCACTGTGTGAACGTTATTATCAACGTTATGGTGGGACGATAAGGGGAATTCAATTACATTATCCAAGTGTCGATCTGAATAAGTTTTCTGAGTTCTCTCATCAGGTTAATTTAGATAAGGTTGAAAAAGCAACAAAGCTTAAAGACGCATTACATGCATTTAAAAAATCACGTTATGTATTTACCAACTCGCCACTACCTTATGCGACAAGAGTTTTAAAACATATCGATTTATATGACTGTTTCGACGGTATTTTTAGTGTAGAGCTGACTGGTTACAAAATGAAGCCTGATCCGCATGCATTTAATACTATTTGCCAACACTTCGATTTTGAAGCCTCTGATGCCGCTTTTTACGATGATCAGATAGCAAACATTGCCACTGCAAAAGCCTTAGGAATGCGTACTATTCTAGTTAACCGAGGTGATGTTGAACAACATGATGCTTGTTATAAAACGGAAAACCTACCCGATTTTATGGCGTCGTTAATAAAGTGATTTTCCACAGTGCCAATTGTTATCGTTGTTGTCACTGAATAATATGGGTCATATATTATACCAATCCGCCTAAGTACTGGTTTAAATGACTAATATCTGCGTTGCATTCAATCGCAATAGCCGGCTATTACTCAATCATGCGCCTTGACCTT
>NZ_ATUO01000258.1 GCF_000420245.1 Psychromonas hadalis ATCC BAA-638 | reverse complement strand
TATATAAATAGAGACTAATCCCTTCAATCAAGAAAAATCTCTGGATTGGTGGTTAACTGTACTTAACTTGTATTATTTAAACCCGTTTGCCCTGCCTCCGTTAGCTCTCAAATACGATTAATCATCCATTGCCGACGAGGCTCAAAAAAATTTTCTGTATAATGATCTTCTTTGATAAGCGGGATAAAAGGAACTTTTCAGACAATATCAGTTAGCTTAGTTTATAGTTAGATTTCTTTAGTAAGTTTTGAGCAAGTAATGTTATAGAACCTGCGATTAACCCCCATAATACAGAGCTAATATCCCATAGCGTCAAGTTAGAGGCTGTTACGAGAAAGGTAATTATTGCTGCCTCAGACATTTTATCTTCAGAAAGTGCTTGTTGAATACTATTATTGATAGTAGTAAATAAAGCTAGACCTGCTAATGAATAGATAAGTGCATGTGGCAATGTTGCAAAAGCTTCCATTAAGTATCCAGCAGAAATTGCCATTAATATATAAAATACACCTCCAGAAATTGCCGCCCAATAACGCTTTTCAGGTTTTTTATCCACTTCTTCAGTCATACAAATTGCTGCTGTTATCGCAGCCAGATTTATTGCGAAGCCACCAAAGGGGGCAGCAAGCATATTAACAAAGCCTGTAACACTTAATATTGAAGATACAGGGACCTTATAATTATGTGCTTTTAATACCGCAATACCTGGAAAATTCTGTGCAGCCATAGTGACAAGAAATAAAGGAATGCCAATGCCTAGTATTGCGGAAATATTAAATTCAGGTGAAATATACCTAAATTCACTTAACTGCCAAGAAAATACCGTAAATGTAATTAACTTAAGTTGCCACGCAAGTACAATACCAATGAACAGCACTAACAGTATGGTGAATTTAGGGATTAATTGCCTAGATATCAAGTATGTAAAGAACATAACGATTATAAGTAATGGCTCCTCATTCATTTGATTAAAAACATCAATTCCAAAATTAACCAATATTCCGCCCAGCATTGCTGAAGCAAGTTGAAAAGGTAGTTTGTTTATTAATTTTTCAAACCAACCAGTAATGCCACACAAGAATATTAACAGAGCTGAGAACATGAATCCTGCTATAGCTTCGTTGATATTAAAGTGTTGAGTATTTGCAATAAGTAATGCAGCTCCTGGCGTTGACCAAGCAACCAATATAGGTATACGGTAATAAAAGGATAAGGCAATAGAAGTCATTCCCATTGACAGTCCCAAAGTTAATATCCAACTTGATGCAAGACTTGCATCACCGCCTAAATTAATAACGGTTTGATAGATCAACGCTACGGAGCTGGAAAAACCAATAACAACTGCCACCAATCCAGCTACAGTCGAGCTTATTATACGATTGACTAACATACCTATTTACCTCACAATGGCGTTAACGTGCGCTATAGCGCACAATGTAACACTGTATGTTATAACGCACAAGGGAAGTTATGAGTATAAATTTCAACAATGCAATAGGTCTCCAACTAAAGTTGGCCAGAACCAATAAAGATTGGAGTCTTGATGTTACAAGTAAGCACACAGGTGTTTCAAAGGCTATGCTAGGACAAATAGAACGAGGAGAATCAAGCCCCACAGTTGCACGTTTATGGAATATAGCCACTGGTTTTCATTTACCCTTAAGCTATTTTTTCCTAGCGATTGAGGATAATGATTTATCTAAAAATATGTTAAATAGTGAATCTGGTATATCTATCTCTACTTTATTTCCATTCGATTTAGAAACAAAAAGTGAAGTTTTTTCCTTAACCTTAGCCCCACTGCATCAGCAAATATCTGCTCCTCATAACGATGGGGTGATAGAGCATATTTTGGTTATAGAAGGCGAGATTGAATATTTGTTGAATGACCAATGGCACCATTTAAATAAAGGTGAAGTTGTAAAATTTAATGCAAATCAAAAGCACGGTTATCGTAATGTGTCAGAAAGTCAGGCCGTATTTCATAATATTATTTATTATACAAGTAAAAATAAATTCTCAGTATAAGTAAAGTCATTAATACCAAGTGGTTCTTTTATTATGGACTGTATTATTGTTTATCTTCTTCCACTTTTAACATTTTGAAGTAAGGCCAATACAATTACTTGAACGACCGCTATGGTGGCTTTGGCAACTGTCAGCTTTGATTAAAACCTATAATTTCAAAGTGTCAATTCAGGTTTGCGCTAATGCAATTAAACCTAACTAAATCAACATAAAAATAATCCACATAATAAGATGAGGAACTAATCGGGGACATATATGGACGCTCACTCGTTGTCAAGACAGGCACCAACACGACTCATGGAAAATGTTATTTTATATCTGTTCAGTAAACGGCTAAATTGCCCACTCGTATATTGAGAGCCTCGATCACTATAGAACATTAACCCTACTTTAGGGCGCCTGATATTAATGGCCATTTGTAATGCCCGTTCAATTTATTTTAATTCTTATCCCGAATTAAAATTAAATAAGTATTTTAATTCGTTAAAAAACAAAACATTTAACAATACCTTCGCCACGGTTGATTTAAGCTTAAAATGGAATTTTACACCAATATAAATCAAATACTTACAGAAAAAAGTTAGCCAAAATGGGTTGGTTTCCATTTTGGCTAAGGTATTGATTTGAAATTGGCATTATTGCCCCTGAGATGCAGGTAAAAAAGGGAGTTAGTGGGCGCTGTAGCCTGCAATAGCGTGATTTTTTGGTCACTCTGTTTTTTAACTGGAACACTGATGAGCGGAGTCATTTAACGTTTGCTACAGCTAATACCAATCCGCCTAAGTAACTGATCGTTTTTACTGGTTTAAATGACTAATATCTGCGTTGCATTCAATCGCAATAGCCGGCTATTACTCAA
>NZ_ATUO01000257.1 GCF_000420245.1 Psychromonas hadalis ATCC BAA-638 | reverse complement strand
AACAGAGAGTGTGATTGATGGTTGTTCTTCCATAAATTCAATTTGTTGTATCACTTTAGCGCGAACAAAGCTGTTGGATGTTAGGCCTAGTTTTTTCTTGAAAGTGTAGAAGCTAGACGTTGATAAGTGATGTTGTTGACAGTAATCTGAAATAGTTAACCCACTGGTTTGTTGATTTTTTACTAGGGTCTGCCATTGTGTTTCGTTGCGCGTTATTTTCATTGTTATTTCCTTTTATTTGACTTGAAAATAACATAACTGAGATCAGAAATTAGATGAAGGTGTGGTTGCCCTGACGCTTACGCTTTTCCAAGCGCAGTTGCTGTTATTAATTTAACTGATTCTGCTGTTGGTGTAGTAGTGACTGTCACGCTTGCAAGTTGGAAGGTTTCTGGCCAAACGATATATTTTCCATATTGTGGGGACTGTTTGTAGCCTCCTCCACTCTTTTCACCTTGTTCTGTTAGTGCCCATACATTGTCAACTTTATGAATGAACCCTTTTTCACTGAGTGTGCTGAATAATTCTTTTGATGAAATGCCACTCAATTTTGCGAGGGCTGTTGTTGATACCTGCTTTTCCATATTGTTGATCCTTGTTAGGAATTTATTATTAAAATTAACAGCTTAAAATAGTAACTAAAAGCAGTGGATGACTATTTTGTGATTTTAGTTGATGAGTTTATTAATAATGGGGCATTGGAGAGATAATTCTGAAGTGCTGTGATAAAAAATAAATGGGGTCAGGTTAAATTTAAACTTTTATCTTTCGCCATCCTAATAAATGGGGAAGTAAGGAAAGGGCAGAGGGTCAGATCTAGTCTTTTGCCTTTAACTAACTGCTTACTACTAACTACCAAGGAATTTAAATGGATTAACTGCTCTCATCATTAATAAAGAATGGAATGTCCTGTGTCTTCTTCTATTACTTGCGAAGTGAATAAACCCTAGCCTAAGCCACTATCAATAAACGCTTGGGTTAGTTGCCGATAAAGCGTATCGACACTGGGGCGTGTATTAATATGTTCAAACAAGGTGGTGTGCGCCTGTGCTTTTACCCGATGTTTTTTATCACACAATTGATAACACAAATTAATGGGTTTAATGATTTCTTCTAACACTGCATCAACTAAGATGCAGGCCTGTGCCAGTACAATTTTACCGCCCCCTTTTTTCAAAATAATACGCTGCGCAGTGCCCACGATTTTACGCCCATTAATATTGATATTAAAATCACCGTCGCAGTATGAAAATTCAGTGCTATGCGTTTCACTGCTTAACCCATATTGACTGAAAAAATATTGCAACACTTGGCATAAATTTTTATACGCTTGCTTAATAGAGTAGGGCGTTGCATCTGGCCAAACATACAAGTGCGATAGGTTAATTATACCTTGGCATTGTGGCACTGGCGCGCCCCCTGTTTTACGTGAGAGCAATTTCCAATTATCTGCCTGTAAGGCTGTGTGCAGTGCGGGGGATTCGGGCCATTTTTGACCCGAAGGAAATACTATAGTGGGTGTTTTTGCTTGCCATAATATAAGACATTGCGAAATTTCATTGGCTTGCATTTGTGTAATCATGGCAGTTTCTTTTTCAAACACATTAGCCACCGACGCGCTGCTATAACGTAATAATTTATTTCGATTTTTAAGCATAACCACCCCAGATTTAAATAACGCTTAACGATACTAAATGAGTTAAAAAAAATAAAGGTAAAGAAGTCAATATTTGATCTAATAGTTTTTCTACTATTTTTAGCTTTAAAGACTAAGTTAAAGGGAAACTGCGATGCCCCGACCATGACGATTGGAATATAGAGTAAAAAGAGAGGGCACCCAAAGGTTTAAATTGTTACTTGTTGATTTAATATAGATCAACAAGTGGATGTCCCGCCTTGCTTTTATTGTTTATTCTTCTTTAACTTAACTTAACTGTTCTGTCTTGCTACAGTATCGAACTATTATGATTTAGCTGTAAAATTGGAATTTATATCACTCAATAAAGTATTAGGTTTTTAAGGATAATAATGGAAACTTTTGGCGTTCTCAATTATGTCACTTATTTTATAGGTGCCGTGTTTATAATATTATTACCTGGGCCTAATTCACTTTATGTACTAGCACTTTCAGCGCACCAAGGTGTGCGCATTGGTTGGACAGCGGTGGCGGGTGTGTTAATTGGTGACTCACTGCTTATTTTGGCAACCGCCTTTGGTGCCGTTACGCTTCTTAGCACTTACCCTGCAATATTTATGGTGATTAAATATGCTGGTGCAGCTTATCTGATTTACATCGGTTATCACTTAATAGCAGGGGCAATAAAATCTTGGCGCCAGATAGATGAGCAGAGCTTGCAAAAAACGGTCGCAATCAAAAAAACCACCGGGGGTAAAGCGTTTAGAAAAGCGCTGTTAGTTAGCTTATTAAATCCTAAAGCGATTTTATTTTTCCTTTCCTTTTTTGTCCAGTTTGTTGACCCTAACTATGCGCAGCCAGTGATCCCATTCTTGATACTGGCATTAACCATTCAAGCGCTCAGCTTTATTTACCTTACCATGCTCATTTACGCAGGCACAATACTCGCAGATACCTTTAGAAAACGTAAGAAAATTAGCGCTATTTCGGGGGGCAGTGTTGGTCTCGGTTTTATGGGGTTTGCCATTAAACTTGCACTCGCGAGCACCACTTAATAGCACCAGTAAGGCAATGTGGTGCATAAAAAAGACGGGACACCCGAACCTTTTTGACTGAACGCTAAGGTTAACCTACGTTTAAATAAACAGTGTTGGTTAAACCTTGGAGGTTTTATGACTCAATCCCGTGATTCATTAATTTCACTTATTGATACCCCTTACTACCACTGACTTTCTCGCTGTGTTCGTCGTGCTTTTTTGTGTGGTGA
>NZ_ATUO01000256.1 GCF_000420245.1 Psychromonas hadalis ATCC BAA-638 | reverse complement strand
CAATGGCAACATAAAGCCGAGTCATTACTCCTTCAATCTCAGCATCATCATTGGGTGTTTACACTGCCACATGATCTACATATTATTTGGCGATTTAACCGTGCGTTGTGCCAACGTATTCTTTTCCAATCGGTTAGAAAAACGATACGAAAGCTCTGCAAGGATGAACGTTATTTAGCAGCGACACCAGGTTACATTTTAGCGTTACATACTTGGGCAAGAAACCAAGTATTCCATCCTCATATTCATTGTATGATCAGCCATGGTGGTTTAGATGTAGCGGGACAATGGCGCACCCCGAAACGTAAATGTTTTTTACCTGCAAAAGTAATGATGCAAATATTCAGGGGGAAATTCTTAGCAGGATTAAAGGAAGCTTTAGCGACAAATGAGTTAGTCGTACCAAGATTGCTTTGCTCGCAGCAAGTGATCAATCTATGCAACAAACTGGGGAGGGTAGATTGGGTTTTGCACTGCGTAAAACCTTATGAACATGGCTATGGTGTTGCTAAGTATTTAGCGCGATATATTAGAGGTGGTGCAATAAAAAACAGCCAATTATTAAATGTAGCGAATAATTGTGTTGTCTTTCGTTACCAGTCTCACCAGACGAAAAAAACAGAGTACCTTAAGTTAAGCCATGAGCAATTTATGCAACGCTTACTCGAACATTTTGCCATTCCTCGTAAGCAACAATATCAAATGTTGGGTTTATATCATGGATGCTGTAAAGATAAATTGAATCAAGCAAGAGAGCAATTAGGGCAACGCGCCGTTAATGAAGATAAGGAACTTAGCTGGCAAGAATTTCTGGAGAGTAATGATCAAATGTCACGATGTGAGCAGTGCGGTAAACCATTAACAGTGTTAAAACCGCTAGTTAACAATGGAGAGGAAATGGGTTTATTAAAAAATCATTAGTACATACCAAGCAAAAATCTCGTTTCTTGCGGGAGGTCACAGTGTGCCTGATGATTAGGATTAATGATAATATTACATTGTAAAATCAGTTAGATAAGCAGTACACTGTATTCAAAATAAATGTAGTAAGTCATTTACAATTCCATAGACATGAGCTTCGGCAATTTTAACAGCCTACATAGTTCAATTGGTACGCAAACTTAACAAGAAGTTTAAACCGAATCTTTACAGCTGATTATCGCTGCGCGATTTTAACCACCTATAAATTTCGGCTTAACTTAGCGTTATAAGCTATATTCGGGCAGTGCTAAACTTACACTGCCCTCAATTTATTACTTGTTGTTTGGGTTCTTCTGTTGACCTTTGTTACCGTGAACTTTAGCGTACTGCTCATTCACGCCTACTTGACCTTTATTTGCATTTTTCTGATTTGCATGGTTGTTCTGTGGTGTAATTTTCTTAGTCATGGTAATACCTCTGATATATATGATTAAATAGATGAGCTCTTTGGGCATCCACCCTTTTGAGTTCATATACACTTTACTCCACAGTGTGGGGACATCTGGGGACATAATGGATAATTTTTTAAATGTAACAAATAAGCAACGAGAAATTAAACTGATACTTAAGCAAGTTGGGTGGAGTCAAAGGCAGTTTGCTGGAAAATATAGCATCGATGAAAGTGACCGTGATATTGAAGAATACGAGATAAATAAATTCCAAGAATCCTTTAAAAAACAACTAAACAGAAAGACAACGAAACTTGAAATTCTAGACAAGTATATTTTCTATTTAAAGAATACCTGTGAGTTTAAAAAACTAATAAATTCTGGAGAAACTGAAGAATTTATTCCTTTAACAGGGCTTTTTGAAGATTACAAAATAATTTTAAATGAAGAGCATGACACAACGTACCGAAAAGTTTTAGAAGTTGCCGCTGCTTATGCCTTAGCTATAGGTTCTGCTTGGGGCTTTAATATTGTCCAATTAGAGAAAGATGAATTTCAAAGTAGTTTTTTAGTTATCTGGGAAGGCGATGTAGGTCATAATCATGGCTCTGGTACTTGGGGACCTGCAATGTGCAAAGTAGTTACTAGTCATTTTGGCTACTATTTTGTCAGCTCAGGAGATCATTACTTTGAAACAAGTCTGAGGTGTATTTCAGAAGTTGTAGGTTACTCTAATAACGAATTAATTCTTATTGGATATAAGTATGGTGATAATGATGCCAATAACTATCCGTCTTTAAAGCATAAAGTTCGCATGGTAGAAGACAATGAAGATAAATGGTCTGTAATAGACTGCGAGTATATCGGAGATCGCTTCTAACAAGGCAATTAAACGGAACTAAAACAGTGGGTTACGTTTCGCTTCGCTACACATTTTAACCCACTGCTTTAGTCCGCTTAGCAAGGCGTTAGCCGTATAATCGCACACTTGCAATTTATACCGAAAAGGTATAGTTTTAACTCTATGCATACTTTTGAATATGATCTAAAGAAGAGTCAAATCAACCTCGATAAGCATGGCATCGATTTTGAGGAAGCTAAATTACTGTGGAATGATCCTGATTTAGTCGAGATCCCTGCGAATACAAGCGATGAACCTCGTTTTGTTATAATCGCATTCCATAATGACAAACATTGGTCTGCTGTTATTACGTATCGAGATATAAATATACGTATAATTTCAGTTAGGCGCTCAAGAAAAAATGAGGTGAAATTTTATGAAAGCTTCTGATTTTGATAAAGAATTTGATGATGGTAATGATGTATTTGCCAACCTTGATTTATCTAAAGCTAAACGTGCTATGCAAACCACTAAAAGGGTTAATGTAGACTTCCCAGAGTGGATGGTTGACTCTCTAGATCGCGAAGCCAGTCGTGTTGGTGTAACTAGGCAGTCAATTATAAAAGTTTGGCTAGCGGAACGAATAGAAAGCATTGATCACCATCACCTTAAACACGGCTAACAAGTCGTTTAAACGGAATAAAAACAGTTGGCCATCGCTTCACGATATAGCCAACCATTTTTATCCGCTTAACGAGGCGTTAGGCTAGCCAAGCTGTAGAGTTGGCAGTAAACTAGGCTTACTATCATAATATTTAAGAGACTAATCTGCATATGAAAACTCCTAGAAAAAATAAACAATG
>NZ_ATUO01000255.1 GCF_000420245.1 Psychromonas hadalis ATCC BAA-638 | reverse complement strand
GTAAAGGGAACAACCATTTACGTCAACTTACGCCTTGAATTAAGCTGTTTTCTCTGCGGAAAATTTAGATCACATACTTAATGTAATTGGTATTAGTTAGCGCATAACAAAAGTGGTAATAAGACCAATCAAACCACCAAACACACCACCCCAAACAACTAACCAACCTAAGTGCTTTTTAATCATCGCTTGAATGATCTCTTTCACCAGTTGTGGTGTTAATTCATCTAAGCGTTGCTCAATGATCTTCTCAATTTTAGCCAAGATATCTTGCATCATATCGGGCTGTTCAATCTCTTTTTTTAACAGTTCAATAAACGTTTCATCTTCTGTTAATTCGATAATAGAGCTTTTCATGTGTTTAATAAACGGTTCGCGCAGCGGGGTTAACGCCTCTTCTCCACCAAACATCCCTAACATACTACCAAATGACGATTCCATGATCACTTTCACTAAACCATCATAGGTTGGATTGAGATCTACTTGTTCAATCACAGGGGCAAGATTAAGGTGTGAAGGTGCTAATGAGCCAGCACTCAAAAAGCGATCAACATTTTCAAGGGTAAAAAACTGATCCATCATCAAGCTACGAATACCCTTTTTAAACTCTTCAAAATGGGCAGGAACAACACCAGAGCCATACAAGAAAGGTATTTTTTCAAAAAGCATAAAGATAGCTAACCAATTGGTTAATGCACCAGAGAGTGCAAATAATCCCACCATGGTTAACATACTCTCTTGTAACAACAAGCCTGCGCCTAAAATGAGGGCAGAAATAATATTGGTTAACAAACTCTTGTTCATCATTATTCCTTTTGAAAGATAAAAAAAATCCAGTAACAATGCGACTAGATTGTTACTGGATCACTACTAGATTGTTACTGGATTTTTAGTTATAAATAAAATTATGCTTCGCGTAGTTTTAAACTGCGTAGCGCTTTATCTAATACACCATTTACAAATTTGTATGAATCATCTGTGGCAAAGTCTTTCGCCAATTCAATCGCTTCGTTTAGTACCACTTTGTGTGGTACGTCAGTGCGATAACTCAACTCAAACATGGCAATACGTAAAATAGCGATATCAACCATATCAACATCTTTAATTTTACGTGATAGATAAGGAGATAGTTTTTCATCCAACGTTTCAATGCGGTTGATCACACCCGATAATAGCTCTTTAAAATAAGGCACATCTGTTTTTGACAGATCTTGATCCGTGGTAAACTGTTCAATAATCTGTGCAAAAGGAGCACCCGTAATTTGCCATTGGTAAACAGCTTGTACTGCAAATTGACGTGCGCGACGACGCTCAGCGGGTTTCATTCTCATTATGCTAGTTCTCTCATTACGTTGACCATCTCAAGTGCGCTTAACGCAGCTTCGCTACCTTTGTTACCCATTTTAGTGCCTGCACGTTCAATTGCTTGATCGATTGAATCGGTGGTTAATACACCCAATGCAACCGGGATATCAAACTCTAATGAGACTTGTGCAAGCCCTTTGTTACACTCATTGGCAACAAATTCAAAGTGTGGTGTACCACCACGAATAACCGTACCTAATGCGATAATGGCATCATATTTTTTAGAAGCCGCAACACGTTTTGCGACTAATGGTAATTCAACAGCGCCCGGCATACGTACCACAGTGATATTATCATCTTGTACTTGACCAGTACGTTTAAGGGTATCAATTGCCCCTGCTAATAGTTGCTCATTGATAAAACTATTAAAGCGAGAGATTACAATTGCGATTTTCGCTTCTGGGGCAGCTAAGCCACCTTCAATTATTTTCATTTTCGACCCTTATTAGCCATTTTTTACAAATTTTGTGCATTCTAGCACACTTTTTTTATCGACAACCACAATTTATTCAGTGATATAATCAACCACTTCAAGGCCAAAACCAGAGAGTGCATGGTAACGTTTTTCCGAGCTTAATAAGGCCATTTTTTGTACACCTAAATCACGTAATATTTGCGAACCCACTCCAACACGGCGACTTGTACCTTGCGATTTCGCAGCAACACGTTCACCCGCATCCTGTTTAGCAATATTTTTGACCTGTTCAATCAACGACTCAGCTGTCTCTTGATGACCTAACATCACCAAGACTCCACCGTCTTTTGCTAAACGTTGCAGCGCATCACGCATTGGCCACGTTTGCTCTGATAAACGATCAGAAAAGAAGTTATCAGAGAAAGTATTTTGTAGGTGTACACGAACATTGGTTATATCACCTGTTTTTATTTCGCCATTAACCAATGCAAAATGCACCTGCTTATCAATGGTGTCTTGATAAGCAATCAAGTCAAATTCACCAAACTCAGTCGGCAATTTACAGCTAGACACTTTTTCAATGGTGGTTTCATTGTTATTACGATATTCAATTAAGTCAGCGACCGTGCCTAATTTAAGCCCATGTTTCTGCGCAAAAATTTCTAAGTCAGCACGACGTGCCATGCTGCCATCTTCATTTAAAATCTCAACAATGACGCCCGCTGGCTCTCGTCCTGCAAGACGTGCTAAATCGCAACCTGCTTCAGTGTGCCCTGCGCGTGTTAACACCCCACCCGCTTGTGCTTTAAGAGGGAAAATATGACCCGGCATCACAATATCTGTCGGTTTTGCATTTAGTGCAACAGCGCGCTGCACTGTAATCGCTCTGTCTGCGGCCGAAATACCGGTGGTTACGCCTTCTGCCGCTTCAATGGAAACCGTAAAGTTAGTTGAAAATGCAGCGGTATTATCGTCTACCATTAAGGGTAATTTAAGTTGTTCACAACGTGCTTCCGTTAAGGTTAAACAGATGAGACCACGCCCATATTGCGCCATAAAGTTGATCGCTTCAGGTGTTACCATGTCAGCGGCCATGATTAAATCGCCCTCATTTTCACGATCTTCATCATCCATTAAGATAACCATTTTACCTAAGCGAATATCTTCAATAATTTCAGCAGTTGTATTTAATTTCATGTTTATTTCCTCATCGAATAGAGTAAGGCACAAGCCTTCAATAATTATATTTAGGATCGGCTTCAAAATTACTTGCGCTTTTGTTTTCAAAATAACCCGTCATTTAGGATTGGCTTCAACATTACTTGCGATTTTGTTTTTAA
>NZ_ATUO01000254.1 GCF_000420245.1 Psychromonas hadalis ATCC BAA-638 | reverse complement strand
TAAGGCTTTTTGGAAACAATTTATCGCAAGTTATTTTGTAACGATTTCATCAGGCTTTTTGAAAACAATTTAGCGCAAGTTATTGTGTAACGATTGCTAACCGTTTACATAGGCAATCACGGCATCACTGTCGCCAAGGTGCTTACCATCAACATAGAGTTGTGGCACAGTCGTTTCACCTGTAATGGCTTTTAAGCTAACACTCGTTGCGTCGGTGCCTAATACAATCTCTTCAAAAGCGATGTTACTGTCGTTTAGCGCTTGCTTCGCTTTGGCACAGAACGGACAACCCGGCTTTGTAAACAGTGCAACGGCTGATGGCGCTTTCGCTGTTGGGTTAATGTAATTAAGCATGGTATCCGCATCAGAAACTTCAAACGGGTCACCCGGTTGGTTTGGCTCGATGAACATTTTTTCGATCACGCCATCTTTGACTAACATGCTGTAACGCCAGCTACGTTTACCAAAACCGATATCACTCTTGTCTACTAGCATGCCCATGCCTTCACTAAATTCACCACTACCATCGGGTACAACAGTAATATTTTGTGCTTCTTGATCAGCAAGCCATGCGTTCATGACAAAGGTATCATTGACAGCGAGACAAACAATGTCATCAACGCCATTCTCTTTAAGTACGCCCGCTAATTCATTGTAACGAGGTAAGTGAGTAGAAGAACAAGTTGGTGTGAATGCACCCGGTAGTGCAAATACCACCACTGTTTTTCCTTTAAATAGCTCATCTGTTGTTACGTTTACCCACTCATCACCTTGACGTGTTGGGAAAGTAACTGATGGGATGCGTTGACCTTCGATATTATTTAACATGTTGTGCTCCTGTATTTAAAAATAAATTTTAAAATTAATAAGTTTAGTTAAGTTTTGAAAACAATCTCTGTTTCGATGAGGTAATTATCTACAAAAACAGTTGATAGGTAAAATCGTTTGTAATTATTGAATTGATAGCCAAAGGCAATTGAAAAGTTTGAAAATAATTAACTCTTTGATTTTCCAAGCAGGACTGAAGTCCTACGTCCAAATAATGATACTTTTAATCAAACAAGGCTTTCAAGCTGGCCATGCCTTTATCGGCGACTGCTTTTTTCTGCTCAACGGTTTTTTTTCGTGGGCCACTTTCCCAATCCAGATCGTCCTGCGGTAACTCTAATAAAAAACGACTTGGGGTGGGGTTAATCGTTTCACCATACTGATTACGCTCTTTAGCAAGAATGAAAGTCAGCTCTTTCTGCGCGCGGGTAATGCCCACATAGGCAAGACGACGCTCTTCATCAACGTTATCTTCATCGATGCTCACTTGATGCGGTAAAATACCCTCCTCCATGCCCACTAAATAAACATAAGGAAACTCCAACCCTTTCGAGGCATGTAGCGTCATCAATTGCACTTGGTCTAGCTCTTCATCCTCTTCATTGCGCGATAACATATCACGCAATGTTAAACGAGCAACGACCTCTTCTAGTGTCATCGGTTCATCTAATGAATCCCCTTTTAGCATCTCAGTTACCCATTTAAATAACATTGATACATTTTTCATCTGCATTTCAGCGGCTTTGGGGCTAGGACTATTTTCATATAACCAATCTTCATAACCGATATCACGGATCAAATCGCGCACAACATCAATCTGCTCTTCCCGTTTGAGCCTATCGTTAAGCTCGACTAACCAACGAGTAAATGCTTGCAGTGATAATAGCCCTTTGCCATTGAGTGTTTGCTCAAGCCCCAGCTCAAAACTGGCTGTAAACATGCTGATGTGGCGTAAATTGGCATAATTACCCAATTTTTCACGACTCACCGCACCAATACCACGAGGTGGTTTATTAACTACACGAATAAAGGCATTTTCATCATTTTGATTTACCAATAATTTAAGATAAGCCATGATATCTTTGACTTCAGCGCGGGCAAAAAAGGAGGTGCCTCCGCTAATTTTATAAGGGATACGGTTTTCCATCATCACCTTTTCAAGCAGGCGACTTTGATGGTTACCACGATATAAAACAGCATAATCTTTGAACGCGCAACCGTTCATAAATTTATGTCCAGAGATCTCCATCACCACACGCTCGGCTTCATGTTTCTCATTTTTAGCGGTTAATACCTTTATTGGCTCACCATAAGCAAGCTCACTAAACAGACGTTTTTCAAACTCATGATCATTATTAGCAATAAGCACATTAGCAGCTTTTAAAATACGTTGGCTAGAGCGATAGTTTTGCTCCAATTTAATTACTTTAAGTTGTGGAAAGTCTCGTTGTAATAGGGTTAAGTTTTCAGGACGTGCACCACGCCAAGAATAGATAGATTGGTCATCGTCACCCACCACCGTAAAACGCGCACGCTCACCCACTAACGCTTTAATCAACTCATATTGGCTGGTATTGGTATCTTGGTATTCATCAACGAGCAGATAACGGATCTTCTTCTGCCAACGTAGACGCACCTCTTCTTTATGAGAAAGCAGCAGTGTTGGAAGCACAATCAGATCATCAAAATCGAGGGCGTTATAGGCTTTAAGCTGACGCTGATAAAGATCGTAAGCATGTGCAAAAATAACATCACGCTCACCTTTTGCCTGTTTAATCGCTTGTGGCGGTAATATTAACGCATTTTTCCAATTAGATATTTGTGTCACCAGTGCTTTAAGGAGATCGGTATCTTCTTGAAGTTGTTTCTCTGTTAACTCTTTTAATAATGCAAAGCTATCTTGATCATCAAACAGAGTGAATCCTGCTTTCATGCCTAAGGTTTTCACCTCACGTTTAATAATATCTAGCCCTAAAGAGTGAAAAGTAGAGATCATTAAACCACGCGCTTCTTTACGTCCCAAAGTTTGACTAACGCGCTCTTTCATCTCACGAGCCGCTTTATTCGTAAACGTCACCGCAGCAATATTTTTAGCGAGATAATCACAATGTTGCACTAAATACGCAATTTTATTGGTGATAACACGTGTTTTACCACTGCCCGCCCCCGCCAAAACCAAACAGGGGCCAGAGATCATTTTAACAGCAGCATCTTGCCCAGCATTGAGTTTCATTGTTTATCCAAGAAAGAAAAAGAGTAAGGAATCGTTACACAATAACTTGCGCTAAATTGTTTTCAAAAAGCCTGA
>NZ_ATUO01000253.1 GCF_000420245.1 Psychromonas hadalis ATCC BAA-638 | reverse complement strand
GTTGGCTATAATCGCGAAGCGATGGCCAACTGTTATTTTTCCGTTTAAGCAACTTGTTATACGCTTGTTTCACGTTTTTTCTCAACAGCTTTGGCAAGCATAACAGCAAGCCCCCCTAGCAATACTGCACCACCGACAATTTTCATTGCTTTAGGGTTTTCAGCTAAAGCAACAACGGCTAAACCGCCAATAGCTAAACCACCAACACCTGCTTTAATTTGACTAGAAGACACTTTAAGCCCAGAACTCCACTTTACAAAGTGTTCACAATTATTATCTGTTAATGAGTATTTCCAAGTCCCTATTTGAGAACGAGCATCCGAAAGAATTTGTACAATAGATTTTTCTGTGTTTGATACAGCTACATATGTATGTTTACCTTGAGTAACATCATCCCAAGGTTCTTCTTGAACAGTACCAGTTCTCTTGGTGGCAGAAATAAGCATGTTTTTACCAAGAGAACAAAGACGATCAGAAGCAACTGACCAATGCTGATAAAGACCAAACTGAGTTACGACGACATCTCCAGCTTGCACTACTAAGTTTTTCATTTATTAACTTCCATTTAATTTAAGTACTTACTATATGTGGACACTGAAGCTGGATTTCAATGATGAGCGTATAACGCCGTTTTAAGCGGCAAATTGCAGTTGGCTAAAATAAGTGAGGCACGAACAAAAAGCCAACTGTAATTTGTCCGTCTTGAAAACCCTTGTTAGAAGGTTTAATCTGAGCAAGACCCAATGAATAAATAAGCTTTTCCAGAAACTTCAATGTTGAAACTAAAATCCCAAAATACAGGATAAAACGGGTGACCTTTTTCAAGGTAAAACTTTGTTATCTTTGAAGCCTTTGACAATAACGATTGAAGCTCACTTTCTAAATCTGATATGTGTTTTTTGTGAAGTTCAGTACCCACGTAATGCCTGTTAGGGTATGAGCTGTCATCAGAGTCACCTAAATATGAAAGTGCCGTATGTAGTTCTCTTTGCACGTCTTGATCAGTAACCAATGATTTTTCACCAGCAATAGCTTCCGAACCCAGTACTATTTTGATTATTTGATCTGTTGTATTAGAACCAATTACTACAGCAGGAAATAAAAGCATTTCTGCTGAGTAATTAAGAGTATCACCGCTTTTCACATCATTAAGTAGAGCCAAAACATTTGCGAGTTTATTGTTAAAATACTCCATACTTATCTAACCTTCTAACGCCCACATTAAGCGGACTAAAATTGTTGGCTAAACTGTGTAGCGAAGCGGAACGTAGCCAACTGTTTTTGTTCCGTTTAAATTGACTTGTTATAAGGCTATTTACTCTACTGCTTGGTTCAACCCCAGTTCTTTTTGCTTAATCTTTGTTAGTCCTAACGAAACTAAGCGGTGAGACTCTCTAAGATAATATTGCAAGTCATCATCTTTTTCTTTATTACCATCAATTTGCTGTATCCATTTCATGCCGCGATTAGCAAAATATGGGGCTGGTATATAACCTTCACATTCACTTAAAAAATAGTAATTTTGCTCTGACGTTTTAAAAGTAAAAGCAACCTGTTTATTTTTTCCCCAGCCTCCAATTCCAAACACTTTACCACCAACTTTCCAAACATGAGAGTTCCCCCACTGAACAACATATGTAGTTGCAGCTAAGGAACCACAAAATTGATTAAATTCTTCGTAATTCATCGCAATACCACATGCCTTATAACGCCCAATTAAGCGGACTAAAATTGTTGGCTATAATGTGTAGCGAAGCGAAACCGAGCCAACTGTTTTAGTTCCGTTTAAATTGCTTGTTAGTTGCCTTTGGGACAACGCTACCGACAGCAATAACTTGCTGATATTCGGTAACTTTACCGTTTATAGGGTTCAGAAACTAGTACCAACATTTGAAAACATGACGTACTCAAGGTTTAACAATCAGAAACTTAAAACAGAATTTCCGCTAATGACCAAAGCCAAGATAATGGAGCCTAAGATTACTTTGAATTTCGATATTAAGCTTTGCACTGGCGACTATTAGCAAAGAGTTAGCCTCAACGGAATGAGCGTATTCATAAAACCCACAACGCACCCATTTATGAACACAAAACAACTATCCAAAACTCAAAGTCACAATTCAGAAACTAAATAGTGCAATAGGATTAAGGCAGACTAACGCCCGCTTAAGCGGAAAAATGCAGTTGGCTATAATTTGTAGCGTAGCGGAAAAAGCCAACTGTATTTTTTCCGTTTGAAGCGCTTGTTATATGCCGAGTAAACCAAGGCTAATTAGCTTTTTTAATAAATATCCCATAAATCCATAAAGGTAAATATGTAAAATCAATTATTGGAGCTAACCACAAATAATTAGTTAATTTACCGCTAGGCATAATAAGAACACCAATTAACATAAAAATACCGCCCACCAAAGGAACACCACTAGGACCTTTTTTATTTACTATTTTCCTAATTGATATAGGCCAGTTAGCTATCCCTATGAGCAAGCCAACTAAGGCTAGCGATAAACCCAAAATATCCATTTGATAACTCTCGCTATTTTATATACACCTAGTCTTGATAGGCATATAACGCCGCAATAAGCGGACTAAAGTAGTGGGTTATAATGTGGAGCGAAGCGAAACGTAACCCACTGTTTTAGTTCCGTTTAATTTCCTTGTTAGATGCCTTTTGGACAACACAACCGACAGCAATAACTTGCTGATATTCGGTAACTTTACCCTTTGTAGCGTTCAGAAACTAGCTTCCATCTTTGAAAACATGACACTCTCAATGTTTAATCATCAGAAACTGAAAAACAGAATTTCCGCTAGTGACCAAGTCTAAGATAATGGAGCCTTAGATTACTTAAAATTACGATATTAACCTTTTCACTGGCGACTATTAGCCGATAGTAATTCCGAACGGAATGAACGTTTTTTAAAAACTAACAACGCACCGACTTATGAACGTAAAACAACTAAATTAAGATTTAAGCTCACTACTCAAAAACTAAAAATACACTTAGGTTTTAAGGCAACTAACGCCTCGTTAAGCGGATAAAAATGGTTGGCTATAATCGCGAAGCGATGGCCA
>NZ_ATUO01000252.1 GCF_000420245.1 Psychromonas hadalis ATCC BAA-638 | reverse complement strand
ATACCAATAACAGTAAATAGCTGATCTATTTTACTGGTTAAAACAACTCACTTCCGCGTTGTAACTTTCGCAAAGGGAACAACCATTTACGTCAACTTACGCCTTGAATTAAGCTGTTTTCCCTGCAGAAAATTTAGACCACATACGTAATGTAATTGGTATAACCACGAAGTTGCTATGCGACACAAAGAGCACGAAAAAAAGGAATAAAAAGCAACATATTACCTTCTAAAACTTTGTGCCTTCGTGGTGGAATGGCTTTATTTTTATTCTTGATTGTAACCTGCTGACGAAAGGGATAATCATTAGCGCTTATTCCTATTTCGGTGCTGATACCCACTGTAATACCTCACTGAAACGATACTTTTCCAGTTGTGCAAAACCATTTAACGGACGTACTTTTAAACGGGTAAAAATGGGGGTTGTTAAACCACAAAGAAAACGTGCCAGCAGTGTATTGGTTTTATGCTGGCCAAGCTTTTCACTGATTGCACTTGTTAACGTTGAAAAATCATATTCTTCAAGTGGTTTTAAAGGCATTGACTCAGGAAAAGTGGTTAACAACCCAGCACAAACACTGCAGTGCCCACAAGGCTGTTGCAGATTATTATCTGAAAAATAATGAGCGAGTTGCCAGTTCAAGCAATTTTTACTAGCAAAAAAATCTAATAAAAAATGGATACGCTTTATTTCACTGTGTTCTTTGTCACTAAAGCGCTTGGCGAGATTATCGACTAAATCTGCGTGAATCACCTCAGGGAAAACATGGTATACATTGGTCATCTGTTTAGTTTGTAGCTCCACCAACCCTTGCTGATCTAAATAATCAAGCGCGCTAATAACCCGACTACGCTCACTTGGATAAAAACTCTGCAACTTATCAAAATTAATGGTCGCCCAGGTACGTGCTTTATCTGCACTTTGTAAAATGGCCTCAACAAAGTGATAACGCTCCTCTTTAAATCGCCCTAACAACTCATTTTCAGGCACTAACTGCTTGTATTTGTACTCGGCATAATAACTGTAAGCAGGTTTTAAAATTCCCTCTAATTCTAGGTATACCAGTAAGGTTTTTAATGTTAATAGGCGAACATTAGATTGGCTCGATAAGCTATTCATCAATACCTCCCACTGACCATTACAATTTTTTATCTCATTAATAATATAATCAATCGCACTCGGCTCAGGAGTATCACTATAAACAAAGTTTTCCAGCAAATTAAGGTTATCTTTGTTAGCCAAAACCAAACAATCAGCAGATGCACCATCTCGCCCTGCGCGGCCTATTTCCTGTGCATAGTTTTCTATCGATTTAGGCAGGTCATAATGCACCACAAAACGGATGTCACTTTTATCAATGCCCATACCAAAGGCGATAGTAGCAACAATAATAGGGTTCTCTCCCGACATAAAACGTTGCTGAATATCAATACGTTGTTCACTCTTCATACCCGCATGATAGGCTTGTGCGCGAATCCCCGCACTGCTCAGTGCTTTTGCCACCTGTTCTGCCGTTTGTTGTAGAGTGACATAAATAATCCCTGCCAGATGAGCCCGTTGATTAAGCCACGGCACCAGTTGATTTAACTTTTCTTGCTCTGTGACACCAATAACAGCTAAATTTAAGTTACTGCGATAAGAGCCTGTCACAGTGATATTCTGCTTTTCAATAGCAAACTTAGTGGCCATATCTTCAATCACTGGTGTGGTTGCTGTCGCCGTTAATAGCAACACCTGTTTAATATTGAACTGCTCACGGTAAAAAGCGAGCTTTAGATAATCAGGACGGAAGTTATGCCCCCACTCAGAGATACAATGCGCTTCATCAACGACCAGCAGTGAAATAGGCACCTGTTTTAAAAATTGACGAAAGCGTTCACTATTCAGGCGCTCTACTGAGATAAACAAAATTTTAATCTCACCATCAGCCACCGCTTTATAAACCTTCGATGACTCACTGGCAGTTTGCATCGATTGAATACTGGCAGCTGCGATCCCTTTTTTATGTAAAAAATCGAGTTGATCTTGTATCAATGCTAATAACGGAGAAACCACTAAGGTAAGGTGTGGCAATTGTAGTGCAGGCAGTTGATAACAGAGAGATTTCCCAGATCCCGTAGGAAAAATAGCCGCCGCACTTTGCCCGCTTAATAATGTTTCAATAACAGGTGCTTGCCCTGTACGAAATTCACTAAACCCAAAATACTGCTGTAATAAATTTTTCATTACTTTACCCTATCACTCTATTATTAGATTGAGCAATTATATGCGAATTCATGCCTTACACAAACTCTATGATCTACGATTAAGTCGATCTACTCGCCCTTTTTTAGCAAGAGGAGGCAATATAACACGCTGTATTCACTGTATGTTACTGCCCTACCTGTGTATTTGCGGATTAAAAAAAACAGTGCAAACCAACAGTGCATTTTTACTGCTGATGTATGATGATGAGATTTTAAAACCCAGTAATACAGGCCGGTTAATTGCAGACCTTATCCCAGATACTTTTGCCTACATCTGGTCACGCACCGAGCCCCATAGTGAAATGTTGGCACTGCTTAACAATCCACAATGGCAACCGATGGTTATTTTCCCAGAAGAGTATTGTCAAATAGAAAGAGTTATTAGCGATCAGACACAGATAAACAGTGATAAGAAGCCCCTATTTATTCTACTCGATGGCAGTTGGGCACAGGCAAAAAAGATGTTCCGAAAAAGCCCTTATCTTGATAACTTTCCTGTCCTCTCTTTCTCTCCTGAAAACATTTCCCGCTATTTACTGCGTAAAGCGGTAAAAGAGAATCAACTCGCCACCGCAGAGGTCGCAAGCCTCGCATTGGAATTTATTGGGGAATTTAAAAATGCACAGCAGTTAAATCTTTTTTTTGAAGTGTTTAGAGAGAATTACATGTTAGGGAAACAACGTAAGCAACTACCCAATGATGCCAGTTATTATCAATTGAAAAACAGTAATTAGTGGTTAGTCATTCGTACTTAACTGACGACGGGATGATTTTTCTTTCATGCAAAAAAAGAGTGCCACTTTCACCTTTTCGACAAGAAAAAAAAAGAGCGCCGAAGC
>NZ_ATUO01000251.1 GCF_000420245.1 Psychromonas hadalis ATCC BAA-638 | reverse complement strand
TGTAAAGGGAACAACCATTTACGTCAACTTACGCCTTAAATTTAGCTATTTTCCTGCGCAAAATTTAGATCACATACTTAATGTAATCGGTATTAAAAGGCTTGTTGAGTGATCGACAGTCAGTTTTAACCTAGCCCTTATTCTATTTTGTTATATTAAGTTTAGGTAAAAAAAGCACAACTCAGTGGGTTTATTTTTATATTAATTTGACTATGAAAAGTACAGAGTTGGAGTACATCGTTACTGTCGAATGGCATAATTTAATAGTGGATAAAAAAGGAGATAGCACTCTATTTTTAACTGCTGAGGTAAGTGGTTGTTCACTTTCAATGCAGAGCAACTCTGTGGATAACTCTGTTAATAGTTTTTATAAAAAATTGAGCTGTAACAATAAAAATATATTACAGCTTAATTTTCAATGAGATACATGTCTAATATGACAGTTAATGAGGATGTTATCAAATAACCCAATGTGCATAACAAATAATAACTCGCTTCTATTTTAAGCGTCTTTATTGTTTGATACTGTTTTTTACGGGGTTTGCATACATTTTTAAGACCCTCTCTTGTAACGCAGGTTTTATGTTTTGTAGGCGCGTCTCAAAAGCTTGTTTGTCTGCTTCACTGATCTCCGCTACATTTTGCTTAGCCGCAATAAAGTTAGAGGGGTGCAGATAATAGTTTTGATAAATCTGCTTATCTATCGCAGCAGCAACCTGCTCTGCATCTTCAAAATCATCATCCAGCGTTTTGCCAAAGGTAACATGCACATGGCCTTTTTGCCCAACAATGCCACGTACAATATTTTCAATATCTTCAAATTCTGATTTTTTATACTCACCTGATTCCGCTTTGTCAAAAAGCTCTTGCGCTTTCTGTTTATCACAAGTATCAAATTCGTATGAAACAGCTACAGGCACAATGTTGAGCTGTTTAATATAATCGTTAAAGGCGATTTTTTTCTTTCTACCGTTAAGGTAAAACATTTTGATAATGGCAGGTTCCGTTTTATCAAAGCCATCTTTTGCTCGACCTTCACGTTGCGCTATCCAGATACTACTATCCGTTTGCAGTGAACTGAAAATATAATCAGACAATTGCAACACTGCTTTCATCATTTCCCGAGGAGCCGTCAATCCACGCTTGACGATGAAACTTTTGTTCATGCGCATTAAATCAGAAGCGAAAGGTTTGCTCAGTAAATTATCACCAATGGCAACACGTACTGTTTTAAAATTTTCTGAAAAAAGAGCCCAGTTAACAAAGGCGGGATCCATAGCAATATCACGATGGTTAGAAACAAATAGATAATTTTTATCCGCCTCTAAATTTTCAAGTCCAGAGTAGGTAAATTGTGTGGTGGTGGAATCGATCATATGTTCCATGTACTCACCGACCACTTTTTGCATCTCATCGATACTACAAATTGCACCCCATTTATATAAAAAATAGCGACGTAAAAGAGGCTTCAATAAAAAACCTGTAAATTTGGCTATTTTAGAGAAACGGAAACTGATAATTGCGTCGATAAACTCATCACTATTAATAACACGACGGATCGCAGGTTGGATCTCATTGTCATTATAAGGTCGAATATCACTGAATCTATCGGATAAAGTTGGCATTTGCTATTTCTCTGTAAAATGGATGGCGCATTTTACCTGCTTTCTCTATTTTTACCAAGTGGGTTTGAAACGGAACAGCTCTTGGCGAAGTAAATTTTTATAAGACACTGAATCTATATGTGATTTTTCAAGATACTCATCAAGCCACTGCGCTTTAAATAAACGCGAAGCACGTAGCTGGTCAAATTTTGCAAAACGCACAGCTTTAAATAAAACTTGCCCTATTTTACCACGCTCTTCAAAAGGAATATTTTCTACTTCCTCTTTTAAGGCGTTAACGAGATGTGGAAATGATCGATCAAATAGTATTTCTGATAAGTTGAGACTTAGCTTTAAACTAGATTGTGAAACAAGCAGTGCTTGTAAAGAGGCAGCGTCGGTTTGAATATCATAAAAGAAATCATGATGATTTTTTTCACCTTTCTCACGCGCCTGATCTAAACAAGCGGTGCGCACTACTTCAAAAGAACTTAGATATTGCTGGTAACTCGCCACATAAGCAAAATTAACCATCGCAGAGAGTAACATCCCCTCATAAGGTCGACGATAGCCTTCAGCAACCATGAGTGCAGTACACGTTTGCCCAAGGGTCATCTCGTATCGCCACAGTTTTTTGGCAAACAGTACGTTATGCTGGCTATAAGTATTGATTTGGTATTTAAACAAGATAGCAGGCACTAAATAACGTAATACGTCAGTGCCTATTAGACCTATCGCGGCTTGGATATCACGCACATCTCGTGAAGAGCGTCCCAACTCAGACATAAAGCTTTCACTGCGAACCAATGACAATAAACGATGACGTGTATTTATATTTTTATCTAACAAAGAGGCTAAAACAGAGTAACGAGGCTCACCCGCTAACAATTTATTCAATAACTCAATGGTGCTTTCACGTAGCTGTAACTGCTCTAAAATAATCGTTTCACTATTTTCCAGTTTTTCATTCACCACTTTTAACAGTGATTGCTGAAAATAACGCATCAAAAGTGCATTACGTTTATCTTTAATGCATTGCTCCGCTTTTTCGCGGTTCACACGCTCTTTTTCAACATCCAATAATATACGCTGATTCCACCCATCTTGTGCTTGTGCATCGGCTAAACCTCGCTCTTTATCATCAAGCTCCGTTTCCGAAAGACCATCGTTATACTCCTCCTCTTTGTAAATTTTATTTTTACCCACCAAAAAACGCATAAAAAGTTTATCAACAGATTCCATCAGGGATGATTCAAGCAATCCAGCAGGTTTTGTTGTCATTAGCTCTTCTTAAGGTTTTTACATAAAGGCAAATGCATCGCCATAGATATGCTCAACAGAGGCATTTTGCTTCACAAAGTCTTCACGAGCAATTTTGGCCATTTCAAAACGGCCAACGATGTAGATATCAAATTCAGACAGGTCAGGAAAGTCATTTAAAACGGCTTGATGAACATAACCTTGATGACCTTGCCACTCAACTTCTGGTAGCTCAATCACAGGGTGAAAGTGGATATTTTGATGCTCTTTTGCCCAACTAGATGCTTCATCTTCAAAATAGAAATGGGCATATTCCTTCACGCCCCAATAAAGATAAACAGGATTAGGCAATTTAAGCTCAACAATCTGCTCAAGCAACGATTTCACATAGGAAAA
>NZ_ATUO01000250.1 GCF_000420245.1 Psychromonas hadalis ATCC BAA-638 | reverse complement strand
CCATGGATAAGCATTTTGCGCAAATATCTGTCACCACGCTTGCTGATCCCACCCATGACGCTCTTATTACCCGAAGCAAACTGTTTTGGGGTAATACCTAACCAAACAGCAAACTCTTTAGCAGTCGCAAAAGCGTGTCCATTACCTATTGATGCAATAAAAGCGGATGCATTGAGGTAGCCTATTCCAGGTATACTCAATAAAATTTTTCCTAATGGGTGATTTTCAATGTCTGTTTTTAACTTTTTTTCAATCTCTTTTATGCGCGTATTTAATGACTGATACTCACGATAAACATCGTTGACCAACCACGTCAAAGTACCTGATAATGATTCATCTGAACATAAATCAATCAGCATCTCTGTAAAGCCTTTCTGACCCAGTGGAAAAATAATGCCAAAATCGGTTAATAAACCGCGCAATTGATTGCTTGTTGCAATGTGCATATTCTCACCCATCGCGATCACCCATTCTCATGTAAGCCGATCACTTGTTCTCATTTATCCCGATCACCTATTCTCATCGATGCCGATCACTTTTTATAAGTAAATAGCACTCGATAATCACTTTGCTTTGTTAAATCTGCATACTTTCCTTTTATTCAATACTAAGGAGAAAGTTATGCCAACAGAGCCAATTTCAATGAGACAACTAAAAGAGATATTACGTTTAAAATATCAAGCGAATCTGTCAAATCGTTCGATTGCTAAAAGCTTATCGATCTCACCCTCCACTATTTCAACCTATTTAACGCGTGCAAAAATGATAGGAATCGAAGTCTGGCCACTTCCAGAACAATGGAATGATGCAAAGCTTAGTAAGCATTTTTTACAAACTAAACATACGCCTAGAACCGCTATTCCATTACCAAATTGGCCAGAATTTCAGCTTGAGTTAAAGCGTAAAGGTGTCACAAAAAAACTGCTCTGGCAGGAGTATGTTGAGCGTAATAGCGATAATCACTACAGTTACCCACAACTCTGTCGCCACTATAAAACCTGGGCGATCAAGTTACAGTCCTCGATGCGCCAAAACCATATTGCCGGTGAGAAGCTGTTTATTGATTACTGTGGGCCAACGGTTCAGCTCGTTAACCCTGATACAGGAGAGTGTCGAGGTGCTCAGATTTTTGTTGCTGTAATGGGCGCTTCAAATTACAGCTACGCTGAAGCACCCCTCTCGCAGAAGCTAGAGGACTGGGTGATGAGTCATGTACGATGCTTTGAATTTCTTGGCGGGGTACCTGACCTGCTTATCCCTGATAATTTAAAGTCCGCAACAACTCGGGCGTGTAAATATGATCCTGATCTGAACCCAACTTACCAACAGATGGCAAGCCATTACAATGTCACTATTCTGCCAGCGAGACCGCTTAAACCTAAGGACAATGCCAAGGCTAAAATGGTGTGTTGATTGTTGAACGCTGGATCATGGGGGTTATTCGCAAAGAAGTATTTTACAGTTTATCCCAATTAAATCAGCGCATTAAAGAGTTGCTTATCTGGATGAATAATAAGAAATTTCAAAAAATATTGGGAACCCGATCATCATTATTTACTGAAATTGATCTGCCTGCATTGAAGCCTTTACCACTACAAAGTTATCAATATACCTATATTAAAAAGGTCACTGTCCATGTTGATTATCATGTGGAGGTAGAGAAACACTACTACTCCGTTCCTTACGGTCTGATCAAAAAACGATTAGAGGCGCATGTGACACAAAAGATGATCAAGATATACCATCAAGGGCATTGTGTTGCACAGCACTTAAAATCCACCCGTTCAGGAGGCCATAGTACCCACAGCGAACATATGCCTAAATCCCACCAAGAATATTCACAGTGGTCACCAGAACGTTTGCAGAGCTGGGCGGAATCCCTCGGCAGTGCGGTATTGGAATTAGTGACACTTCAGCTAAGTAGTAAAACACACCCACAGCAAAGCTATCGTGCATGTTTTGGGTTGTTATCTCTGAGTAAAAAGTATTCCAAAGAGCGTTTAAATGCCGCTTGTCAGCGTGGTCTTGATACTGGCGCAACCCGTTTACAAAGCATAAAAGCGATATTAAGCAGTGGGTTAGATCAGCAAGTACTCGCCTGTGAATCATCAGATCCGTTACTCAATATAGATCACGAGAATCTTCGTGGTGAAGAATATTACCATTAAGGAAATATCATGAATAAACAATTATCAGAACAGCTAAGTGGCCTACGCCTTACCCACCTATTTAGCGCACTTGAGCAACAAAATGCTCAACCACAACATTACCAAGATCTTAGCTTCAATGAGCGATTATCGTTATTGCTTGAAGAGGAAATATCACAACGGGAACAGCGCAAAATAGAGCGATTAGTTAAACAAGCCAAATTCAGGCTACAAGCTCATCCAGAGCAGATAGATTACCGTGCAGGAAGAGGATTAGAGAAAGCAAAGATCCGTAGTTTACTTGAAGGTCATTGGTTAACTCACCACCAAAATCTCATTTTTACAGGGGCGACTGGTTGTGGAAAAACCTTCATGGGATGTGCGATCGGGCAACACTTCTGTCAGCAAGGTAAAAGCGTGCGCTATTTTAGGCTAAAGGGGCTACAAGAGCATCTTCAACGCGTGCACGGTGATGGTAGTTACTCTCGCTTCCTGACACAGCTAAGCAAGTGCGATATCTTGATCATTGATGACTGGGGAATGGAAAGTTTAACAGGCCAACAACGTAGTGATCTTCTTGATATTATTGATGCACGACATGGGCAAGGTTCAATGATCTTGATGAGCCAATTACCACTCTCGAAATGGCATGAGTTAATTGGAGAAGCGACTTATGCAGATGAAATTCTAGATAGGTTGGTTCACTGTGCAGAACGATTTGAGTTAAAAGGCGAGTCAATGCGTAAAATAGGAGCAAAATTGTTGACGGATCTTGAGTAAAGTATTACAACTCAATCTCACCGCAAAGTAGCGAGCAAAAGTGATCGGCATGAATGAGAATGGGTGATCGATCTCATGAGAATACGCACAATGCGAGAGCTTAACAATCTTTCACGCAAACGATGTAGAATTAAGACTTCTTGTTGCGCTATAGTTTTAACAGGCACAAAGCGAATAAAGGGTCGTGTAGAGGCTTCAAAAATAGCTAAGGTATCATTGCTATCATTTTTATTGCCTCTAACAAAGGGGGTGACATGTTGAGCTGGAATTAGGTCAACGGTATGCCCCATATCCTCAAATGTACGCCCCCAATAATGAGAAGAATAACAAGCCTCCATGACAACACGACA
>NZ_ATUO01000249.1 GCF_000420245.1 Psychromonas hadalis ATCC BAA-638 | reverse complement strand
GACTTAGGAAACTCACAACGTAATATTGATTTTCATTTAGCAAATTAAACCCAGATTTATAACCTTTGAAAATTAAATAAGAACATCAATTTTTAGGGCAACTAACGCCCACTTAAGCGGACAAAAATTGTTGGCTATAATGTGGAGCGAAGCGGAACAGAGCCAACTGTTTTTGTTCCGTTTAAAGTGCTTGTTATGTTTTGGGGGCAACGATTTTGGATAACATAGCCTGTGCAACTTGCTCTCCAAAGTCCGACATACACTCTGGACCGTCGTAAATTATTTTGTCGTCCGAATTTTCACGGATATATACATTTAAAGCTAAGGCACTGCTATGTGCAGTATCGAAAAACGGAACAGGATTTTGTTTGAAATTGACATCATGATGAACCACCCATTTATTACGAAACAAAACCATCTCTTTTCGATAGTTATTGAACTCATCAAGTGTTAGTTTTGTTTCATTTTGCATGAAAACTAAAAATTTATTATGATCTTCTTTTGGGATTAGTTTTTTCCAGTGACCTTCATCTTTCCATGAGCCAAATAGTTTACACCAACTAGTTACTGCATCGGAAAGCAGTATATTGTGAATATGTGTAAATGGGCATAAACCACCAAATTCACGATCTAACTCTTGGCATTTGTGTTCAAGCGCTATGAAGCAAGAATATGACCGAAAAAATGAATTTAAGACAAATAAACGACCGTGCAACTCTTTGACATTTTCCATTTAACCTCTCAAAAAACATAACGCCCTGTTAAGCTGTAAAAAATGGTTGGCTATAATCGCGAAGCGATGGCCAACTGTTTTTTATCAGTTTAAACAGCTTGTTAGGTTTTTCTAATTTAGAATTTGGGTAAAGTAATCATCAAGCGATATAGAAGAATGCCTTGTTTCCGGCAGGTCTCCCATATGTGCACCAGATCTTTGACCAAAGTATAATTTTTCACTATCAAGATAAATTAAAGTGTAAATTGGTGGTAAGTCTCGATTATTTGAATTAAAAATAAACGTTTCATTTAGACCCCTACCCTCAATACTTTCATCACTGATTACTTTACTTTTAAACTCAAATTTAGAAATATCAAAAGAATCAAACATCATTGAATTACATTCCTCATCATTCGGATGAAAATACTCTGTTCGATAAGTACCCTCTAGGGAAGAATTTATGCTTAGTTTAATTTTAGTGTTCCATAATGTTTTAAATTCGTCACTCGAAAATTTACTGTAACCAGAGCATCCTTTTTCCCAATACGTATTGGACAGTTTTGTCATAGAATCACTTTTTAACGTTTCAGTAGAATTGCCACCTTCAGAGCCACCACAAGAAAACAAGAACACTGACGAAAGGACAATAGTTATTGGTATATTTTTCATTTGTAACCCCATGTCTGGATAAAAACCTAACGCCGCGTTAAGCGGACAAAAATTGTGGGTTATAATGTGGAGCGAAGCGAAACGTAACCCACTGTTTTTGTTCCGTTTAAACGCCTTGTTATGTGTTTTGCCGATTTAGCCAATTCATGGCAGCTTCTTGGTTACGGAATGACTTAGTATTATTACTAGTTATATTATCAGCTATTTGCTCCTGTAAACTATTACAGACAATTATTGCAGAAGCATAACATCCATTGTCTTTGTACCATTTAGCTACGGCTTCACCTGTTGAAACTACATCAGGTGAACCTAGAGTCTCCTCATCCCAAATTTCCATTTTACGCCACGATTTTAAGTCTTTACTTAATATTGACTCTCTAATTTTTGAAATATGAATCTTCAATCCTATTTCATTAAATGGACCAAATGTTTTAACGATTAATAAGTCTCCGTCCCACAAAATAGAAAGATCACCATGAGCATTCATAAAATCTCCTTAGGTAAACACATAACAGCTTATTAGATGGAAAAAACCAGCTATGCCATGCCAAAAGCGGTAATTCATTATTTATTTTTTATATATACAAATACTACACTAATTTCTTTTACCATCAAGCAGGTAGGGATATAAATCAAATCAGTATCACCTGATAAAAAATTGAAATAATCTATAAAACCAGCAGAAATATGGAAAACACCTATACTGTATATAATACCACTGAATATATACCCATAAACATTATTCTGCAAACTAATTAATGGTGCCAGTATGAAATCTCCTTTTTTACGAGCTTTGGCTGAGAATATGAGAATGCGTCGTTATGCAAAACGCACAATAGAATCTTATTTGTACTGGATAACTTCTTTTATCAATTATAATTTTAAAAAACATCCAAGCTTCTGCCATGATAGAGAGGTTGAATCATTTCTTTCATACCTTGCTAACACAAAAAATGTCGCACCTAAAACGCAGGCGCTTGCCTTGAATGCATTGGTTTATCTTTACAAAGAGTTTTTAGATAAACCATTAACGTTAGATTTAAAATATAATCGGACGACTACGCAACCAAAATTACCGGTGGTATTAACTTCAACCGAAACTGCATTATTATTAAAAAATTTACCTGCTCATCTTTCACTGCCGTGTTATTTACTTTACGCCAGTGGTTTGCGTCTTATGGAGTCGGTGAGGTTACGGGTTCAAGATATTGATTTTGATTATCTTTCAATACAAATTTGGCATGGAAAAGGAGGAAAACATCGTCGTGTCACATTGGCACAAGAGCTTGTTTCTCCATTGAAAAAGCAGATAGAAAGTGTTCATCTTTATTACGAACAAGATATGAAAAACACGAAGTATTCAAGGGTTTACCTGCCTTATGCACTAGCAGGTAAATATCCTAATGCAGCGAAAGAGTTCAATTGGCACTACCTCTTTCCATCTGCTCGTTTGAGTGTTGACCCTGAAAGCCAAATGGTTCGTCGACACCACATTCATGAATCTAATTTACAAAAGGCAGTACGAGAAACGAGTAAAAAGATAGGTTTCACTAAACGGGTCACCTGCCATACTTTACGCCATTCCTTTGCCACGCACTTACTACAACGAGGGGCAGATATACGTACAGTGCAAGATCAATTGGGCCACTCTGATATTCGTACCACACAAATTTACACCCATGTTTTACAAGCGGGTGCAAACTGTGTACGCAGTCCTTTTTCAGATTTGTAGCTATTAATCTCTTATTTTGATGGACAGAGCCATCTATTTTTCAGTGAGGCTTTATACCATCTTTACGTTTGATATAAAATGATGTTTCACTTGCATAATAGACTATTAAATTAACTTGTCTAAATTTACGGCTCTGTTGTAGAACACTGTTGTCACCCATAGGC
>NZ_ATUO01000248.1 GCF_000420245.1 Psychromonas hadalis ATCC BAA-638 | reverse complement strand
GGTGTCATAGAGAAAAGTGCTTTTGTGATTAGATTAAGCTTACTTACAAATAATTTAGTCTTCATTGCGAGTACCTTCAATCAGTTAAGTCTTATTTATAAGTATAGACAACAATTAGCTACAACAGAGCCAAATAATTTGGCCTGTGATTTTACCATTCAAGGGAAATTACAAAGGGAAATTTTATATAAAGAGTGGTTAATCTGTTATTTTACCGATAAATATAACCTGTTTTTGGTTCATTTTAATTACCCTCCATTTTTACTATAAAAGCGCAGGGTGTTAAAAATCGCAAAATACCGATACCACCTCCTTCGTCGCTCAGTAAAATCAATAGCTATAGGCGGTATAGGTGTTTATATACAGGTGTGTTACTTACTTTGACCGTACCATCTATAATATAGGTTATTTACAGTGTGGTCAGTTAATGGATTACGAATTGCAATGTATTGCGGGTGTTTTCGACTTAGATTTCTATCTCGCTTCACGCCCTGAGGATTAGTTCAAGATTTTCCTCCGTCTAATAATGGTGATCCGCGATCTTTTAATGCTCTTAAATATCGAACTTCATTATATGGTTTGCGATCCTGCCAACACCTATAAACAATTCTGATCCATTTAAATGCAAGGGCACTAATAGCTGCTTGATGTGAACTACCCAATTCTCTTTTTTTAAGATAAAAAATCTTAGCCCAATACGAACTATAAATTGAATGAGAAGCCCATTCGATAAATGTCTGCCTTACAAACTTAGGGCATTGCCAACGCCAGTGTACCCATGATTTTTTGCCACTACGTTCTGTGACTGGCGCTATTCCTGCGTATTGTTGTACCTGTTGAGCAGAAGTGAATCGGTCTCTTTGTTCACCGAACGCACTTAGCAACCTAGCAGACCCCCTGTGTCAGGATAGTTGTAGACAACTAATATTATAAAGGGGCACAAAGTACCTTAGAATTTTAGTTCTTTTTTTTTTTGAGATACCCTCATTAGCTTTATTCTATTTGTTCTCTTCCTGAAAAATATTTCGAAAGTGATCACCTAACTTTCGTTTTCCGTAAGTCGGAGCAACCATATTCTGAGCCATCACTGTAAGAAAGAACTCAGCAGGACCGCCGAACTTTTCCGGTAGCTTAGCCGCAATGAATAACGATATTTTTCTCACCCAGTCAGGCAAGCAGGTAATTCGAGGAGTCTTATCTTGAGCGTGAAAAGCGAGTTCTGCGACATCATAAACAGAAAAGACCTCGGCCCCACCAATATCGAACTCATTTCCTTCTTTGTTGATGACTTCTAAACAGAACCTAGCTAGGTCTTCTCCATGAATTGGATTTAGTTGCACATTGCCTTTCCCGAAAACATATACACGACCTGATTTTGCCATTGAATAGAACTCTTCAATATCAGAAAAGAAACCATTGGGTCTTACAATGCAGGGCTCTAACACCTTTGATGCAAGCAATCTTTTTGCAAAGCGCTCTTTAGCTCTAAGAAGTCTCACGCCTTGATACTTCGGAGCATTAAATGCGGAAATGTAGATAAATTTCTTAACACCGGCTCTTTCTGCTTCTTCTAATAAGTTTAGATTAGCTTGAAAGTCAACATCCATAAAGCTTAAGCCATCTTTTTGACGTGTGATGCCGACACTGGAAATTACTACATCAATCCCTTCACAACAGCCGTGTAAAGTACTGGCATCAGTTACATGCGCTATCTCTATTTGCTTATCAAGTAGGCCCATTTCTAGCAATTTATTTTTACTTCTCACCAGTACTTTAAAATCAACTTTTTGTTTTAGTAATACATTAACAATGTGGCTTCCTAAGTAGCCCGTCGCTCCTGCTATTAATATACGGGGATTTGTTTTATTCATTTGTCTGCCTCTAAAGTAATACGTGATAAAAAGAACCGAGTACCAGCAGTTATATGCTGTTCTAGCTGATCACCATTCATCAGAACCTGGCCTGTGATTCTTGCTCTATCATAAAAGCCACTACGCCAGATATGGAATAAAATATCTCCGAGGCTATTACTATCAAACAAAAGAGACGTAACGCCTACATTTTCAAGAAGCTCACCAATTTGGCTAACTGCTTTTTGAGGACCTGCTCTATACATTTCTTCTTTAAATGTTATAAATTTCGGCCCTGCAGATAGCATTGCATTGTCGAAAGCAATAACTCTAGGTTGACTAATTAACTTCATAAGCTCGATACCTATTCTTACCAAAATTTGTTCTAATTCCACAGGGTTGCTTATATTTATAGTTTTGCCATGTAGAGTTTTATCAAGTGCATTTTGGGTAAATGTTTCAACATATGCACTTAGTACACCTTGGAGATCACCAAAACGGCGGTATAAAGTTGCCTTAGATATTTCTGCTTTTTTTGCAATTCTTTCTATAGAGAGCCCGGAAATTCCTTCGTTTGCCAAAATATTATCTATTGCTTCAAATACACTCTGTGTTTTCTGGTGATCCACAGGACGACCTGCTGATTTTTTATGAATATTGGATATCATTTTCAAGGACCTTTCCTATTAGAACTGGTGATAAATGTACATTAAGTTATTATGATACGCAAGCGTCTCATAATTAAGCTTGTCTAAAAGGTTTGATGACCCTACATAATAAAACGTATAGTGATCAGCTGAACTGGTTATGAATATGTTTTCTCTCATTTCTGTTTATATAAGATGGCGCTCGCTTTTTCCGTAGGTCGGTGTTTTTCAAGCTAGTTGTCGCCTAATGTTTAAATTATGCCACCTTATCTTCTTCTTTTGCTTTTTTAATATTCTCTGGATTAAGGCTTACCTTCTCAATCATATCCCAGTTCCTCGTTTTACCTGACCAACGCTCTGGATTTTTAGCTTTAGCTTGCTCGTAAATACTCACTCTATTCTCTAAAATAGCCAGATCGAGTTGCTGATGGCGCTGTGAAGGAGTCACAAATTTAATCCCACTATGGCGATGCTCTTCGTTATACCATGATACAAAAAACTCAACCCAATCACGGGCTTCTGTAATATTTTGAAATGCTCGTTCAGGGTACTCTGGACGATACTTTAAGGTTCTAAATAACGACTCTGAATAAGCATTATCGTTGCTTACAGATGGTCGACTGAACGATGCCATAATACCTAGTTCTTGCAATGTCGCCAGCATTGTAGCCCCTTTCATTGGGCTTCCATTGTCTGAGTGAAGAACAATTTGATCTTCTTTTATCTTCTCTTTAATACAAATATCGGTCATCATATCTGATGCTAAAGAACTTCTCTCTTCACTATGAATCTGCCAACCAACTATTTTTCGACTAAAAATGTCGATGACCAAATACAGGT
>NZ_ATUO01000247.1 GCF_000420245.1 Psychromonas hadalis ATCC BAA-638 | reverse complement strand
GTAATTTTTTATATTTTGACTATATACCCATGATACTTCAAGGTGCAAAGTCAGCAAGGAAAATCGTGCCAAGGTGCTAGGCATAAAATTGAAGCCTAGTCATTCTAAGTCGAGATTTTATAACAACGCAGATTGGTGCGAGTTGCCTTGCCCTTCGGGGCGCAAGCTCGAAAACCAGCCCAGCGTTGCAACAATCATAAAGGGAATCACCATTCGCTCATGTTGCGTCTTGCTCTGGTTACCGAGCTTGTGCCTGACAAAGCACCTTGAGGTAACATGGGTATAGAACCCTAAAAGGCAGTTTTACTGCCTTTTTTTATAACTTAATAATAAGAATAACTTATGCGCGAACAGATCCATATAATGAATGACGCTGAGCTACAAGAGCTGGTGGAGCAAACAGAAACGGGTGGGCGCCACGTTGTTGGTAAGGTAAAAAAACTGATCACCTTTACTGCAATTGCATGGTCACTTTTTCAACTCTACTTTTCATCGCCGATCCCTTTTATTTTCCAGCAATTTTTAAACAGTATCGGTTGGGATTTAAATGTTGTTTTTGATGATACCAAAGCGCGTTCTATTCACCTCTCTTTTGCGCTCTTTTTGGCCTTTTTATCTTATCCTGCTTTTAAAAAATCTAATAAAACGACTATCCCTTTAATTGACTGGGCACTGGCATTCGTCGGTGGGTTTTTAGGTGCTTATTACTTTATTTTTTACGATGGCATTGTTACCCGTGTAGGTATTCCTAACCAGATGGATGTCATTGCAGGTGTTGCTGGTATATTGATTTTATTAGAAGCAACAAGGCGTAGTTTAGGTGCGCCATTGGCGGTGATTGCACTTGTTTTCCTTGCTTTTAACTTTGTGGGCCCTCATCTTCCACAATTACTTGCTCATAATGCCAATAAAATTACCACTATTGTTAATCAACAATGGATAACTACCGAAGGTGTTTTTGGTATTGCATTGGGGGTTTCCACCAAATTTGTATTCCTGTTTGTATTGTTTGGCGCACTGCTTGATAAAGCAGGCGCGGGTAACTATTTTATTAAAACCGCCTTTTCAATGCTGGGTCATCTTCGCGGTGGCCCTGCAAAAGCAGCCGTTATTGCATCTGGGTTAACAGGATTAATTTCAGGTTCATCGATTGCAAATGTAGTCACAACGGGCACGTTTACCATTCCAATGATGAAAAAAGTAGGCTTTTCAGCAGAAAAGGCGGGTGCGGTAGAAGTGGCTTCCTCAGTTAATGGACAAATTATGCCGCCAGTAATGGGGGCTGCTGCCTTTTTAATGGTGGAATATGTTGGTATCAGCTATTTTGAAGTGGTTAAGCATGCCATTATCCCCGCATTAATCTCTTATATTGCATTGGTTTATATTGTGCATTTAGAAGCGATGAAAATGGGTATGCATGGATTAAAGAGAGCAAAACCACCTGCAAAAATACTAATTCGTCTGCGTAATGCAGCCTTGATTGTTTTCTTTTTTTGTTTGCTTGCCTTAATTGTTTATTACGGCTTAGGTTGGATAAAAAGTATTGCGGGTGATAGTTCTGCATACGTAATTGCTGTTTTGGTTGGCTTGGCTTATATCATTATTGCTTATTGGTGTGCTCGTTTCCCTGAGCTTGAACTCGATGATGCTAATGCCCCCATTATACATCTGCCTGAAGTGAAAGAGACCGTGAATTCAGGTTTGCACTTTTTACTGCCTGTTGTGGTGTTGATTTGGTGTTTGATGATTGAAAGACTCTCTCCTGGCACTTCTGCTTTTTGGGGGACGATGGTGTTAATTGTTATTTTACTCACACAAAAAGCACTGTTTGCTTACTTTAGAGGGGAAGAAAACGTCACTAAACAGTTTAAAGTTGGTTATAGGGATCTAGTTGATGGATTAGAAGTAGGTGCTAAAAATATGGTTAGCATCGGCATTGCAACAGCAACCGCGGGTATTATTGTGGGTGTCGTTGCTCTGACCAATGTGGGCGCACCTTTAGCGAGTATTGTTGAGATGGCTTCTGGTGGTAATATCCTTATTATGCTTATTTTAGTGGGGATTTTGAGCCTGATTTTAGGCATGGGATTACCCACTACCGCTAACTATATTGTTGTTTCATCACTGCTTGCCACGGTTATTGTTGAAGTTGGGCAACAAAATGGATTGATTGTGCCGCTGATTGCAGTGCATCTGTTTGTCTTCTATTTTGGTATCATGGCTGATGTGACCCCGCCTGTGGGGCTTGCTTCATTTGCGGCAGCCGCTATCTCAGGTGGTAAGCCGATTAAAACCAGTGTGATTGCTTTCTTTTATAGTTTACGTACGGCAATATTACCCTTCCTATTTATCTTTAATACCGATCTATTATTGATTAATGTGGATTGGTTACATGGCATATCAGTGTTTGTGGTTGCCACCGCTGCGATATTGGTTTTCACCGCTGCAACACAAAAATACTTCTTTGATAAATGTAGCTGGTTGGAAGTCATTGCACTGTTATTGATTGCCTTTACGTTGTTTAGACCCGCTTATTTTATGGAGAAACTATCCCCCTCTTATGTTGATATTGAACCTTATAATATTGTTTCTGAACTGCAACATGTACAGAGTGATCGCGACCTTAAAATAAGAGTGAGTGGCTTAAGTGATATTGGCGAGCCAACTACTTTTTATGCGCATTTGCCTATTATTGGTGAAACGGGTGAGCAACGTTTACAAAATATGGGATTAACCATTATTGAAAGTGATGGTGTAATGATGATTGATGATGTTGCTTTTGATAGCCCAGCATCGAAAATGGGGCTAGATTGGGATCAAACTATATTATCGGTTGAGATGCCTGTTGAAGGCGCATTTGCTAAGCAGTGGTTATATATCCCTGCATTGTTATTATTATTGGCTATTGCACTCATGCAGATACGTCGTCGCAAAGAGGAGTTGGTTAAATTGGCGATGGACTAACAATACCTTGGTCAATTTTGGCGAAGGTATTGACTAAAAGTATAAGTTCAAAAGATATTAATACCATTTCCAGTAATTAACTGGTCATATTAATTATTAGGACGTGCTGCTTTAGCTACGCCAATAGTAAAGGCGAGACTAAAGTCTCACGTCCCAAAAACGATCACATATTTATTGGAATTGGTATAACCACGAAGACACGAAGAAAAATAAAACAATAGGCTTTTCTTTGTGTCGCGCCACGATTTCGTGGTTCTTTTTTTTCAATAAACACAAAAAAGCCCCTCTATTAATTTAATAGAGGGGCTTTTTTAATCATCTAACTCGGTTAGGATCGGCTTCAAAATTACTTGCGCTTTTGTTTTCAAAATAACCCGTCATTTAGAATTGGC
>NZ_ATUO01000246.1 GCF_000420245.1 Psychromonas hadalis ATCC BAA-638 | reverse complement strand
CAATAGTTTGAACTACCACATGCTTCCATTGCGATTAATGTAGTTTCAGGGAATTGACGAACGACATCTAAAAGACGTGCTCTAGTCACTTTTTTATTGGAATGTATCTTGTTTTCATCAGTAAGAACGCAGACCTGAAAATAATGTTTTGCTAAATCAATACCAACCACTTTAAATATTCATGCGAGACTCCTTTGATTAAACGCTCTAATCTAATTATGGCAAAGATGACGATATTGGCCATTGGGGAGGGGCGTCCATTACATCACAAAGCGAGTCAGTTTGAAAATTATTTAATATCTAGTCGCTAATGTCGTTTAGTTAAGTCACATCAAAAGATGCTTAACTGAATGAAAGGAAAGTCCGGTGTTCATCTTACATCGGACTTTTTCTCTGCATTTTAACTCTCTCCTATCTCTGCTCTAACTTGGCTAAATAAAGTGCTATTACGACACAGGAAGTGACAGTTAAGCACTTGAATAATCAATCATAACCACTACCCTTTACTGGATAGAAAAGAGATTTGAAATTATTTTAGAATAAAGGAATAAGTATGAAGCTAAGATTGTTGTCTCCTTACGTTCTTTGGTTATTTTTATTTTCTGTTAGCGTCCAAGCAGAAACGTTCACTTTTGCGGTTGCAGATAATGAAGCGCCTTTGAGTTTTCAACACGAGGATATCGTGGCGGGTATTATTCCTGAAATAATCACGTTGATTTTTAGTCATTTGCCTAGTCACCAAGTAACGCTAAAAGCATATCCTTGGGGCCGAGCTCAAGTACAGGTGGAGTATGAGAAAGCAGATGGTTTTTTGACGTACCCATCAAAAAAACGGAAACAGTATGCGTACTTTACGTCAAGCCATGCCTATAAGTTAGATTTTGGGTTTCTTATTTACCATAAAAACAATACTAATCGCTCTATCATTGAATCAGCAAAACGCTTTGAAGATTTAGGAAGTCTAAAAATTATTACTCAAAAAGGGGCAGAGTGGGAGTCCGATAACATTCCTGACTTTATGCAAAAGCTTGAAGCGAATAATTTGTACACGATGCTTCATTGGTTACTGTGGAGAGAGCAGGCTGATTTTTTAATTGCGATGCCTGAGCAGGCTAAATATATTGCTAAAAAGTTCGGTTATCAACAGATGATTGCTTACCGCCATGTCGACTTTATCAACGACTCCCTGATCCCCTTTTATATTGGTGTTCGTCAATCGCACCCCCTTGCTAGAGAGCTTATTGAAGAGATTGATGTTGTGCTGGAAAATGATGTATTTCGTAAACAGGTTCAGGATATAGTCGGTCGTTATCGCTAGTTATTTAAGCTCAGTGCTTCCCTTCATAGGATAAACGGTGCAATAAGCGAAAAATGAGAATTAAATATAATTTTGTTAGTGAGGTGATATATCAATTTTAAAAATGATATTTGAGTACTGACTCAAATGTCATTCATTGCTTTTGATAATGCGTTAGTGTTGTGGCTGAGTAATATTGGCCACTGGTTTGTAGTTTTTAAGTCGCAAAGGGGGCGTTTTCGAGTCAGCTTTCTAGGGCGACAAAGTGCCCTCATTGTTCGTTTGGTCGCGCTTATGAGTTTGAAACAGCTATCGTCGAAGTACTCAACAACGCAATATAGCAAAAGAATTAGAAACCGCATTGACATTAACTCTTCAAATAATAATGATATTATCATTAACTTCTGTAACTACTAGAATGTAGAGATAAAGGATTTTGGTTTGATCATAAAAAATAAAGAAACGAATTTTTCTAAAGATATTAGACAGATAGCTGGAGATAAACAGGAACAAGACGTCGCATTTTTTCTACGTCGAGCCTTTAAAGACAACCAACAAGTATTTGTCTTTAACGATTTTCGTTTTGAATTCAATGAAGAAGTTGCACAAATCGATCATCTCATACTGTACCCATATGGCTTCGTTTTGATTGAATCAAAAAGCATTACTGGTGAAGTTAAAGTAAATAACAATCAAGAATGGACAAGAAGTTATAACAAGCATTGGTCAGGAATGCGTTCTCCAATTAAGCAGGTAGAACTGCAAGAAAAATTGTTACTGGATTTATTACTTGAAGATAAAGTTCAACTCTTACCTAAATTTCTATTTGGATTGTTACAGCAAGGTTTTGCAGGAAGATGTTGGGATCACATCTGTGCAATATCTAGTAATGCTATTGTTCATCGAGATGATATGCCCAAAGATATTTCAAAAAAACTGGTGAAATCAGAATTTGTTGTCGATAAAGTGACTAAATTGATGAATATCCCAACCAGTAAATTAATAACTGCATTAAAAGCAGGTGATACAAGACCCTTATTTTCAGCTGAATCGATGGATAAAATTTCCAACTATTTAATGCAACACCATAAGCCATCTAGAGCAGAACACGTGCAACAAATCATCCCTGAGTTATCGGAAGTAAAGTCTAAACCTGTAACTAAAATCGAATCCAGCACACAGACGTATATAGTAGAAAAGCCACAACCGCCCGTTATTCCGAATATTCTACAACTTCCTCAACTAGCCTGTAAGAAATGTAATAACACGGTTAAATTACAAGCAATCTGGGGGAAGTTTGGTTATTATGTGAAGTGCCCAAGTTGCGATGCAAACACTGCAATGAAACAATCCTGCCTAAGTTGCAACAGCAAAAACACTAAAATTAATAAGAAGAAAGCTTACTATTATCTAACATGCCAAGACTGTAATGCCCACGATGAGATATTTGTGCAAAGTCCCGTTATTAGCTTATAGAGTTTAAGCCCATAATGACCACACCATTGTAGGTTTATAAGGCTTGGGGGCGTTTGCGATTTAGCTTATATTTACTCAACATACAGGAGTTACTATGAAAATTATCGGTCTATTAATTGTTGTTATTGTTACCCTCTTTATCGCCCGGCTGGTTTTTCAAAATCTTAGCATACCTACACATTTGGGTCATAAAGCAGGTCAATTAAGTGCTATGCCAGATAAGCCCAATGCGGTATCGAGTCAAACTGACATTGTAGAAAAGCGAGTAGAGCCATTGCAGTACAAGGCGAGCTCTGAGGAAACTATCAGTTTGGTGCTAGCCACTTTGAACACGATGGGAAACAATGAGTTGCAAGCTCAAGAAAGTCACTACCTCTATTCTGTGTTCACGACAGGCGTTTTTCATTTTCACGATGATGTTGAAATACTGCTTGATGAGCAAACTAAACTGGTTCATTTTCGATCCCAGTCTCGTGCTGGTTATTCCGATTTGGGTGTTAACCGCAAGCGCTACGAACAATTTAAAGCTATTTATAACAAATAGCCCCTAGTATTTATTACCTAAGAACTATCTTATTGTTAGCGAAGGCATGGGGCTTGTCTTTCAAGTTAATCTTCATTTCTAACCCGCTATGGGGCACAT
>NZ_ATUO01000245.1 GCF_000420245.1 Psychromonas hadalis ATCC BAA-638 | reverse complement strand
ACTAAAGTCCCACTTCCCAAAAGTAAGCTAATTATTCATCGGAAGTGGGACTTTAGTCCTGCCTTTTGATGCTTGAATTAACAACTGACCAGAAAACAAACTCATTCTGTTTATTTTAAACCCGTTTCCCCTGTAACGGAGGTATTTTGTATTGAAATTTGTGCCTATGCCATTATGAGCAACCATTATCACCTTGTTTTATATGTGAATGAGACAGAATTAAAGGATTGTTCTGATGCTAATATTTGTGAGCGTTGGTCAAAAATATACTCAATTCCCCCTATCGCATTACGTTGGCAAGAGGGTGAGTTAAATTCCGAGATTCAATAGCAGCAGCACTTTCTGTGATTGCCGAATGGCGGTCACGTTGAGCAAATATCTCGCGGTTTATGCGCTGTTTAAATGAGTTTATTACCTGTAATACCAATAACAGTAAATAGCTGATCTATTTTACTGGTTAAAACAACTCACTTCCGCGTTGTAAGTTTCGTAAAGGGAACAACCATTTACATCAACTTACGCCTTGAATTAAGCTGTTTTCCCTGCGGAAAATTTAGATCACATACTTAAATAAGGCGTCGCCGCCTCCATGGTGCAGTGGGCTCGCTAGAGGAATTAGCGTGCTTTCAGAAAATACGGGGGAACGGTGCATTTCAGGACAGAGTAGGTTACAAAAAATAGTCCACTGAGTTATTGACTGCGATTTACCATCCGCTTATTAGCGCACCGTTAATGATTTTTCACTGTTTTTTCGCTCTTTTTCGTAATGAGAATTTAAAATGATGATTGTATTTTTATTCACTCAAAAAATATGTGTGCCTTTCCCTGCCTTTTTCCCATGAATATCAAACTCTAATAAAGCTAAAAAAGTTTAATATATTATTTCCCCTTTAAAAATCATGAACCCACACGGGCGATTACCCTTTATTGATACCTATACATTTTACAATATTCGCCTACTCAGCAACCAGCAAAGCCCTGTTTTTTGAGTTGTTATGACGTTGTGAATAACTTATTCGCGTAATCCTTTATTTGCCAATAGTTAGACATTGCAACTTTTAACGAGGGATATTTGTCTTGAAATGTTAAGTGGGTCAATAAATGCCTGTAAAAAACAAAGTGCTGTTGTTCTGAATCATTATAACCCTATATTTATGCGGGTATTATTAAAAAGCAATATGTTAATAATAAGTGTGAATATTGTTAATTCCCCTGCCGTGTAACGGTTTCGTTTAGCCCTCCCTTTTAGCCCTTAATTAAGGGCATTGAATTTCAGGTCAGTAAACGATTGCGTCAAACGTTATTGGGCGTTCGACATCAAGTTAATACATAGATAAGAGAAGCGAATATGTTTAGAGAATACGATTTTGATACTGCGCTTAAAGTGATAGAAAAAAATACTCATTTAAGAGGGGGGTTAGTTGAAACATTGCGTAACTTGGTTGATACCTTTGGTTATATTAATGAGGAGTTATATCCCACATTAGCAAATACCTTTAACCAGTCTGAAGCTGGCGTGCTCGGTGTGGTGAGTTTTTACCATGATTTCAAAACTAAGCCAAGAGCAAAAAATGTGATAAAAGTGTGTATGGCTGAAGGATGTTATGCAAGAAAATCGAAGAATATGATTAAAGTGTTGTGTGACACATTAGAAACAGATATTGGTGAGCAACGAGAAGATGGGGAGTTTGAAATCGAAGAGGTTTTTTGTTTAGGCAACTGCGCAGTCGGCCCGAATATTGTTGTTAACGATAAACTTTATGCTGAGGTAACCCGCGACAACGTACAAGCTATCATCAATAAAAACTGTAAAGGGAATAGAGTATGATTAAAATTTATGTTCCGTTAGATACCACCTCTGTTTCTTTAGGCGCTGATGAAGTTGTTGAAGAAATAACCCTACTCGCAAAGCAAAAAAATCAAGAGATTCAAATTGTCCGTAATGGCTCTTGGGGGCTTTTCTGGTTAGAAACCTTAGTTGAAGTCGAGGTTAATGGCGAGCGTATTGCCTATGGTCCTATCAAAGAAAAAGATGTTATTGGATTGTTTGATGCTGATTTTTTAAACGGTGGTGAGCATCCATTAAGAGTGGGGGATATTACTAAAGTCCCTTACCTTGCTAAGCAAACAAGGCTCTGTTTTCAGCGTGTTGGTTTAGTTGACCCAATGTGTATTGATGATTACATCAAACACCGTGGTTTTACGGCACTTAAAAAAGCACTTTTTGATACGCCTAAAAGCATCATTAAAGAGATGGAACACTCTGGTTTAAGAGGACGAGGTGGTGCTGCATTCCCATCTTACCTAAAACTGCAAGCAACTAAAGATGCCGTTGCCGATGAAAAATTTGTTGTTTGTAACTTTGATGAAGGTGACTCTGGCACGTTTTCAGACCGAATGATGGGTGAAGGCGACCCGTTTATGATTTTAGAGGGGATGTTTTTAACTGCGCTCGCGGTAGGTGCAAATGAGGGGTATATCTATCTTCGTTCTGAATATCCCATTGCACGAAAAGTGTTAAATAATGCGATTCGCCTTGCGCGTAAAACAGGTTGGTTGGGTAAAAACATCCAAAACAGTGGTAAAGATTTTGATATTCATCTACGTATTGGTGCTGGCTCGTATGTTTGTGGTGAAGAGACTGCACTGTTAAATAGTTTAGAGGGTAAGCGCGGCACTGTTCGTGTAAAACCCCCATTTCCCGTTCATAAAGGTCTATTTGGAAAACCAACCGCATTGTTTAATGTTATCTCGCTGGTCAGTATGGTGCCCATTGTTGAACATGGTGGTAAAGCGTATGGCAAACATGGCTATGGTCGCTCGCGTGGTACTTGCCCGTTCCAACTCAGTGGCAATATTAAATATGGTGGCTTAGTTGAATTGCCATTTGGTATCACGGTTCGCGATATTATTGATGACTTTGGTGGTGGTTTAGCGTTCTCGTTTGATGGTGCAAGAGATCTGAAATTGGTGCAGATAGGCGGGCCTCTTGGTTATCACATGTCCAAGAATGATTTAGATAATCCATTAGACTACGAGCATTTTAAAACGCTCGGTGGTCATATCGGTCACGGTGGAATAATTGTGATGGGTCATGACGCAAGTGCCAAAGAGTTAGCGCATTTTGCGTTTGATTTCTGTGCCTTAGAGTCATGTGGAACTTGTACACCTTGCCGTATTGGCTCAAGACGCGGCGCTGAAATGATGGAGCAAGTTATCTCTGGTGAGTCTGTTAATGAAAATATTATTCTCATAAAAGAGCTTTGCGACACCTTAACACAAACGTCTTTATGTGCATTAGGCGGGATCACTGCAGTGCCTGTTTTAAGCTTGATTAAAAATTTCCCCAATGAGTTTGAAGATCGTTACAACAAATATGTGAGAAGATAATGATGCAGCTAAGCAACGAAAAACATGCCA
>NZ_ATUO01000244.1 GCF_000420245.1 Psychromonas hadalis ATCC BAA-638 | reverse complement strand
TGCAAGCCCGGTTGTGTGGCCTGATACACCTGAGCGTTTATTGCATGTTTTAAGCTTAAAACCTGTTCAGTAGCCCGTAACCTAAACAAAAAAATACCGCGTTCATCGCGGTATTTTTTTGTCTAAGGATCGGCTTCAAAATTACTTGCGCTTTTGTTTTCAAAATAACCCGTCATTTAGGATTGGCTTCAACATTACTTGCGATTTTGTTTTTAAAATAGCCAGTCACTTAAGGCTTTTTGGAAACAATTTAGCGCAAGTTATTTTGTAACGATTCCTTCAGGATTTTTGAAAACAATTTAGCGCAAGTTATTGTGTAACGATTGCTAAGCATCATTCACATGCGCTAACTGCTCCCTGCTTGGCCACGCATTAAGTACCGCTTTTACTAATGTTGCTAATGGAATAGCAAAGAAAACGCCCCAAAACCCCCATAAGCCACCAAATACGAGTACTGCAATAATAATAATAACAGGATGTAAGTTAACCGCTTCTGAAAAAAGCAGAGGCACAATCAAGTTGCCATCTAACGCTTGTACAATACCGTAAGCGGCCATCAAATAAACAAAGTCAGCCGTAAACCCCCATTGAAACAGGGCAACCACAGCAACAGGCACTGTAACAGCGGCCGCACCAATGTAGGGGATCAAGACAGAAAGTCCCACTAATACCGCAAGCAATGCAGAATAACGCAAGTCCATAAAGAAAAATACAAAATAGGTCGCAACTCCTACGATCAAAATTTCAATCACTTTACCACGAATATAATTCATGATTTGACCATTCATCTCTTCCCAAACTTGTACTGCAAGTTTACGATTTTCTGGTAAAAACTTTACCAAACTGCGGGTTAAGGTTAACTTATCTTTAAGCATAAAGACCATCATCAATGGCACTAAAATCGCATATACAATCAGGGCGGCAATATTAAGCAGAGAACTAAATGAATGTGATAATAGAAAACCACCACTCTCTAATATATAGGCACGAATATTTTCAACCAATAATGCAATAGTAATAGGATCGATCATATCAGGGTACTGAGTCGGTAATGTGACCAAGAATGCTTGCGCTTGATTAAACATAACCGGTAGATCTTGAATCAACGAGGCTCCCTGTTTAAATACCGTCGGTAAAACACCTAAAAATGCGAATACTGCGAGTGAAATAAACAACGTCATCACAACAAAAGTTGCCACCGTACGGTTTAGCTTAAAACGCATTAAATAGTTAACTGGCCAATCGAGCAGATAAGCCAATACAAGTGCAACAAACAATGGGGCAAGAATATTACCAAACAGATAAATAGTTAAAAAAGCCCCTGCTAATAAGAGAAAAAGCACACTTAAATTGGGATCTGCAAAACGATTTTTATACCAGTGAGTTAACTGTCCTAACATTTTTTTCTGTCCTTACTTTTGTTAATGGTAACGATTAATACAAATAGATTTTCATCTTCTGACATTTGGTAGTAAATCCCTTTTTTATCAAGATATAAAATAATATCTGACATCGCAGATACACTCGAAAAAAAAAGTTTAAGTGAACGGTTTTTAATCTCAGTTGTCAATAATAGTTCACGTTTTAATGTAACTAATGCAAGTGGGCAACGTAACTCTCGCAAATCTAGCGTAACCATATTCACTCTCTGCAATTTAAAGCGCTGATTATTACCTTTGCTTGCAGATAAGACAATCATCACTTGCAATAAATTGGAGCTTGTTTATGATTTTACCCCTCTCTTTTAATATGAGCCGTTAATGTGTTTAACAAATCGATAATTGTACCGTTATTTTTTCTGTTTTTATTCTTATCTGCAAGTAGCAATGCTTCTAATACATTACCTGATATTGGTACGGTGGGTGCAGGCGCGCTAACCATTGAGAAAGAAAAAGAGTATGGCTGGGCATTTCGTTTAATGGCCAATCAAGCATTGCCAATTATCCATGATCCTATTTTAAATCACTATATTGACTCTCTCGGACAAAATATTGTTGCACATGCCGACTCAGTAAAGTTACCTTTTAATTTTTTCCTGATCGAAGATAAAGAGATTAATGCAGCCGCTTTTTTAGGCGGTAACGTAAAAATACACACAGGGCTATTTTTATACGCTAAAAATGAGAGTGAACTTGCGGGGGTTGTCGCCCATGAGGTTGCTCATATTACCCAGCGTCACCTTGCGCGCATGCTCGAACAACAATCGTTTAGTAACCCCGCAACATTAGCGGCAATGGTAGGCTCAATATTACTTGCATTAGTTTCACCCGCAGCAGGCATGGCAGCACTGACTTCTACCATGGCACTGACCATGCAATCACAAATTAACTACACCCGTTTACATGAGTATGAAGCGGATCGCATTGGCATTCAGACGCTTTATAATGCGGGATACGATCCCTATGGCATGGCTGATTTTTTTGGAAAACTCGCTGAAAAATATAAATATGCCTCGATGCCACCGCAAATGCTATCCACTCACCCACTACCAGAAACCCGTTTAGCAGAAGCACGTTTACGTGCAGGACAACTGCCTTCTAAAAAAGTAAGAAGTAACCTTTCTTATCAACTGAGTAAGGCACGTATCACCGTACGTTATAACGATATGTCTGGTGCTGTAGCTATCGATTATTATAAAAGCCAGCTGAAAAACCATAAATATCAGCTAAAAGAAGCGGCAGAATATGGCCTAGCACTCGCTTATTTTAAAGATAAAAATGCCCAACAAGCGCATCAATTAGCGATAAAATTACTCAGTGCACACCCCACTAACCTTTTCTATCTCGATTTTATCACTGATACTTTATTGGCGCTAAATCAAGCAGAGAAAGCGATTCAGTTACTTAGCCCTTATCAGCAACAACGGCCTGAAAATGCAGTCATTACACTTAACTTAGTGATTGCACTGCAAACCATTGAGAAATACCAACAAGCAGAAAAATTATTAGAGCATTTTATTCGTACTCACCCGCAACATATTTTGGCACATCGACTTGCCATTGATCTTTACAAACTGATGAAAGAGCGTGCTAAAGAGCATGCAACAAAAGCACAACATTTAGCACTACAAGGACGTTTTAGAGAGGCAAGTCAAGAGATGGGCAGTGCATTAGTTTACACAGAAAGTAAACTAGACCAAGCGCGTTACAGTGCCAGCATTGCGTTTTATAAGAAACAAGATTTGCGTTTGCAATCTTTGCAGGAATAATACCGATTACATTAAGTATGTGATCTAAATTTTGCGCAGGGAAAACAGCTAAATTTAAGGCGTAAGTTGACGTAAATGGTTGTTCCCTTTACAAAACTTACAACGCAGAAGTGAGTTATTTTAACCAGTAAAATAG
>NZ_ATUO01000243.1 GCF_000420245.1 Psychromonas hadalis ATCC BAA-638 | reverse complement strand
CGCACATTCAGCCAGTAATTATTAATGTAAATTGTGATAATGTTATTCTACAGCTTCACTCAATGACAAGTTTTTGAAAAGTAAGTTATTGAATTAATAAATAATATAAGTATCTTGTTAGCTGTTTTGTAATCTATATCCAACTAACAAGTTGCTTAAACGGAAAAATAACAGTTGGCCATCGCTTCGCGATTATAGCCAACCATTATTTTCCGCTTAGCAAAGCGTTATACGTACATGGAGAATTTCGCACATGAAATCTAAACTTGAAATTTATGCTCTTGCTGTTTGTTTTGCCTCGATGATTTGTATTATTATTTCATCTGCAATTGCAAGTTACTCTATTATTTCAATGATTGCACCTGACATTACAATGAACTCATACCAATATAATGAATATCAAAGTAATGATGCGTATTGGAACATAATAAAGTGTTGCAATTCTGAAGGCAAAAACAAACCCGGAATTGAAGAGCAAGAATTAACTAAAAAAAGAAATGATGCATATATTATTGCTCTTTCTAATGAGAAGCATAACGGTTTACAATCTCTTGTTAGCTCTCTTATGTTTGTATTCTCAGGAGCCATCGCTTTATTTACCCACTGGATAATTGCTAAACGCTCAAGAGAGTAAAGTACGTATAACAAGTATTTTCAAGACGGACAATTAACAGCGGGCTGTTGTTCGTACCTCACACATTTTAGCCCACTATTAATTGCCGCTTAAAATGGCGTTATACGAATTGATGTGCTTGATAAATAAATTGTAATCAATGTAGAGAATTAGTTATGAAAAGTGGAATGTTAAGAGATTACAGCGAAGACATGTATAAAATTTATTTTGAGATAGGGGAATACCAAGAAGTAGGTTTAGGTGTTCTTACCGCATTTGTCGGTGATCTTCATTCAAAACATATTTTACATTTAGAATTTGGATACGAAGTAACAATGCCTATTCAATGCATACCAGAAGCAGTAAGACTTTTGAACCAAGAAAATATAGCGATTTACCAAATAGTACGTGGTGAAAAAACAAAAGAAAAATGGCGTTAGTCGTTAAATTCGTATAACAAGGCATTTAAACGGAACTAAAACAGTGGGTTACGTTTCGCTTCGCTACACATTTTAACCCACTATTTTTGTCCGCTTAATGCAGCGTTAGGCCTCAGTGTTTCCCACAAAATTATTTAGGTACTTTGTAATGACTACAATAAATTTTAATGAAAAAAATCAAAATTTACAGATGTTTTTTATGATAAATTATGTTTAATTACTCTTCACAAAGGAGCAGAACAAACTGTTTTTCTTGGTGAAGGTGGTTATGAATTTAAGCTTCAAGAAGTTGAAATCAAAAATGATGGATTCCTCTGTGAATTTGATAATAGAGATCTAACTAGATTTCCAGCGAGAGTTAAATCACTTGCTTCATTTTTAGCTGAAGTAAATGCATATGGAAAATATAAAATATCGCATCATTCCGGTGAATGTTCAATTCAGAAACTAGTGGCATAAAGGATGGTATTATGAAAGTTAGTACTTGGTTCGGCTCTAAAACTTATGGGATTCGAGTAGGTATTACAAATCGAAATCAATATTTTGATTCTTCATGGGAGTCAATACTTGTGGTTATTGATGAGGATGAGTACAGATTCACATTGACTAAAGGCTTTTGGAATAAATGTCCTGAATTTAGAGATAAGGGGCGACCAATAATTAAAAATTGGCTTTTGAAGCATAAAACCTTAAATTGGCCAAAAGGACAAACTCCTAAAATGGAATTACTTTCTATGAATGCAAATAAATTCAAGCTAATCCCATAATAAGGCCTAACAAGTCATTTAAACGGAAAATTAACAGTTGGCCATCGCTTCGCGATTATAGCCAAACCATTAATTTCCGCTTAATGAGGCGTTAGGTGTACTTATCTACGGTCTTAATTAATCATTATTAATTGAAACTATTTCATAAGCAGTTGAATTAAAGGTTGAATTGAAATCACGATCACCAGTAGTGCTTATCCACTCACCGCTTTCATCTTCTGACATTCCACTGCTAATTTCTTGGTAATCTGAATACTCATGTGAATAAGCGACTAAACGCGCACCATTCCAACTAACAATTTTAGTTATCCAATGTTGTTTTGGTTCAAGAAACTGACCCTCATGGGGGATTATTACATCATTACCACCAAAGCCACTCGTTGCAACTCTCTTGCACCCTGCATGTTCACGATGACGCACAAAAAAACAAGTTTTATGGTGTCGCCTGCCTTTATTTCCACTCCATTTTTATCAAGAAAGATGGATGGTTTTGTTTTTATATCCATGAAAATTAGTCCCTATAATTATTAAATGCACACCTAACAAGTCCAATTAAATCCGACACACTACAGTTGCCGCTTCGCTATAAACCCAACTTCCGCTTTGCGGTTTATTGGGAGGTTATACAAATTAAGGTACTAGCCAGGCATGATTGAAACAGAGCGATTGATTTTAAAGCCAGTAAGTGAGACAGATTTCGATATATATAAAGAAATAATGTCTTGCCCGATTATGAGTTCATACCTCCCAAAAGAAGCTCCTTACAGTGATGAGGAAGTTTTTCAACATGTAGTGAAAAAAATTGAACATTGGGAACAAGGTTTTGGCTCATTCATTGTATATCTAAAAAGTGAACCAAACGTTAAGCTTGGTTATGCTGGTGTAGAAGTTTCTCCTAACATTGAGTGTAGTGACATCAGATATGGATTTAAACAAAATGCTCAAGGTAAAGGATATGCATATGAAGCTGCAAAAGCTGTGTTGGAACATACTTTTATGTTTAGGTCAACACATGAAAATATATGGTGTAGCGGTGAAAGAAAATATCCCATCGGTTAAAATTCTAAAAAAATTGGGAATGGATATTGATGATACCGTTGTTATTTATGATGATAGTAAATTAGTTACTCTATCAGTTAAAAAAATTGTATAACAAGCTGTTTAAACTGATAAAAAACAGTTGGCCATCGCTTCGCGATTATAGCCCACCATTTTTTACAGCTTAACAGGGCGTTAGTTGCCCTAAAAATTGATGTTCTTATTTAATTTTCAAAGGTTATAAATTTGGGTTTAATTTGCTAAATGAAAATCAATATTACGTTGTGAGTTTCCTAAGTCTGTTCATACCGCCTGATAATGCTGTCACTAATAGTCGTCTGCGCGTGTTAACCAAATAGGCAGCTTGCGCCATTAATTCTTGCTTTTTATAGGGCGGTATTCTGTTTTTAGTTTTTGTTTCAGAGTGTGGCATTTTGAGATTGTTGAAAGCTAATTTATGATCAGTTTCTAAGTGCTAAATTAGGTTAAATATCAACGTGAGTTTATTGGTGATTTA
>NZ_ATUO01000242.1 GCF_000420245.1 Psychromonas hadalis ATCC BAA-638 | reverse complement strand
ACCAATCTACGTCGTTATAAAATTTCGACTTAGAATAACTAGGCTTCAATTTTATGCCTACTATCTTGATACAATTTGCCTTGCTGACTTTGCATCTTGAAGTATCATGGGTATATATGGGAGATAATAAATTCATCCATGCCTCGACCAGTCAAGGCGTGATCACCTCATCACTTAATAATGTTTATTGGAAGAAAAAATATTGGCAAGCCAGACGAATTTTAGATTAATCCCACTCTATTTTGGAGGTATGTAAATGCTCTCTTTATATATTACTTACACCATCTCTATCGCATTATTGATCTCATCACCGGGGCCCGTTATCTCACTGGTTATCTCTGACTCAAAGCATGGCTGGCCGACAGGGACAATTTTGGGGGGGGCTCTTTCTGCTTTTTTATTATTAGTATGTTCATTGTTAGTCATTCATTTTGCATTGGTCATTGACGAAGCGCTGTTAGATTGGGGCAGGATCCTTGGTGGTTTATATTTAGCCTATTTAGGCTTGTCGATATTACGCAGTAAAGTGCAACACTCGACCGCTAAATCGCATCACCATGATTGTTTTTGGCGCACCATGAAAGTGGGGTTATCGAACCCTAAAGATATTCTGTTTTTCCTAGCATTTTTGCCCTCTTTTATTATTACAGAGCAACCTTTTGTCGAACAATCTATGATCTTTTTAGCTATTTGGTTAGTGGTTGATATGATAATTATGGTGGCGTATGCAGGTTTAGCTAAAAAACTGCTCACTTATGAATCTTGCCAAAAAGTACTGTTTTATCTGCCGGGAGTCTTTATGAGTCTGGTAGGAATGGTTTCACTCTATTTAGGCGTCATTAATTTATTTTAGCCCGCCTCCCGTAGCAGGAGGGCTATGCTCAACGTGATTAAGTTGCGTACCAATAACCTAAATTAACTAGCTGAGTAAATAGGGTTAAGGCCTGCTTATCTTGTTGTAATAGCTCACTTACCTCGCTACCTACTTTATCTTGATCACAAAGATGATGGCCTAATTCAGTAAAACCTTCACAACTAAATTGCTCTGCATTAATAAACAGAAGCTCGGGTGATAACTCAAAATAGACTGCGCGTAACCCGCCCAAACGGGTAAATTGCGCGCCCTCTTCGAAAGTTGCTAAGATATCCTGTTCACTGTGTTTTACCTCGGGAGTAGCGATATCTAAGTCATGTTTTGCTTCACTTACCATCTTACCAAACCAAGGGATTAATTGCTCTGGCGTGGCACAGTTTGCAAGCATCACACGATGTAGCTCGTTTAGTTCCTGTGTCTCTATTTGGCCTGTTTTTTCACGCATCTGCATGTTGATATCATTATAACGCAAGGGTTTTTCATTATTGTCGATTAAATGATCGGCAAAACTACTTATTAAGTCATTTTGATCGGGTGCGCGAAAACCGACACTGTAATTCATTGATGGCTCAACGGCATAACCTTCATGGGGAAAACCCACAGGAATATATAAAATATCACCCGGTTCAAGCTCAACATCAATAATGGCATCAAAGGGTTCACAATGTTTTAATGCACCATGTGCTGCAAACTCTTTTTTAATGGGGTGTTTTTCTCCAACACGCCAGTGACGTTTTCCCATACCCTGAATAATAAACACATCGTAGTTATCGATATGTGGGCCAACGCCGCCTTTGGGTGTGGAGTAACTTATCATCAAGTCATCAATACGCCAGTTGGGTAAAAAACGAAAAGGGCGCACTAGTTGTTGTGCATCTTCATGCCAATGATCAACCGCTTGAATCAGTAGAGTTGCACCATCACTCTCTAGTTTCTCAAAGCTTTCAAAGGGGCCACATTCCGCTTGCCATTGCTGTTTTTCGTCACGATAGACAAGGCGACTCTCAATCTCCTCTTCCATCGCAAGACCCGCAATCTCATCGGGAAGAATGGGGTCGATAAAATCGATAAACCCTTGTTTAATAACGGTTGGTTTTTTTTGCCAGTAAGTATCAAGAAAATGGTTTATCTCTAAATTGAGTTCGAACATAGGAAGTACCTGTAATAAGAAAATAAGATTGAGTGTAGCAGTTCATTTTTAAAATAACTCGCTTTGTCCTCTATTTGTCAGTATGGTGATCGTCCGTTGATAAAAAGTTGATTATGAAAGAGATAACAAGGAGGTGAACATGATTTCATCGATTAAGTTTAATAAAATCTCAGGTTTATTGGCAGGTCTTATGGTAGTAGTGATTTGGTCTGGCTGGATCATTATCTCTAAGTGGGGGCTTTCGCGAGCATTAACCGTGTGGGATATAACGGGTATTCGTTTTGCCACCGCGGGCTTAACTGTTTTCGCTTATGCCTTGCTGAGTAAGTTTCCATTAAAATCATTGTTTAACGTGCCAATTATCACTTGCAGTTTAGCCTGTGGTACGTTTTATGTTTGTGCAGGATTAATCGGCCTACAGATGTCTGATGCCGCTAATACAGGTGTGGTGATAAATGGCACGTTACCCATAATGTGTGCCACACTTCTTTATTTTTGGAATAAAACACGTTTAAATATATCTCAATATATTGGTATCGTATTGATCCTTGCAGCTAATTTTTTACTGTTCACTAGCTCAGGGGGTGCAACATTGGCGGCTCTTTTGTGGTTGTTATTAGCGACATTATTTATGGCGTTTTACTCTATCTCTATGAAAATGTGGAAGATAGAGTTAAAACAAATCATGATTGCGGTGCCCCTGATTAATGCACTATTTTTCACGCCAATCTGGTATTTTCTGCCGAGCAATATTGTTAATGCCCCTGTTTATGAAATTATGTTGCAGGTGGGTTACCAAGGCATTGTCGTGAGTATTATCGCGCTGTTTTTTATGACCTATGCGATTACCAAGTTGGGCGCGGTATCGGCGTCAACCATCATGGCACTGGTGCCGATTGTTTCCGCTTTTTTAGCGACTATATTTTTACAACAGGAGATCACTTTTCAAGTTGGATTATCGATTATTGTCTGCTCGTTAGGTATCGCTTGTTACAGTGCCTTGCAACCACTGCTTTTTTGGATGAATAGAAATAAAAAAGGCAACTCTGTCGCTACTTTGTAATAGTGTGGTGATTTGCTACACTTGATGCGCAATGCTACTATTGTTTTAGAGGTTAATTTTAGGAGATGAGAAGTAATTGACGTCTGATATTCATTAATTCGACCATGCTCGCCATCTACATCGTCATAACTATCTAAGAGAAAAGGATCATCTCTTCGTATTTTATGAAAGTATGCTTTTATCTCTTCTAATAATGTGGCCTGATTCTTTTTTACCTGAAGTACATAATCACCTTTTTTCTCACATATTATTTCAGCTGTTTTTTTCTGACAATGCATTGCATCGGCAGTGATAACTGAGCCATTGATTTCTAAGTGATCCAAAATAGACTGCATGACGGGTATTTCATTGGTTTTACTATCTG
>NZ_ATUO01000241.1 GCF_000420245.1 Psychromonas hadalis ATCC BAA-638 | reverse complement strand
GCTTAATATAATGATCAGGTTTTACGCAGGGTAAATGACTAAGGTCAAGGCGCATGATTGAGTAATAGCCGGCTATTGCGATTGAATGCAACGCAGATATTAGTAATTTAAACCAGTAAAAACGATCAGTTACTTAGGCAGATTGGTATTAAACCCGATTCTTTTGCTAAATCATTTAACGAGTGGTTAATATTTAACTGGTCTGATATTAACTCTTTAACTCTTTAACTCTACGGATATTCAATGAATCAGGTTTTTCTAATTCTTTAACTAAGAAATATTGTTGTAGATATTGCATCAGTAGACTTTCAGCAACAAGTTGATTTGGCTCCCTTAACAGACTCGTAAATAAAATATGAAACTGCTGATATGCTTGTGCTGAACGATTTAAAATATCAGAAAATGGCAGATGATCTCTCTGTTCAATGCCCAACATCTCAGATTGCAATCGGATCACCCAATCTATATCTACAAACAACATGCGATATGACCAGTCACCTAATATGGGATTACATGAATGCACATCATGAGGGTTGATGGTGACAGTATCACCAACACCAATTCGATTGTGTCGATGTAAATTATGGTAGTCAGCAATACCTGAATCAATCACACCAAAGGAAAATTCATCATGCGAGTGAGCATGATAACAAGCGGCTGATAAAGAAGCTTGACGCATTTCAACAAAAGGCAACACTTCGCTTTTTTTGAAAAACACGGTTTTATCTTGTTTCATCCAAGGCCTCTATTAATGGCTAAATAATATTAAAAATACTGTACCACTCAACATCAACCCCATCAAAATATTAAACCCTATCTGGCGATTTTTCGTTGATAAAAGGCCTTGAATACTGTGTCCAATAGCAGCCCAAGTCGATATTCCAAGTAAGCATACCGTAAAAGAGATAAGGCAGAAAATGAACAAATAAAGTGTCGCTTGCGAATGAGCAGTGACAAACAAACTAACTCCCGACATGGAAACTAACCAAGCTTTAGGATTCAAGCCTTGCGCCAATGCTCCTTCAATCAATGAAGGGGGCTGTTTTCCTGTTAATATTTTCTCAGAAAAAATAGGCACAGAAGTGGCTATTTTATAAGCCATACACAGTAAAAATACACTGCCCACATACCGAAGCACATGACTTACTTCTGGGAAGCTCGCTAATGTACTATTTAAACCAAGACCAACCATAAATACAATTAAGGTATAAGCGACTGTTGCGCCCAATACATGTGGAATGGTTCGCCTAAAACCAAAAACAGCCCCTGAGCCTGTGGCAATAATATTAACTGGACCAGGAGATATCGCGCCAATCAGTGCAAAAATAAACATGGATATAATCGCTGTTAACATAAAAAACTCGTCTCTTGAATGTGTATAAAGTAATTACAATGTTTCACAATATACACAAGAAAAAAGAGACGTTATTGAACAAAATTGCGGTTTACTCAATAAACTTTAGAGCTAAAAACTATAATTTGGTAAACAGCATTAGCTTTGGAAATATTAAACATTCTATCATTTCTAGTTCCAATATCGTCTCAATAGGATCGGGCAATAAGCCATTAGATAAGATTCAATCCCTCATCCCCACAGTTCAAACCTTCTAGCGCGTCAAAGTATTTGGCAGACACCAAGAGAAACTGAAGTTATTAACGGGTGTACTGCAGGAAAAAGCGACTGGGAAACATGCCAAATTATGGAAAGATCAGAACGAACGGTTAAATTCCACATGAAGAACATCTGCCAGAAACTTGATGCTTTAAATAAATTTCAAGCGATAGCATGGCAATGAGTTTAGGGCTCACATAGCTGTAATTCATTGATTCTATTTTATACTTTAATACCAATAAGCAGAGCAAGTTGAGGGTAAACACATGATCGTTCAATGGTATAACCTTAAGCCAGATGCTAACATCTTATCATCACGTAGGTTTAATCCTGAGCAGTGACTGCCTATTTACTCAAATTACAAGCAAAATGGTACAACGTCTCTACACATTTTATACGGATAATTAGATGTCATTTTTACTAAAAAAATGGATAGGTGGATTGTTAATGCCCCTACCACTGTTTCTTTCTCTTTTTTTGATCGCACTTATTTTACTCTTTTTTACCCGCAAACAAAAAATCGCAAAGCTATTATTAGTGTGTAGTTTTACTTTTATTTTTGTGCTGAGCTTAATGCCTGTTGCAGAAAAGATGACACATGCGCTTGAGCGTAAACATCTGCCTATTTTGCAATTAGATAGCAACCAAGCGTTCGATTATATTCTGCTGCTCGGCTCTGGAGGCATTGCTGATCCTAGTCTACCCGTCAACAGCCAGCTTTCGACGGTTGCTAATAATCGTTTTATGGAAGCGCTACGACTTTACCAGAGTAACCCGAACGCAACACTGGTGGTGTCAGGATCTGGTTTTGGCGATCTTAAATCACATGCACAGATGCTCCAAGAACTCGCTGTTATTATGGGTATTGCAGTAGAAAATATTATTCGCTTAGATAAAAGCCTCGATACTGATGATGAAGCTAAAAAGATGTCTGAGATCATACGCGGTAAAAAATCAGTATTAGTCACCTCAGCAAGCCATATGGACAGAGCATTAAACCTTTTTTACAAATATGGCACAGCACCCATCGCGGCGCCTACTCATTTTAGAGCTAAAAATCGTATTGGAGAAATACCAAGCTATTATTACATCCCAAGTGCTTATCAACTTGATAAAACACGGGCTGCGTGGCATGAGTATTTAGGCAGGTTACAGAGCTGGATAAAACGACTTTTTTGATAGAACGGGAGAGAGCTTATCTCCCGTTAAGGGGGCGATATATTAAACCAGTTGGGGTCCTTGTTTAATAACCGCTTGTGCAACGACCATATGCTCGCCATTAAACGCGATAGAGGGAGAGCCATATAACTCATAACCTTCCGCTAATAGTTTAGTGATACGGTAACAAAATTCTGCATCATCTTTACCTGTTACCAGCTTATAGTTTTCTGTTTTTTGTAGCATAGTTTGTTTCCCTATTTAGTGATCGTTACACAACAACTTGCGCTAAATTGTTTTCAAAAAGCCTGAAATGACGGGTTATGTTGAAAACAAAAGCGCAAGTAATTTTGAAGCCGATCCTTAGTGAGTAATTCAATTCCTACATCTATACCCATGATACTTCAAGATGCAAAGTCAGCAAGGTAATACCAATTACATTAAGTATGTGATCTAAATTTTCCGCAGGGAAAACAGCTTAATTCAAGGCGTAAGTTGACGTAAATGGTTGTTCCTTTTACGAAAATTACAACGCGGAAGTGAGTTGTTTTAACCAGTAAAATAGATCAGCTATTTACTGTTATTGGTACAACATGGGTATAGAATACGGCCAACCTACTGATAGAAAAAATCAAACAAACTGAAACTGTGAATTGTCCCCCTCAAAGCATGAAAAAACGCCACCTTTAACGCCATTTTTGTGAGTAAAAACCGATATGATTATTTTCTAAACAGATTGTTGGAAG
>NZ_ATUO01000240.1 GCF_000420245.1 Psychromonas hadalis ATCC BAA-638 | reverse complement strand
ACCTTGTACCTTGTACTTTGAACCTTGTACCTTAAACATGAGCATATTTAAACGATGAAATTTATTGAAACAAGCATCCCCGATGTGAAAATTATAGAGCCACAAGTATTTGGTGATGAACGTGGCTTTTTTATGGAAACATTCCGCACGACACTATTTAATGAGCATTGTGGCGTACATGAGTTTGTACAAGAAAACCACAGTAAATCAAGCCATGGCATATTACGTGGTTTGCATTACCAAACAGAAAACATCCAAGGGAAGTTAGTACGTGTCACCAAAGGTGAAGTATTCGATGTTGCAGTCGATATGCGTGCAAGCTCACCAACGTTTGGCCAATGGGTTGGCGTATTACTTTCTGCTGAAAACAAGCGTCAATTATGGGTGCCAGAAGGTTTTGCGCACGGTTTTTATGTCACCAGTGATGAAGCTGAGTTTGTGTATAAATGTACTGATGTTTATAACCCCACTACAGAAATATCAATCAAATGGGATGATCCTACACTCAGCATCGACTGGCCACTTAAAGAGGGCATAAAACCTAACTTGTCAGCAAAAGATGAGTCTGGACTGCTGTTTTCAAAAGCACCAACGTTTAAATAGCCTTAAAATATGAATAAATTACTATGAAAATATTTGTCTCGGTTGTCTCACATTTAGATCATGATATTGTTATTAACCTCGGTACAATAAAGAGGCTTGCAGTGCATGCGAATATAGAGGTGATCTGTCGAGACAATAAACCCATTAGTAAGCTAAAAATATACTGTGAAAAGTATGATGTAAAATATATTGGTAATCAACAAGAGGTGGGATTTTCTACTAATAACAATGCAAATTTTTTGTTTTTTCAAAAAGAGTTAGGCATGCGGGAAGGTGATTATTTCTTATTGTTAAACCCTGACATATTTATGAGTGATGAAACGATAGATATTTTTCTTGCAGAGATAGGCGACAAACAACCTACGCTGGCAACCTGTAATTTATATTTAGATCGTGAATACATGGTCCACGATGACAATATACGCACCTATCCCACGTTTTTAAACTTCGTAAAAACATATCTATTGCAAGACAGGGCAACCATGGTAAAGCGTGATCATCAATTCAACTTAACAGAGGCTCACTGGGTGAGCTGTTCATGTCTGTTGGTAAAATCTGATATTTATCAGCAACTGCATGGGTTAGATGAATCTTATTACATGTACTGTGAAGATATTGATTTTGGTTACAGGGCGAAACTTGCAGGCTTGCAAACCGCTTATTTAGAAAATGTAAAACTTGTGCATTATAGACGCCGTGATAGTAAACGTTTTTTAAGTAAATACTTTTATTGGCATGTAAAAAGTGTAGTTAGATATTCACTCGTTACAAAGAAGATACACGCATTAAAATCTTGCTTAGCCGAGTTATAAATATGATAGATATCGTACTTGCTACTTATAATGGCGAAGCTTTTCTCGCAGAGCAAATTGAGTCTCTTCAACATAGCAATGGTTATGATGAATGGGTTAATAGAATTATCGTCGTTGATGATGGCTCCACAGATGCAACGGAATCAATTGTTAAGCGGTTTAGCCTTGCAGATAAAAAAATATCTTGGGTTATCAATGACTCAGGTTTACATGGCGCAAGTAATAATTTTACGTTTGGTTTAAGCCTCACAACCGCACCTTATATTATGTTATGTGACCAAGATGATCTGTGGTTACCTGAAAAAATTCAACAGTCGCTAGATAAAATTCAAACGTTGGAAAAACAAAATGGCAGCATGCCACTGTTGGTCTTTACCGACAAACAGATAGTCGATGAAAAGTTACAAACGATTTGTCCAAGCTATTTTAAGCTTAAAAATATCCCTAAAAACTGGCATGTAAAGTTTGCTAACCTTTGTCAGCAAAATGTAGCCTCAGGTTGCACCATGTTATGTAACCGCGCGTTAGTGGATAAAGCGATGCCAATTCCACAACAAGCTTATATGCATGACTGGTGGCTAGCATTAGTGGCTCACCGATGTGGTAAACTGGAGCTAATTGATAAACCATTAATCAAATACCGCCAGCATAACAATAACAGCATCGGCGCAAACTATCGCAGTAAGCTGAATTTATTTACCCAGTTCAACAAACATCTTAATCAGTTCGAAAATAGCTTCTTGCAAACAGTAGAACAAGCTAAAGCCTTCGCACAGTTTGAAAAAAACAACAAATTACCAAGCAGTAAAATAGTGACGACGCTTGTTAATATTCAAAGCTTAACCAAAAGTCAAAAAATCAAAGAAATCATCAATAAAAGAGTTCAAAGAAGTCACTTTATTGGTAGAATAGCGCTGTTGATTGTATTACTAAAAATGAAACAAAAGAAAAACTGAGTTATTAGTCAAAATGAAAAATATCTCGTTTTTAGAGTTGCGCGGATGTAAGTAAGTAAGTGATTGATTTGTATGGTACTAAAAATGCTATTTTTGGTTCAAATCAAAATTGGCGAAGGTATTGTGTAACGATTCCTTAGTGAGCAGAATTATCCAATAAAAGGCTAAAATAAAATGAAAGTATTAGTAACCGGCCGTGGAGGCCAACTTGCTTGGGAACTTGAGCAAACAAAAGCAGATAATATTGAACTGATAAGCCTTGGCATTGAAGAGTTAGATATCAGCGATCAGCAGCAAGTGAATGATGTTTTTACAAAACATGCCCCAGATATGGTGATTAATGCAGCTGCTTACACCGCAGTTGATAAAGCTGAAAAAGACAAAGAGACTGCATACGCAGTTAATGAGTTAGGCAGTGAATATTTAGCGTTAGCCTGTAAAAAGTTAAACGTAAAACTGATTCATGTTTCTACTGATTTTGTATTTGACGGCACAAAAACCACCCCTTACCAAACCGATGATAAACCCAACCCCATCAACGTATATGGTGCATCTAAGTTAGCGGGTGATATTAAGGTAAATGATATTCTCGGTAGCGATGCAACAATAATTCGCACCGCATGGGTATATTCAGCTAACGGCAATAACTTCGTCAAAACCATGTTACGTTTAATGGCAGAAAAAGAACAACTCGGTATCGTTTACGACCAAGTAGGCACCCCAACCTGGGCAAAAGGTCTCGCTAAAATGATATGGGCTCTTGCAGAGCAAGAGTTTATTTCTGAAAGCCGACAGCTGACAGCTGACAGCCGTATTTTACATTGGACAGACGCGGGTGTTTGCTCTTGGTACGACTTTGCGATTGCTATTCAAGAGCTCGCTATTGAAAAGGGCATGTTAGATAAATCAATCCCAGTTCGTCCCATTCCGGCAAGCAGTTACCCAACACCCGCTGCCCGTCCAAGCTTTAGCGTCATCGATAAAGCAACCGCCGAACAAGCAAGTGGTGTAGAAACAATACACTGGCGCAAGCAACTATCAGCAATGATGGATGAACTAAAGCAGCATGAAGCAAGTTAAAAACAACAAGTAAATAAAAAACAGCATAACCACGAAGCCGCCGCGCGGCGCAGAGAACACGAAGAAAAGCCAAGAAAAAGGCAAAAAGCGTTTAGGT
>NZ_ATUO01000239.1 GCF_000420245.1 Psychromonas hadalis ATCC BAA-638 | reverse complement strand
AATCTTTCACGCAAACGATGTAGAATTAAGACTTCTTGTTGCGCTATAGTTTTAACAGGCACAAAGCGAATAAAGGGTCGTGTAGAGGCTTCAAAAATAGCTAAGGTATCATTGCTATCATTTTTATTTCCTCTAACAAAGGGGGTGACATGTTGAGCTGGAATTAGGTCAACGGTATGCCCCATATCCTCAAATGTACGCCCCCAATAATGAGAAGAATAACAAGCCTCCATGACAACACGACAACACGACACTTAGATTTTATCTGCATAAGCTCACTCAGTTGTAACCGGTTTAATCGCTTGTTAAACATGATTTTACCTGTACTGAAAAACCCCATGACTTGGCAAATATTCTTTGCTAGGTCAATTGATATTGTGTTAACTCTCATAATGGACGCTCCTTAATTTAACTAATGATTCAACACTAGTTTGGCGCATTGACGCCGTTTTGGGGAGCGTCCATCTCATCACCCAAAGGTTTAAATTGTTGATTTAATATAGATCAACAAGTGGATATCCCGCCTTTTTTTTATTATTTAAATGCTCGCTAATGCTTGCTCTACATCGGCAATAATATCATCGATACTTTCAATACCCACTGAGATACGGATCAAATCTTCACTTACACCCGCGGCTTTTAGCTCTTGGGTATTAAGTTGACGATGTGTTGTTGATGCGGGGTGGCAAGCTAGAGATTTAGCATCACCAATATTAACCAGACGTAAAATCATCTGCAGTGCATCAATAAACTTCCCGCCAGCAACTGCGCCACCTTTAATGCCAAAACTTAATACTCCAGAGGCTTTACCGGCACAAATTTTCTGACAAGTTTGGTAATAAACGCTACTTTCTAGGGCTGCATAATTAACCCAAGCGACTTTTTCATGATGAGTTAAATAGATCGCGAGTTTTTCTGCATTCTCGCAGTGACGCTCCATACGTAAACACAACGTTTCTAAGCCTTGCATGATTTGGAAAGAGTTCATCGGTGAAATGGCTGCACCTGTATTACGTAAAGGGACAACACGGCAACGTCCAATATAAGCTGCTGGGCCGAATGCCTCGGTATAAACCACATCATGATAAGAGGGATCGGGATCATTTAAAACGGCAAAACGCTTTTTATTGGCAACCCAATCAAACTTACCAGAATCAACGATGATGCCACCAATAGATGTACCATGGCCACCAATATATTTAGTTAATGAATGCACCACAATATCGGCACCAAACTCAAATGGGCGACATAAAACCGGTGTTGCAACCGTATTGTCTACAATTAGAGGTAAACCATGTTTATGAGCAATATCAGCAAGCTTTTGTATATCCACGATATTGCCAGCAGGGTTACCGATTGACTCACAGAAAATAGCGCGAGTATTTTCATCAATCGCATCTTCAAAACCTTGATAATCATCAAAAGAGACCATACGGGTTTCAATACCCTGTTTAGGTAGTGAGTGTGCAAAGAGGTTATAAGTCCCGCCATAAAGTTGGCTGGTACTGACGATATTGTTGCCAACTTCACAAATACATTGAATTGCATAGGTAATTGCCGACATACCAGAGGCAACTGCTAATCCTGCAATGCCACCTTCCATCGCTGCAACACGTTTTTCTAACACATCGGTTGTTGGATTCATTATTCGCGTGTAAATATTACCCGGTACTTTTAAATCAAAGAGATCAGCGCCGTGCTGTGTATCGTCAAAGGTATAAGATGTGGTTAGATAAATAGGTACAGCTGCTGCTTTGGTTGTTGCTTCAGACTCATAGCCGTGGTGTAACGCAAGTGATGCTAATTTCATAAATACCTCAAGTAATTAATAATACTAACTCAACCATTATACCAATCTATCTAACTAGCTGATCGCTCATGCAGATTAAAATCTCTGAATGCTAGGTTGTTGTTTATCACAATAGCTAACCGCTCTATTGAACTACGTTAAACTGTACATGGTTCAAAAAGAAAATGTTTAGATTATTACTCAATCAAATACCTTGATCTCATTAATTTCTTCTACAAAATTTCTGATCATTTAATTAAGCTGAATGGGATTATTTATCCATTTACACGGGAAGAAGATCGGAGAGGGAAGTAAAGGGATCTAATCGCTTTTTGAAGGAAAGCGAGGATCACTCATTAGTTAGTTCCGGCAAGTTCCCTTGAGATAAAGGGAAATGAATGTGGCAGGTCTTTCATTTTGTAAAACGAAGTAAATAGGCCGATTTGATCTAATAGTTTTTCCTATAAAAGGTAAATTAAATTATAGAGTTACATGGATACTCTTAACCATCTCAGGTAAGTAATCTTCAATCTCTTGGAGTTTAATCCCAAGACTTTGTAATTTTGAACAATTTAGACACCAGTCTCCGATATTATTATAAGGTGATAAATTATTATCTGATTTCTGTTTTGCCAGAATAATTTTTGAATCTGTAATTTTCTCAATAATTTCAATAAATCGTTGAAGTGTTATGGGCCTAGCGCTGGCAGCATTGATCGTTCCTGAAAAATTATTTATGCCTAATTCAAAGAGAGTTTTAGCTGCATCATCAGCGGAGATAAAAGAAATTTTACCTTGAAGGTTATCAAAGTAGAGCGGTAGCCCGTTTTTAATGCTGTTGACATGGCGTTGTAGCCTCTGGGAATAATCATCTGCATCTAAAATAACAGGCAATCTGATGCTGGTAACAGGAAAAGTGGCAAATTTGATAAATGAAATTTCCGCCTGTCGTTTTGCCTCGCCGTAGTGCTCCTTTCTACTCACTTTATTGGTAAGTTCAAAATCCAAAGGGTTGAATTGATGTTCAGATAAATTATCATTACGGTCTATATAAGCAGAAATACTGGAAGTAAAAAGATACTTTTTTACTCTACCATTGAAGACTTCACAGGCGTGTTTTGCTTGATCAAAATCAAAACATGATAGATCAAAAACGATATCATAGTCAGCATTGATGGCATCTTCTAATGCTATTTTGTTATTACGATCACAAATAATCCTCTTAATTTTTTCTCCGAATCCATCCGCGTGATTACCTCGGTTTAAGATGGTAACGTCATCATTATTGTCTAAGAGAAGCTTCACCAGTTTTCTTCCGAAAAACTGGCTTCCACCCAACACTAATATTTTCATTTAAATTTTCCTTTGATCTTTTTGACATATAAATCTAGCTTTTAAATGGATGTAGAATATCATGATTTATAGTAAAACGAGGCACAACTTTAAACCTCTGGAATATCACTGCTATGTTGAGTATGGCCTGGTCGCTAATCTATTTTAGCCATGTTTTAAATAAGACGGGACACCCGACTTTTTTTAACTGAATGCTAAGGTTAAGCGACGTCTAAATAAACAGTATTGGTTAATCTTTGGCAATTTGATGACTCAATCTCGCGATACCTTAATTGCATTTTTCGATAGCCCTTATTACCATCGTATACCCAAGCGACTTGATACTGTTTCGCATCTAGCTCATGACACTTCAAACTGCAAAATTGAAGGTTTGAAAATTGTCATTAATCCTACTCGTTAAAGCACTACCAATTTCGGGAAGGGTAAGGCTAAAAAACTCATT
>NZ_ATUO01000238.1 GCF_000420245.1 Psychromonas hadalis ATCC BAA-638 | reverse complement strand
CAAACGTGCCATTTCTATCGCGAGGAGTGGAGAGTTCAAACTGACCATCCTCTGTCTTTAATGTTTTTAAACTGCACCCATTGCGGTAGTTTTCAACCTCACTTTTTTGGTTCTTTTCATACCCTAAATGTTCATCTAATTCGGCATTGAGAGCCGCTTCAACAGTGATTTTAGTAAGCACTTGCGTAAAGTCTAGGAGGTCTTTTTGAGTCTTTAAGCCTTTTGCGGCTTTAAGAGCGAATGCTTCGATCTCTTCTTTTTTCATAATTACCTATTCCTTAATATGATTAAGTTAATGATAGGTAATTACACAGATTTTAGGACAGGGTCAATAGTCTGCGCTTTCATATTCTATTTTCGGGAGTGCAACGTTAGTTTCATCTTTTTACTGAGAGAGCTAAAACACTAACTCTTGTACACAGATTCTTAATATTAACTAAAGTAGCACTTGGACGTAGGACTTGTGTACAAGAGGCATAGCTAAAACAGCACTTCCGAATAATTATCTATATTGTAAAACGCTCGATGCGTTTATCAACATCCTGTGAAAGTGCCTTCACGTTTAAACTTTCAGCTTTAGTTTGCTCACTCACTTGCTCTGTTTCTACTTAAATATCACTTATACTCACCATCGCACGTGCAACCTCTTCCGCCACCGTGGCTTGCTCGGTTGTCGCTGTAGCAATTTTCTCGGTCATCTCATTAATATGCGCAACATGCAACACCACCTAATTTAAGCTTTTCATCCGTACTTGCAGCCGCTTCAATGGTTTTACTGGCCGCCTCTTTACCTGTGTCTGAGGCTGTTTGCGAAAGTGACTGTAGTCTCTCAATAATTTTTTGAATTTCAACCGTTGAATCTTGAGTACTGTGTGCAAGACTTCGCACATCTGTTCAATAGCACTCACGACCGTTTGAATTTCTTGTGTCTGTTTATTAACACCACGGTTAGTTTGTTGCGCAATCACCGCAGAGGCTATCGGATGCCGAGATTAAATCATAAGAAGGGCTAGAAAGCTTGGTAAGCAGGTTATGAAACTCAGTTAGCATTGAATTAATTGATTTACTTAACAGGCCTAACTCATCATCTTTGCTGATGTTAAGGCGCCACGTCATATCAGTCGCTTCTACCTTTGCCATTACCTTTTGAATACGCATCATCGGCGAGATAACCGCAGTGATAATCTGCCAAGCGATAAAGGCAAGTCCTGCAATAACAAGGCTTACAATAATGGTCATCTCAATAATATTATTGGCCACTTTTCCATGGACATCACTGATATAGATACCCGTACTCACAACAATATTCCATGGTTTAAAGTACAGAGAATAAGAGCGTTTATCTTCGGCTACGCCACCCGCAACACGTTGAAATTGATATTGTGTGCCACCACGGTCAGCAAACTCTCTGCTACCATTGTAGATATCTTGGTAAACATAACGGCCATTCGCATCTTTTACATGGGTAACACGGCCCCCTGTCTTTTTACCTTTTAATGTTGCTTTTAACACCATGTCGGTTATGAAATAAAAAAATAACCGCTACCACTGTATTGCATCTCTTGTGGTATGAGATAAAACGCAGTTTGCGCCCCCTCTTGCATTAACTCATTTCTGACCACTTTTTGTTGATAGGACTTTAAAATTCCCTTTACCGTTTCAATTTGTACTTTTAACTGTATTTTCCGATCTTTATACATCTCCTCTGGTAATAAAGAGATACCGCTATAACCAATAAATAAAATAGATAACAGCGAAAATACGACGAAAGAATAGACTTTTTGCTTAAGAGTAAATGACACTTAATAATTCATTTTTTATAAGGTGTGCCAACTTTACAATTAAATTAGATTGATAAACAGGCACTCAAAGGCATAAAAAGCCATCTTTATGAATATATAGGATTTCGGTCACCTTAACATCATCAACAGTAGATGTTTTAGGGCCATTCACTAACCATTTCAAAAGTACCCGTAGCTGCGCTTCATGACCAAACATCAACACCTCTACGTTGCCATTATTTAAATTTTTAGCATGTCCATAAACACCTAATTTATTAGCCTCTTTTGCGGTAAAATAACGAAATCCTACCCCTTGAACACGACCAGAAACAATCGCCCTATAACCTATGTGATCCACTTTATGTTCTCTCATGCAAGCTACTTTCCTTATTCCTTTATGAACTAAAAATCAAACCAATTATAATTCCCAGTTATATACCAAAATAGATTAAAACTCAAAAAATCACTTTAAATTGAATAAACAATAAGATGCAGAATATTTTTATAGTATTAATGAAACCGTTTCTTTAACTTTACAAAAATACTATTTTGGGGAAAATGTAGGTCTTAACTGTGACCAAGGAAGTGCTAACCAGCGATCTGGCAGAGGCCACTCTTCAGGCACAACCGTTAACGGGTAAGTTGCTGATAGCGCAACACCATCACCCGTAAAAACGTATTCAAGATAGTGATCACAACAAGGTGCTTTACTCAGTGTTAGTTTTTTTTGAACCAAAAACGCATGATTAACATCATCTTGGCTTTGGTAGTCGTAGATAACAAAAACCGCCTGCTCAGATATCTTTAAAAAATAGATAAACCCGCCCAATTCAGGCACTTGAAAGCGACACAAGTCATGCACAAAATAGCTTTCATCCTCCACTTGCGCACATTGAATATCTTGCAAAATAAGAGGGTAAGGGTTTTCCCACTCTGCCAGCCATTTTTTAGTGCTAAACAGCGCATAACAGCCCGTTGTAAAAATTAAGACTTCCTTAAGCATGGGTAGGTTTAAAAGAGAAGAGAGCATCGTACTGTAATGGGCGAGGTAACTAAACAATCCACTTGCAAGTAATAAACCCAATAAAGAAAACCCCCACAAAACCAATACATTTAATATTGCTTTTAAATAACGCTTGCGAGGTCTCACTGCTTTTTTTAAAAGATGATGTAAATAATCAAGCTCATTAACTGTGCTAGCCCTTGTGGTGCTAGCAACAATCAGATCATTTTTTTTCATCTTCATCACGTACAAATTTTATGTCCGAAAAGCCCATGTTTGTAAATTCAGTTTTACGATGATTTTTTAATATCCCCTGACCACGACAACTCATTGCCAACTGTTTTTCCATCGCAAGAAACTGCGTAAGATCGATTCCTTCGGCTTCTGCAACCGCTTCATAAATATCATGGTGAACCGCATAAGAGAATTGCATTGTTTTACGCTTTTTTTTAAAAATATAGGTAACTTGACGTGCCATTTTTAATCCTTTTAGATTATCTGATGTTGAAAAAGGTCATGTTACCGCAAGCGTAGCAGTCAGCAAGGAAAATTATTATCAAAGTGATGAATGTTTTAAAAAGGTAATTTTAACTAAAAAAATACGGTCACTTTACTGTTATCAGGGCAATCACGGTATTAAGCAGATAAGTAGCACTTTAGAGGAAAATATCAGCTGTCGTTTATTAACTGAAGCATTTATACCAATCCACATAAGTATCTGATCTATCTTGTTGGTTAAAATAATAAATAGCGACGTTGCATTCAATCGCAATAGCTAGCTATTACTCAATCATGCGCCTTGCT
>NZ_ATUO01000237.1 GCF_000420245.1 Psychromonas hadalis ATCC BAA-638 | reverse complement strand
TTGCTTGGTTTAGGGAAAGCAACGCGAAGCTCAATAAACAAGAAATATTAGTCGCTGCCTATGGGTGACAACAGTGTTCTACAACAGAGCCATAATTGAATACTTATTCTCTGAATTTATGACTCCTAATGACTTAGGAGTCCTGAATGTTATTTTTTCCTAGTATAACCAGGCAACGCATCCAGGGTTGCTTTTAAATATTCCATGGTATTGCTAAGATTAGAAACCGCCATATCCATGGCATTAAATTGTTTATATAAACGCGCCTCATATTTATCCATTTTATAAATTAAGCTAGCTTGCTTTTCATCATTGTGAGTAATTGTTTTATACAGAGAATCAATTTTCCCATCAATTGTACTGCCACTATAGCCAATATCGCCATCGGTTGAACTAATGTTTTTGTCAATAATCCCATCAAGAATATTATTCATTAATGAGCTCATTCCCTCTGCATAAGTGACTTGACCACGATCACCTAATGCACCACCATTGATCAATACCTTAATACCTGTTGAATCCCCTTTTTCAGAAAGTAGAAATTGTCCATCACCATAAGCGACTTTGCCATCAATTAACCCCTCTGCATTTTCGCCAGTGGTATTGGTGCTACCACTACCACTCATCGTTAAACCTAATAATATTGCAAAACTCGGATCTTCCATCTCGGTGATCGCCACCGTAGAGGATGAACCATAACTATTAGAAACAATGGAAATAACGCCAGCATCTTCAATAATGCTGACATTTAAGCCATTTTTAACAAAATTAGGGTCAGAATTTATTTTTGATTGCAACTCGGTAGTTAGCTCTTCAATGGAGGTATAGGTTTTTGATGACAGGGTAATGTCTTCCGACAAAAAACCATCTAAGCGCAGTTTAAAAGTATCATTGCTTGCATTAATGGTCATCGGAAAACCACTGTGTGCAATACCGGTTAGTTGCCCTTGAGTGGCAAGTTTGGTCACCTCAATATCATAAGTGCCCGGTTTGGTTAAGCCACTTTTACCTTCAAAGGTAATTAATGAATCACTCGCACCACCTGAAGCAGTAAAAAAATCAGCAACACTGTCCATGTGATTGGCCATTGCATTGGAAAATCGCGTATGAGTGGATGCAGAGCCATCTTCGTTAATTAAGATGTTGGTATCAATTGATAATGTACCATCACGATTGGTTAAAAAACCTAAATCAGCAAAGCTGTGTATTGGTCCATCGATGTGATCAACCATGGTATTTAATATACCACGCATCTGATTTTGGATATTACGCACCGTTGAATCGCCATTAAGTGCGCCACTTGAGCCCCCAACGCCCCCATCAGCCGTTAATGAGTTCATTTTAGTAATGGTACTATTATAATTTTCCACAAAGGCTTTTAATTGTTCTTCAACTTTACTGGTGTCTTGCTTTATCGTTAAAGTTACTTTTTTACCAATCTCTTCACCGTTAATATTTAACGTCACCCCTTCAATCACATTGCTGATTTCATTTGTTTCACGGGTAATTTCAATACCATTCATCACAATTTTGGCACCTTGTGCCGTGGCCGTTTCATCTAGATGTTTAACTGTTGCAGAATAGGTGAAAGCTGAAAGCCCTGATGTATCACTGTTATCACCATCATCATCAACCACGGTCATCTGCATTGCACTCGCTTCACCGGTTTCTTTATTGGTTAACACTAAACGGTAGTTGGTGCCATCATTAATAATCGAAGCAGAAACACTGTAATCCCCTTCATTAATAGCATCACGCATTTTATCGAGACTGTTATTAGAGGTATCAATGGTTAAGGTTTCAAACGCTTTATCAGGGTTAATTGAAAATGAACCATCATCATTATAAGTACCGAATTCAAATTTAATGACGCCAGTTCCAATTTCAGAAGAGGCCTCAGCATAAGAGTTAGCGGAGGAGGTGACAATGGTTTGCGCTTGCGCACGTTGTTTGACTTCAAACTCCCAACTACCCGTTGCAGCACCAATACCCAGTTTTGCATCAAGAATGCTACTGTCGCTACTGCTTGCAGAAGCAGCTGAAAATGAGGAACTTCGCCCTAGCTCACTATAAGAAGATTTAAAGGCAGAAAGTTCACTGTTTAACATGCCATAAGCGGAGATCATCGCCGTTGCTTGCCCCGATGATTTTATCATCTTCGCTAGTGCGGGATCTTTTTCAGCGCCCACAATGGCGGTAACAATCGCATTGATATCAAGACCTGAGCCAAGCCCAGTTGAAGTGATGGAAGACATAATAACTCCTTACTTATTGCACTTAATTATCTGAATTTAGGAACACAAACAAGCTTAAATGATGCAAAAACCACACCAAGAAATACAGATGAAATAGCGTTAAATTATAAAGTGTAAATAACTTAACGCTGTTTTATCTTTTAGACTCAATATTTCTTAAAATGGTTAAGGCACAACTAGTGTCGCCCTTCCAAATATATCATTACACTTTAGTATCAAACAAAATACCCACAACATCATCCATTTTTTTGCGCAACACCACTAACTCTTCGGATGGGATCTGGCGGATAATTTCATCACTTTCAGTATCTTTCACTAAAATAACACTCTGCCCTGACTGCTCATCAACACTAAAAGATAAACTACGTTGCATATTCTGTATGAAAGCATTCATCTCTTCGACCGTTTCTGTTACTTCAGCAGGGCTAAGTTTCGGCGCTTGTTTCTCGTCTTGTTCTGCGTTTATCTTATTTTCAGTGCTTACCTGATTTATTGGGTTTAGCTTAACTGAATCATCCAACACCTTATCTGTCGCAGAGGCCTCTTTTTCTACCCCGACAAACCCTGACGGTGATATTGCAACATTTAATTCCGACATAATACACCTCTATACTCAAAAAAAATAGGTAAAACCTAATAAGCAAAAAAGCCCCCTATTACTAGGGAGCTATTAAATCAACTAGTTAGCTACCCTAACGGTTTAACCAAGCAGTGACAGTACACTTTGTGCTGATGCATTCGCTTGCGATAACATCGATGTACCCGCTTGTTGTAGAATCTGCGCTTTACTCATTTTAGAGGTTTCTGCAGCAAAGTCAGCATCTTGAATTCGAGAATTAGAAGCTGATAGATTTTGCGATACATTCTCTAAGTTAGAAATGGTAGAGCTTAAACGGTTTTGAATCGCACCTAAACCAGCTCGAGATTCAGTTACGCGTTTTAACGCTTCATCAATCTTATCAATGGTACTTGATGCACCTGCAGCCGTTGATACATTAGTACCTAAACTATCGATAGATTTACCACCCATTTCGTTATTAATACCAAATTTGGCTAATGCATCTTTACGTCCAGCTTGTGTATCAGCACTTGAAGTAATTTCAATACCACGACCTGCTTCTGCAGAGAACGTTTTACCATCAGCACTGACTGTTACACCCGTTTTGTCACTGTACGAGTTGATATGTGCGACAAGTCCGGCAGTGTCCGTGGTTGTGGCAGCCGAGATTTCCACACCATTAATGCTTAGTTTGTCAGCCGTAGTGATCGCACTAGTACCCGTTCCAGCAGTGCCCAATTTAAATGAATCTGCACCATTAGACGTTTCAAACCCTGCATTGGCAGAAGCCGTACCGGTCACTGCAATAGGCGTATCATCAGCGCTATCTAACGCTAAATATCCAGAGAACACTTCCGCAGGCGCTGCACTTAAAGCCGTTTTCTCAGCGGTAGAAAAAGCAGTTACAGCAGTAGC
>NZ_ATUO01000236.1 GCF_000420245.1 Psychromonas hadalis ATCC BAA-638 | reverse complement strand
TTAGACAAAGAGCGCCAGGCACTGCTCAAACACTGGCAAACTATTGGACAATTTAGAAAAGCACACCCTGCAATTGGGGCTGGTCAACATGACGTTATTAAACAAAAAAGTGCTTATGTTTTTACGCGCACATTAGATAACGACAAAGTGGTTATCGCTTTTGTTGGCAAGTAATAATACCGATATTTCTTTGCTAGTCGCCCCCTCTTTGTAAAAGCAGATAGGGGCAACAGCCCGTGATATACAGAGTCTGCCATCAAAGGTTAGCAGTCAGAGGTCATATCATTATCAATACTAGAAATACAAAACTGCTATCTAATTGCTTAGATAGCAGTTTTTAAGTTATCACCACATTTCCTATGTACTTTGTAACTCGCTTTCACCCCAAAGCCTTAGAAATGAATATTAATTTAAAAAGGCAAAAGGCAAGACGCGACCCTATGGGCATTATTGTTTTAACAAATAAACGTAGCTGTACTGGTTGCAACCTTAATAAATTATTCAAAAAATACTGCTAAACACAATGGCATTGTGTTTAGCAGTTTTCAGTGCAACTTCCCAACTTATACCCGTTATCAATCAAAGTGCTTTATTCAGTCGTCAGCTCGGACACTAAGGCAAGGCGCAGTATGATGACCTTTCGAGAGATTAACAAAAAGACGTTAATCCTCTATCGATTGAACTAGTTAGACCTTCAACTTTCTGCCTAGAACCTGTTCACCTCACAGCTTGCTGAATTTTTCACCTTGAATGATAACGGGTATATATTCAGGCTGTCGCCATCGCATTTAAACGAGGCACGGGGCGATCATTAATCGGTAGATGAAGCAGTGCGGCAACAAGTGCCATTACAACGGTTGTCCACCAAATAGGCTCATAAGATCCGTAATAGTCGTAAACTAACCCACCAACCCAAGCCCCTAAAAAACTGCCCAGCTGATGAGAAAAAAAGACCAGTCCATATAATGTAGACATATAACGCGCCCCAAAAATCTGGCGCACTAAACCGGAGGTGAGTGGCGCAGTGCCTAACCAACAAAAACCAATAGCGGCACCAAAAATTGTGGCCGTATCAATAGTCACAGGTAATACCACAAACGCGGCAATCACTAGCGAACGGATTAGATATAACGATGTCATCACATAACGTTTATCGAATTTATCGCCCATTACGCCCCAGAAGTAAGAACCAAAAATATTAAAGATACCCACATAAGCTAACGCCATGGCGGCCGTGGCAACTGATAGCCCTTTATCAGCAAGGTAACTCGGCAAGTGTGTAGCAATAAACATAACGTGAAAACCACAGACAAAAAAACCTGCATGAATTAACCAATAACCACGATGATAAAAGGCTTCTTTGAGCGCTTCTTTTAAGGTTTGATTATCATCAATAGGCGTATTTTCTGAGCCTAAAATTTTATTGGTTTTTATGAATGAAGCAAAGGCGATAATCAAGCAACACAATAATGCAAATACTTGTAATGCACTCTGCCAGCCAACATTACTTAACAGTGATTGTGCCCCTGGGATCACTGCAAACATACCAAATGATCCCACTGCTGTGGTTAATCCAAATGCTTTTGCCGTATGCTCGGCCGGTACAACACGTGCAACGGCGCCAAGCACAATAACGTAACTGGTTGCACTTAAACCAAAACCAACCAAAGCACCAAGCGATATATATAACCAGCTAGGATCCGTTGTTATTGAGGTTAAATACAGACCGGCCGCATAAGAGAGTGCACCTAAAATAATGATGCGCTTGGGCCCCCAACGGTCCGATGCCATACCAACAAAGGGTTGGAACACACCAAATAACAGATTTTGAAGTGCGATAGTGAAGCTGAAAAATTCACGTCCAGTATTAAAGGTCTCTGAAATCGGTAACATAAAAATACCAAAGGACTGCCTAATGCCTAAACTGACGATTAATATGGCAATACCTGCCCACACTAAAAGAGGGAAACGAAAAATGCTCATTAATGATGTTGCCTATGTTGATGGTTAATATGTTGCTTAGGTAAGTTTTGTTGATGACAACCACCACTTGTTGCATGTTTTGCGAGCGCATCAATCAAGGGCTGGTTGTGATGCACAACAAACAGTGTCACCAGTAGCAGTAGTAACAAACGTACTAGCTGTGCAAAAAGTGATTGTGACAACATACCCGTTTCCTATTAAGTAAAAGTTGGCGGGATAATAAACAAAGGCAGTAGATGAAACAAATGATAAAAAATCACAATCCACATGCATAAAACGCAACTATTATAAATATCAGGTACAATTTGTCATTCCAGAGGGGTTAAAGTAAAACCTCAGTTATAAACAGTAATATGGGTGAGTGTATGGAACTAGAAGAGGTTTACCGTCGAGATTTAAACCTATTAATTGCGTTAAAAGTACTCATAGAAGAAGGCAGTGTCAGACGCAGTGCAGTAAGGCTTAATTTGAGCCAATCAGCGATGAGCCGCGTCTTAGGCAGATTAAGAGTATTGCTTAATGACCCTCTTTTTATTCGCCAAGGGCAACACCTTCAGCCAACACAACGGGCTATCGAGATAAGTAATGCCGTTAATCAGCCCTTAGAGTCACTGCGGGTTTTACTGTCACCGACTGATTTTGACCCGAAGTTGTGTAAGCAGCATTTTACCATCGCAACAACGGATTATGCGATGCAAACTATTTTGCCCTACGCATTACCACGCATTTATGAACAAGCACCTAATATCTCACTGGAGTTTCCACCGCTTCAGCAAGACAAAATGCTTAACCAATTAAGCTCAGGAGGTTGCGACATGGCAATCTGTCGCCCAGCGCATAGCATTGAGCCTTTAGTGCATCAAAAACTGGGTTTAGTGAGTGTATTTTGCATGTTATCTAAATCTCACCCACTTGCAGGCAAAGAGATAACCTTAGCGGATTATCTTGCTTATCCACATGCATTAATTGCGATTAGTGATGGCGTAAAAGCACTTATTGATAGCGCTCTTAATGGTTATCAAAAACCTAAAACCGTATTACGCGCTTATCATTTAGAGGCTGCACTAGCAATTGTTGATAAAATGCCTCTGATTATTACCGTGCCTGCCGATCTAGCTTATTTAGTCGCGGAAAAACATGATCTGATTGTGAAACCGTTACCTTTTGAGTTTAAACCTTTCGAATATTCACTTATCTGGCACCCGCGCTGTGAACACTCCGCCGAACAAGTCTGGTTGCGTAATTTATTAAAAGAACAATGTGGCCAATTAATCGATAAACGCGTGCAGGAGATGGGATTGTTATAGTTATTCATATGGACTTGCAAGATCAAAGGAAACCAATAGGGTTGCGTCTTGCCTTTTTTAAATTTAAATGGAGTAGTATCAACAGATAATTAGTGCAAAAGCTCTAGATCGCTTTGCCCCATAGCGGGTTAGAAATGAATATTAACTTGAAAGACAAGCCCCATGCCTTCGCTAACAATAAGATAGTTCTTAGGTAATAAATACTAGGGGCTATTTGTTATAAATAGCTTTAAATTGCTCGTAGCGCTTGCGGTTAACACCTAAATCGGAATGACCAGCACGAGACTGGGATCGAAAATGAACCAGTTTAGTTTGCTCATCAAGCAGTATTTCAACATCATCGTGAAAATGAAAAACGCCTGTCGTGAACACAGAATAGAGGTAGTGACTTTCTTGAGCTTGCAACTCATTGTTTCCCATCGTGTTCAAAGTGGCTAGCACC
>NZ_ATUO01000235.1 GCF_000420245.1 Psychromonas hadalis ATCC BAA-638 | reverse complement strand
TTTGCCTGTTTGGCAGAAAAACTCGTAACTTGAATCACCAAGTCCTAACACTGCAAATTTTAGTGAATCTAGTTTTGGTGCTTTTTTAGAGGCTAAGAATGCATGTAAATCAATGGCATCATCGGGTGCTTCACCCTCACCGTTGGTACTGGCAACAATAATAAGATGGCTTTCATCTTTAATACTTTTTATTTTGTAATCGGCCATCGAGATAACACGGTGCGCGATACCTTTATTCTCTGCTTGCTCAGCTAACTGTTCCCCACATGCCTGTTTGTGTAGCATATAAAATGGTCAGACTTTGGCCTGAACTTACCGTCGCTTGTGCGCTTACTGGTGTTTGACTAACACCGGCTAAATAACCACTTACCCATGTGGTTTGCATCGGATCAAGTCCTGCCATCGCTTGTTGTAACTGCGAGAGTTGCAACGCTGATAAAGGCGACGTTAGCGCCGAAAGATTCGTTAATGCCATGAAACTATTTTCCACTATTACAAAAGATTAAAGGCGTTTACGCCTTACTTTTTCAACAATAAAAGAATTAATCGGGCTTTTTTATAACAAAATGGAATTAAGAGGGGAGGAGAGCAGGGCAAACGAGTCTAAAATAAACCGAATAAGTTTATTTTCCTGTTTTTGGAAGTGGGACTTTAGTCCTGCATGTTTTTAAATAGGGTAAATAGGAATTAAGTTCTCTTTAATCAATAAACATCACAGAGTTGGTGGTTAACGGTACTTAACCTGTCTTATTTAGACCCGTTTTCCCTAGGGAGGAGACTTCTTTTGATGGAACATTGTTTTTGTGGTCATCACCAACGCTCGAATGTAATTTTAAGTCGCGTTATTATCCAACAAAATCATCGCCCCGTTAAAAATTTAACTAACCGCGAACAGTTGTTATTGAGGTAATGCGTTAGCCAGTTTTGATTGCTTAGCTGATTGCATTTCCAGCCACGTGCATATTTGCTCAATAATGGTGTTTTATTGGATAAATCTACATATTAAAGGGGAAGTCACCCACTGTTAAATGACCCCTTTGTTATCAGTTGCTTGTCAATATAATATTGCTTAAAGTTTGATGTAAGTGATGAAATAGGCATATTTTTAATGTTTTTTATTTGACAGAATCTAAATAAATCCTAATTCTTAACAAGTATCTTAAGTTTTCTCGCGTATCACAAGCCCTGAAAAGGAAGCGTTATCATGGTTAATCACATGGAAAAAATATTACTTTTAATTGCTTTTGATCATGAATCAGCAAAACGTTGTATCGACGAATTAGCTTCATTTTGTGAAGTAGAGTGTTGCAACTTTATGGAAGAGCTTGAAGCATCCAATACGGAACCCGCTTCGGTGCTTTATTTAATGGATTGTACCAGTGTAGATCACCTACATAACATTGAATTTATTCGTAATAAATATCCTGATAAGAATTTTTTTGTTATCTCTAATACTGTTTCTATTCCATTATTACAGCATTTATTACGCATAGGGGTGACTGATTTTTTTATATCACCGTTATCCAACAAAGATAAACATACATTTTTCAATCGTCTAAAAAATGAAACTAATGTTCTATTATATCCAGATAAAATAGTCATGGATTTTGACCTCTTTTGTGCGCAGATGATTAAAAATAATCCGATAGGGGCTTTATTAAATATTATTGAACGTGATTATATTAAGAGCCCCTCTTTAAAAAGCTTATCTGAGGATATTTATTTAAGTCCCAGTCGTATTTGCCATATATTTAAAGATTTATGCGGTATTAGTTACAGTAGTTATTTAATCTGTCGTAAGATCGAAGAAGGGGAACGTTTATTAACCCTGGGTGAAAATACAGTGACTTTTATTTCCTACCAAATTGGCTTTGCCAATCCATCACACTTTTGCCGTAGCTTTAAAGAACATTTTAATATGACGCCGACCTCTTATGCCTCTGGTAATCGGGATGCCAAGCAAAGTGAAGCATTTTCCAAGTACCTAAAATTAAGAGCCGAACTTTTCTCTAATGTTGTATTAACAGAGGATCAGAACAATGAAATCAGCCCTTTTGGCAAGAAGAATATTTGCTAATGACACTCACCGTCATCACCCTATCTTAGCTTATATTAAATTTTTGGCTCTGTTGTTACTCTGTTTTTTCACTGTGTATGCAAATTCATTAGTTGCTCAACAAGTTATAAACACACGTTTTTTTACAGAAAATAAAACCACGGTTTACCAACATATATTACAACAATCTGAAAAAAAATATCTTTGGTTTGATACGACTGGTCTCACCTTAAACGGGGTTAGCTTAAACACGGTATTAGCAGATCTTGGCTGGTATGAGGTTGTCAATAGCAATGCTCTCTCCGAGGATAAGTATCAACAACACGACCAACGTTTAACCCTAGGGTTTTTACAGTTAATCAATATCAATCAACATAAAAAGCCCTTCGCCTTAGCAAGCGCCGAAGCAATTTTATTAACCGCGCTAAAGGAACAATCTGAGGATGAATTATTATTTTCTTTGCTTCCTGAGTATGACCAAATAAGTCATTTGAGAAAAGCGATTAGCTATTATCGCCACTTATCAGCTTCCCCCTGGCCAAAATTAGATGTCCATTTTCAGCCAAGGTTTGGACAAAGTCATAAGCAGGTAAAAGGCATTCGTAAGATATTAACGTTGCTGGGTGACCTTCCAGTACAGTCTCAGAGTATAAATCGACGAGATATCTATGATTCCGTTGCTGTTAAAGCGTTAAAAAAATTTCAGCAACGCCATGGTTTAGTGAGTGATGGCAAGTTAAGCCCCGACACTTATGCGACCTTACAAATTTCTCCAGAGCAGCGCCTTAAGCAGTTGCAAGCAAATTTAAGGCGCTGGTTTATTCTGCCGAATCAACCTCCTGATAAGTTCTTACTCATCAATATCCCTGGTTATCAGTTATCGGTGATAGAAAATGGCTTAACAACACTGCAAATGAAAGTCATTGTCGGTGATATTAATAACCAAACCCCTCTATTGATCACGCAAATAGACAGAATCACCCTTAATCCAACTTGGACTCCCACCGTTAATATTATTAACAGTGAATTAATACCGAGTTACCAGCAAGATTTTTTATCTTTACAGCGCAGTCACTTTCAGTTAATTAAGGGCACCATGTCGGGCGTGGAGACAAAAGAAATTGATCGCCCCAATTTAAACCTTAAAAAGTTATTACGCACTTATCGTTTAGTACAAGCACCTGGCGAAAATAATGCCCTCGGTTATTATCGATTTAATATCCCCAATACTAAAGCGATTTATCTACACGATACGCCCGTCAAATCGTTATTTAATCAACCCTATCGCGCATTAAGTCATGGTTGTGTGCGTTTACAAGATGCAAATTTGTTAGCTAACTATTTATTAAGCTTTGAAGATGATTACAAAAAAAATGCAATGTACGCTTCATTGCAATCAGGAAAAACCATCCATCTGCCTTTAAGTAATTCGTTAGCCGTTTATATCACCTATCAAACCACTTGGTTTGATAAACAGGGTGGTTTGCGTTTTTTGCCGGATATATACGGACTTGACTAACCGCTCGCAATGAGAATGCCGATAAAAAATAAGGTCTTTTATTTAATGCGACAGTGAAAGGTTACAGCACACATTTCTGCTATTTATTCACTTTACAAACAACTATACCCGTTATCAATCAAAGTACTTTATTCAGTCGTCAGCTCGGACACTAAGGCAAGGCGCAGTATAATAACAATGGCTAGCCCTTATCGAATACTGCAACACCGAATTAGTTTTCGAGCTGGCGACCCACAGGGCAAGCTTTGA
>NZ_ATUO01000234.1 GCF_000420245.1 Psychromonas hadalis ATCC BAA-638 | reverse complement strand
GAATCGTTACAGAATAACTTGTTCTAAATTATTTTCAAAAAACCTTAACGACTGGTTATTTTGAAAATAAAGAACAAGTAATTTTGAAGCCGATCCATAATTGAATTTCGGAGCTGTTTTTCAGCTCCTCAAAACAAGGAAAAAGTCGATGGAAATCTTTCTCGGCGTTGCCATGTTTACCATTATTGTACTTGCTTTAGTTGTTATTATTTTAGCAGCAAAAGCAAAATTGGTAAGCACCGGTGACATTACAATTGCTGTTAATGGTGATGCAGAAAAAAGTATCAAAACGCAAGCGGGTGGTAAACTACTTGGTGCGTTAGCAAACTCGGGTATTTTTGTTTCTTCTGCCTGTGGTGGTGGGGGGACATGTGGTCAGTGTAAAGTGAAAATAAAATCTGGCGGTGGTGATATTCTACCGACTGAGCTTGACCATATCAGCAAAAAAGAAGCGAAAGAGGGCGAACGCTTAGCTTGTCAGGTAAATGTTAAAGAAGACATGAACATTGAACTGCCAGAAGAGATTTTTGGCGTGAAAAAATGGGAATGTACGGTTATCTCTAATGGTAACGAAGCAACATTTATTAAAGAACTTAAACTGCAAATTCCGGGTGGGGAAACCGTACCATTTAAAGCGGGTGGTTATATCCAAATTGAAGCGCCTGCACATCATGTTAAATACAAAGATTTTGACATTGAAGCGCAGTACCGTGGTGATTGGGAACACTTTAAATTTTTCGATTTAGAATCAAAAGTAGACGAAGAAACCATTCGAGCCTATTCAATGGCGAATTATCCGGGTGAAGAGGGTATTATCATGTTGAACGTGCGTATTGCTACGCCACCGCCACGTGATCTTTCTCTGCCTTGTGGCATCATGTCATCGTACATCTTTAGCCTTAAAGCCGGTGATAAAGTGACTATTTCTGGTCCATTTGGTGAGTTCTTTGCCAAAGAGACTGAAAACGAGATGGTTTTTGTCGGTGGTGGTGCTGGTATGGCGCCAATGCGTTCTCATATCTTTGATCAGTTCCGTCGCTTACACACAAAACGTAAAGTGAGTTTTTGGTATGGCGCACGTTCTAAACGTGAAATGTTCTACGTTGAAGATTTTGATACTATCGCCAAAGAGAATGAAAATTTCTCATGGCATGTTGCGTTAAGCGATCCGCAACCTGAAGATAACTGGGAAGGATATACGGGTTTCATCCACAATGTGCTACTTAAAGAGTACCTTGATACACATGAATCACCAGAAGATTGTGAGTTCTACATGTGTGGTCCTCCCGTGATGAATGCAGCGGTTATCTCAATGCTAAAAGACCTTGGTGTTGAAGATGAAAACATCATGCTTGATGACTTTGGTTAAGCAGTAATGACGCATCAGATAACTAAATGGCTAACCTTAATCGGGTTAGCCTTTTTTATTTCATCCTGTAGCGAGCCTGCCGCTAAAGATAAACTTTTTATGCTGCAAGGCAAAACCATGGGTACCTATTATCAGGTGACTGTGGTACTTAATGAGGCGCAACAGACGGATTCTAATTACACGCTTACCGCGTTACAACTTGATATTGATAAAAAGTTAGAGTTGGTGAATGATCAGATGTCAACTTATCGACCTGACTCGGAGCTTTCGCGTTTTAATCAAGCAGAGGTATCACTGCTTGTTTCAGAAGCAACGGCGAAAGTCGTGCAGGCTTCTGTTAACTTATTTAAAGCCTCACATGGAGCCTTTGACGTCACTGTGGGGCCATTGGTTAATTTGTGGGGATTTGGTCCTGATAAACGTCCGAATAAAGTACCAAGTGAAGCGCTTATCACTGAGCAGAAAAAGCGTGTCGGCAGCGAACACTTAACTGTAGTCGGTAATACACTCTATAAAGCAATTCCTGACTTGTATGTCGATTTATCCTCTATTGCTAAAGGTTATGGCGTGGATATGATTGCAGAGCATTTACAGGCATTAAGTATCAATAACTATTTAATCGATATTGGTGGTGAACTGCGTGCTAATGGCACTAAACCTACGAGTAAACAGTGGACGCTTGCGATAGAACGACCGGTTGCTGGGCAAAACGTACAACGTCTTATTCAAATTGGTGATAATGCTATTGCGACATCGGGAGATTACCGTAATTATTACGAATTTGATGGTATCCGTTATTCGCATACCATTGATCCTAAGACCGGCAGACCGATTAATCATAAGTTAGTCTCCGTCACGGTTATCGACAAAAGCAGTATGTATGCCGATGGATTAGCGACATTAATCACTGTACTTGGACCTGAAGCAGGTTTTGCTTTTGCACAGCAGAAAAAACTTGCGGTGTTTTTGCTAATTAAGCAGGGAGATGATTTTATTGAGCGGTTTACCCCTGAGTTTAAACCCTATTTATTAGAGGAAGAATGATGATCTATTTTATCGCTACCTTTGTGGTTTTTTTATTAGTTGTTGTTGCAATGTCCATTGGTTATATTTTTGACAAAAAAACCATTGGTGGAAGTTGTGGCGGTCTTGCTTCTGTGGGCATTGAAAAGTCCTGTGATTGTGATGACCCTTGTGAAAATAGAAAAAATAAAAATGCGGAAGCTGAGCGTATTGCTAAGTTTAAAAGTGAAGAGCAGATTCTGTAAATGTGAGTGTGATGTCGGAAGTAAAGTTACTTACCTTACCTAAATTAAGGTGAAACTAACGTTTCACTTCCGAGTTACTTTTTATTTTTGTTTGTTTTTCTGCAACCATCTATCTAAGGCATTTGCGAATGCCTGTTTCTCTTTATCTGCAAATTTTGATTGCCCTCCTGTATTTTGACCAATATCGCGCAACTCCTGTGCAAAATTACGCATCGCTAAGCGTTGACGAATGTTTTCTGGAGTATAAAGCTCTCCACGAGGATTTAATGCGGTTACCCCCTTTTCAACCAATTCGGCTGCCAACGGAATATCTTGAGTTATTACTAAATCTTTTTTATCTACATGTAAACTAATATAGTTATCGGCGACATCAAACCCTTGCGCGACCTGCACTGTTTTTATAAGCGCTCTACGTGGTACTGGCAAGGGGCTGTTTGCAACAAAAACAAGTGGGGTACTGGTGCGTTCACTGGCGCGGATAACCATTTCACGTACGGGTACGGGGCAAGCGTCTGCATCTATCCAAATCGTCATTTCTGTTTTACCTATCTTTAATAAAGTAGTCTGTTATTTTATCCTGAAACACCAGAAAAAGCGTCAGGAATATATAATTGAGGGCTTTGTTTTTTAAAAAATTTATGTTTTTATCAAATAGATGTTGACAGCTATCTTAAGGCATATATAATCCTCCCAGCTTGAAAGTTCGTTTGATATTTATGTTCAATGTTCCGTATTATGTACCGAATCCTATACTTCATAAGTAATAGCAACACTTCTCGCCAACTGCCTTGATTTTCAAGGTTAAATTACTCAAATATTAAATAGGATACTATTATGTCTACAACTACTACTGGTACAGTAAAATGGTTTAACGAATCTAAAGGTTTTGGTTTTATCGAGCAAGAGAACGGTCCTGACGTTTTCGCACATTTCTCTGCAATCGCAAGCACTGGTTTTAAAACTCTTGCTGAAGGCCAAAAAGTACAGTTTACTGTTACTCAAGGTCAAAAAGGTCCTCAAGCAGAAAACATCGTAGCGCTTTAATTTAGCTATTGATGGGCTTTCATTAGCCTATTCTGATTGAATAGAAGGTAATCCTAAGGGGTTGCCTTTTTTTATGCCTGTTAGAAAGTCATGAACTAATACCGATTACATTAAGTATGTGATCTAAATTTTACGCAGGGAAAACAGCTTAATTCAAGGCGTAAGTTGACGTAAATGGTTGTTCCCTTTGCGAAACTTACAACGTAGAAGTGAGTTGTTTTAACCAGTAAAATAGA
>NZ_ATUO01000233.1 GCF_000420245.1 Psychromonas hadalis ATCC BAA-638 | reverse complement strand
TAAGACGGATCACCTTTTTAGTCAGGGCAAACGGGTTTAAATGATACAAGTTAAGTACAGTTAACCACCAATCCAGTGATTTTTCTTGATTGAAGGAATTAGTCTCTATTTATATAAATGAAAACATGCAGGACTAAAGTCCCACTTCCCAAAAGTAAGCTAATTATTCATCGGAAGTGGGACTTTAGTCCTGCCTTTTGATGCTTGAATTAACAACTGACCAGAAAGCAAACTCATTCTGTTTGTTTTAAACCCGTTTGCCCTGCCTTTTTAGTTCCTTTGGTATAAATATCCCTCTTACCATCTTCTGATGGAAAAAGTTTAACGTAAAAATGGATTGGTCATCTTTTCATGTCCAATGGTGGTTGTTGGTCCGTGACCCGGATAAACAACGATTTCTGGATCGAGTGTCAGTAGTTTGTTTTTAATCCCACTCACTAACTGAAACTGGTTTCCACGTGGGAAATCAGAGCGTCCAATACCGCCACTAAAGAGGATGTCACCGACAATCACTTGCTGACTTTGTTCATCAAGCAGTGCAATATGACCCGGTGTATGACCCGGAATATGCAATACTTTTAGTTTGATATTACCGACCTCTACAATTTCGCCCTCTTCAAGCCATGCTGTGGGTGTAAAACTGCTGTGGGGCGGAAAACCAAAACGCTGGCTTTGTGCTTCTAACTGCTCAAGCCAAAATAGATCTTCTTTTTCAGGGCCAATAATGGGTACATTTAATGTATTCGCTAGTGCTTCTGTACCACCAACATGGTCAAGGTGACCATGGGTTAATAATACTTTTTCTACACTCACGCCCTGCTTTTCAATGGTTGCTAAAATACGTTCAATATTACCGCCGGGATCAACCACCGCTGCTTTTTGAGTTTCTTCACAAATAATTAAACTACAATTTTGCTCATAGGGTGTCACTGGGATCACAATCACTTTCATACTATTTCTCTTCTCTTGAGGCGAAACTAACGTTTTATTTACTGTAGAACGTTAGTTCTGCCTTTAATTAAACCTGCTCTGTCTGTAAGCGTTGTTTCTTTTGTTGTTCAACTTCTTTGGCCAGATGAATATGGTTCATCACATGCACCATTGCTAATGCGGAAGACTCAATAATATCGGTAGATAAACCGATACCATGGAATTTTTGTCCTTTATAAGAAGCAACAATATCCACTTGACCTAATGCATCGTTACCTTCACCTTTGCCACTTATTTTGTACGATTCCATGGTGATATCGAGGCCAGAAACACGCAATAAACATTGGTAAGCTGCATCAATGGGACCATTACCCGTTGCCGCTTCAATGACTGCCTTTTGATCGCCAATCTGCATAGTAACTGTTGCAGTTGCCACCAAACCAGAACCAGAAAGTACGCTAATATTATCTAATTTGTAGAACTCAGGCTCACTATTAATTTGATTAAAGAACAGTAATGCTTCTAAATCATAATCAAACACTTGGCCTTTTTTATCAGCAAGCTCAAGGAAGCTCGCGTATAACTCTTCCATATCGTAATCTTCATTGCGATAACCCAGCTCTTGCATGCGATGTTGAATCACATGACGACCAGAGCGTGACGTTAAATTTAATTTGTTAGTTAATAGACCGACACTTTCAGGCGTCATGATCTCATAGGTATTTTGTGCTTTTAACACGCCATCTTGATGAATACCCGAAGAATGAGAAAATGCATTAGCACCCACAATGGCTTTATTTGCTTGAATTGGCATATTACAAAGTTGGCTCACTAACTGGCTAGTACGTGAAATTTCCATCGGATTAATATTGGTGGTAAAGCCCATTTTCGCTTGGCGAGTGGTTAAAATCATTGCCACCTCTTCCAGTGAACAGTTACCCGCTCGTTCACCAATACCGTTGATGGTACATTCAATCTGACGCGCACCGTTTTCAATTGCGCTAATAGAGTTTGCCACCGACATGCCTAAATCATCATGGCAATGTACCGAGATAACCGCTTGGTCGATATTTGGCACTCGCTCAAACAGTGTTTTAATGATGGTTCCAAATTCACTTGGGATAGTGTAACCCACCGTATCGGGAATATTAATGGTGCGCGCACCCGCTTTAATCGCCTCTTCAACCATTCGACATAAATTGTCAATCGGTGTGCGACCTGCATCTTCACAAGAAAATTCAACATCATCGGTTAAGTTACGCGCATATTTAACCGCTTTGACTGCCATCTCTAAGACATCATCAAAGCTACGTTTTAACTTGTGTTCAACATGAATGGTTGAGGTTGATATAAAGGTATGAATACGGAATGCATCCGCTACTTTTAATGCCTGTGTCGCCACGTCGATATCTTTAGGCAGTGCACGAGAAAGTGCACAAACACGGCTGTTTTTAATCTCTTGGGCAATGGTTTGCACGGATTCAAAATCACCGGGTGATGAGATAGGAAAACCTACCTCCATGATATCTACACCTAAACGTTCAAGGGAAAATGCGATCTGTAGTTTTTCTTTTACGGTAAGGCTAGCACTTAACGCCTGTTCACCGTCGCGTAAGGTAGTATCGAAAATAATGACTTGATCTGACATAAGAAATCCCTCTTTGTTTGATTTTTTATACGCGGGTATAAAAAAACCCGCAGTAGTTGCGGGTTTTTAGAGTGCTAATTGAAGTTATTCAGACACTCACCACCCGCATGCAATAAGCATGAGCAGGAAAGTTGGCAAGAGTACGAATATTTTTTTCATCAATTAGTCTCGAAAATGGTTAGGATTGGCTTCAACATTACTTGCGATTTTGTTTTTAAAATAGCCAGTCATTTTAGGCTTTTTGGAAACAATTTATCGCAAGTTATTTTGTAACGATTCCTTAGTAGACCAATAATTACGCTTTTTAACAAATGCGTCAAGCGCTTATTACAAATAACGGTTAAACTGCTTCTATTATATGAAAAATAGAGAAGCCGATGGTCGATTACAGCAAACCCGAATCCGATGTGTTGCGTAAACAGCTCAGCGAATTACAATATGCAGTTACCCAAGAAGAGGCAACAGAGCCTGCTTTTAATAACCGCTATTGGGATAATAAGCAGGTTGGCATCTATGTTGATATCACCTCTGGCGAACCGCTATTTAGCTCGCTAGATAAGTTTGACGCACATTGTGGTTGGCCAAGCTTTAGCAAACCATTAACGACTGAACTCATTACAGAAAAGGCAGATAACCAACTGTTTTCTACACGTACAGAAGTACGTAGTCGCCATGCTGATTCTCACTTGGGGCATGTTTTTGAAGATGGCCCGCAAGCAATGGGTGGTTTACGTTACTGCATTAACTCTGCTTCACTGCGCTTTATTACGATTGATGAAATGGCAGACGCGGGATATGAAACGTTATTAGCGCTGTTTGTAGGCCATCAGCAGTAGCGATTTATTTTGTTGATCGTCTAAAAATTAGTGCTGAATATTTCTAGGTGCATGTCCAATCGCTAATAGCGTAAAACCAAGGTGCAGATAAAACCGCTCACGCTGTGGAGTGGGAAAGTAATAAATGGATTGTTCTTGTGGTTTATACCCATGATCTTTGAAAAGACTTCTCATTTAGGAAAATTAAGTTGAAATTTAAATTTAAAAGATCAAACTGTCTATATGCAAATATCATTATCCTATCAGCAAAAAAAGATTTTAGAATCTCGCCATAAAATGAGCAGGGATAAGCGCGAGTGCGATAGAATAAAAGCGATTTTATTATCTGCTGAAGGTTGGTCTGAGGAGTTAATATCTCAGGCGCTACGAAAACACAAAACAAGTATTACTCGACATTTAAATGATTATGTCACCAGTCAAAAAATAACATCGGATAATGGTGGTTCTGAGGGCTA
>NZ_ATUO01000232.1 GCF_000420245.1 Psychromonas hadalis ATCC BAA-638 | reverse complement strand
GTGAGGGATCTAGCAGGGAAAACGGGTTTAAAACAAACAGAATGAGTTTGCTTTCTGGTCAGTTGTTAATTCAAGCATCAAAAGGCAGGACTAAAGTCCCACTTCCGATGAATAATTAGCTTACTTTTGGGAAGTGGGACTTTAGTCCTGCATGTTTTCATTTATATAAATAGAGACTAATTCCTTCAATCAAGAAAAATCACTGGATTGGTGGTTAACTGTACTTAACTTGTATTATTTAAACCCGTTTTCCCTGGGGATCTAGTGAGTGCCTTTATTAACAGATCAATGTTCTGTAAAAGATAAATGTGTTGCAACCTGATGTTAGCAATTTTATAAAATCAATGTATTAAATATTTATGCATTTGGTGGTGTGAAGGTTCCTCTCTTTTGTTGTATAGCTTGGTATGTTTTCGGTTTGTATAAATATTTACTTATAATGCATGTTTATTTACTGTTTATGTAGGTGATTATTTTTTTTTGTTAAATATATATTATCTGTAAGGTGTGCAAGCCCTGCTAGATCAATAAATTTGTGGTACAAATAGGTATTATTTACTTTTAAGGTCGCTCATTTTTAGCAAAATAAAGAGCAAGTCGTTTTCGCACACAATTTTTTACCACATGGACGTAGCTATAAATATTTCAGTGCATTTACAATTTACCTTTTCTTTATCCATTAAATGCAAACAGGAATATTGAATGAAAAATAGCTTATCAAGCTTTGACATCCTCGCGTTAGGTTTTATGACCTTTGCCTTCTTTTTAGGTGCCGGTAATATTATTTTCCCTCCTTTAGCCGGTGCGATGGCGGGCGAAAATTTAACATTAGCGACGCTTGGGTTTTTGGTCACCGCCGTAGGTCTTCCGCTTATTGCCTTGATTGCCGTGGCAAAAGCGGGCGGTGGTATTGTTGATATGGCAAAATATTTGCCCAGTAAAGTAGCGACCCTTTTAGCACTTGCGGTATTTATCGTTATTGGACCAAGTTTTGCTACACCAAGAGCCGCTTTAGTTGCCTATGAAATCTCCGTTAAACCCTTTTTAGATAACCCGGGAGTAAGCAGTTTAGCTATCTTCTCGGTATTGTTCTTTTTGATCGTTGGTTATCTGTCGCTCTCTACCGGAAAACTGTTAGATACCGTTGGTAAAGTGATCACGCCTTTGTTAATTGTGTTACTAGCTATTTTATCTATCTCTGTGTTTATGAATCCACTGGCTGATTTAGGTAATGCTTCTTTGGATTATATCGATAGCCCATTTACTAAAGGTTTTTTAGAGGGGTATAACACTATGGATACTTTAGGCGCTTTAGTTTTTGGTATGTTAATTATCAACGTGATTAAATCAAAGGGCATTGAAGATAAAAAAACGCAATACAAGTACCTAATCATTGCCGGTAGTATTGCTGCAATAGGGTTAACGTTTGTTTACGTTTCACTGTTCTATTTAGGTGGTACTAGCCATGAGATTGCATCAAATGTCACTAATGGTGGAGAGATTATTGCTATCTATGTGCAGGCAATGTTTAACACGCCTGGTTTAATTCTTTTAGCGTTAGTTGTTGCTTTAGCATGTTTAACAACCGCTGTTGGTTTGGTGAGTGCAATGTCTGATTTTTTAACCAGGCTTAAACCCACATGGGATAGAAAGCTACTTGTTATTGTAAATTGTGTTTTATGTGCAGTGGTGACCAACGTAGGATTAAGTGAGCTGATTAGTTTATCTATTCCTGTTCTGTTTGTGATATATCCAATTGCTATTGCATTAGTGGCACTAACATTACTGGATAGTTTTATTAGTAATAAAAAACTCAGTTATCGATTTGTAATGAGTATTGCACTGTTTTTTGGTGTGTTAGATGGCGTAAAAGCTGCTGGTGTAAATCTGCATCACTTTGACTTCTTACCACTGTTTGATAAAGGCATGGCCTGGGCGTTACCAACTGTCGCCGCTATTATCATTGCTGTTTTTGTGTTTAAAGATAGCAGTGAAAAATTAAATCAACCTGCGTAAATGTTCAATAATTTAAGAGGTTAAACAGCTCAAAGATTTAACCTCTCCTATTTCAACCTGAACGGATTCAGTGGTTGCTGTTAGTTATTACTTACATACGGGGTGTTATGTGAGTAACAAGGTAAACGTGTGAATTGGTGGTACATTTATTGCAACGAGTGACTAGGTGCACAGGGTCACTTCAGGGCGTTATTGGTCAACCCTATTCCAGCATACCTAATCTATATAGTTAAAGCGTATCTACAATAAAAAATACACCTATACTGCAAAATACTGTTTATAAATGGCTCTGTTCCATAGTATCTGTTGTCTATACTTATCAGTAGGTATAACTGCTGACTATAAAATCAACTTCCGAAATTTTATAAAAATTCCTAGCCATGCCTTTTAGAGCCAGTTTCTGTCACATTATTGTCATATTCACTTGGCATACTCGGTATCACTTGATCATGGCTGTGTGCACTTTGATAACAATGCCAAAGTACATGAGCTGAAACCTTATTTAGTGAAAGGGATATACTCGAAAACATGAATATACTACACATTTCAGATATGCACTTTGGCCCTCGCCACTGGCTTGGGAAAAATAAAGTATTGTTGGATAAATTGAACAGTTATGCGACTGATATTGTCATCAATACCGGCGACAATACCACTGATGCACTCGAAAATGAATTTAGAGCAGCAGGGGATTTTTTGAAATCAATTGATTGCCAACATATTGTTTCAATTCCCGGCAATCATGACAAACGAAATATGCAAAGTGCTGACTACTTTCGTCAGTACATCGACGATACAGAAGTTATTCGCCCATTAATTCGTGAAAACTGTCGAAAGAAAAATATTTTTCTTGATGAGCATACCAATGGCATAAAGGAGCATCTTACTGACATTAATTTTCTAAAAAACATTACCATCAATGATGAATCTATTTTGGTAGTCTGCCTTGATTCCAACTCACTTTATGAAGACAACGGTTTTGTCGATAAGGAAATGTTGAGAACACTTTCGCTAGCAATTAGTAAAGAGAGCTACGATAAAATAATTTTGCTAAATCACCACTCTATCCTAGACACCGATTCAGACCCTCTTTTCAACTCCCAAAAAGTTGTCGAGTTCGTCAGAGAGAATAATATAGAGCATGTGTTCTGTGGCCATACGCATCATTTGTCAATAATGAGATCAACCGACTTATACCACAAGCATTCATTCACTCAGTATAAGAATGGCTCGCTATCAAGCTGCAATACGCCCAATGACACCAATATGTTTTTGTATTATAAAAACTTTGGTACCGAATTGATGGAAATCCATGTCATTAGAGCAATTGTTGAAAATGAATCCATAAGCTTTGAAGAAGAAATAATTACCTGCTACTAGAAATTAGGAAAATGACCGCTTGAACACCCGAAACGTGTAGCGTTTTCTAGGTACAATGAAAAGGGTCCTCTTTATTTTTTCGGTGTTGCTGTTTATTTAGTCAATAGGTCACCGCTTATTAGTGATACATTTCAATATATCCAACCATATCAACCTCTTAAATTAACGACCGTTCATCGTTCCTTAGGAGGTAGTAAGCTTTTGAAGTGATTGCCTCAGTTTAGTGCACTACATTTATTAACACTAATGAATAGTAGTGTTAATAAATGGCTCTGTTGTAGAACACTGTTGTCACCCATAGGCAGCGACTAATATTTCTTGTTTATTGAGCTTCGCGTTGCTTTCCCTAAACCAAGCAAGATAATTCGATAAATACTTTGTTGCTACGCCTTTCATTTTTCCGTTAACCCAACCCTTAAAATGCGCTATTGCACCGTTCACGGTCTGGATGTGGTAAACCTTATCTATTACTCTCACTTTACCGTTTATTAGTCGCTTATGGTCACAATTTGTTTGCTTGGCTATCGTCACATATGACCATGAGCCATCACTACACAATACCGAATTTTCCGTTATATTATCCGTCAGG
>NZ_ATUO01000231.1 GCF_000420245.1 Psychromonas hadalis ATCC BAA-638 | reverse complement strand
ATCACGACAATACAGTGTGATAAATTAGAAAAATATGTCACCATCTTTTTCCGTGTTAACTGTTTTTTCTTTAATACTTTACCTGATTCATTCATCCAAATTAAATGGAAAGCTGACTTTGCGATATCTAACCCGATTGTTATAGTATTCATGTGACCCTCTCTATTTTGCTGTATATAGAATGTTTAACACTACTATATTGGCTCATTTGAAGCCGTAAGTGGAGTGGAGAGGGTCCATACCATTAATCCGCATAAGTATCTGATCTATCTTGTTGGTTAAAATAATAAATAGCTACGTTGCATTCAATCGCAATAGCTAGCTATTACTCAATCATGCGCCTTGCTCTTCATCATTTTTCCTTAACAAGCCCTGATCACAATATTATGCGGAATGGTATTAGTCATTAAACGCTTTTAGTAGTTAAACGCTTTCCACGTTTTAAAACCACCGCTTAAGTTTTTCACGTTATAACCTAAGTTGGCGAATAAACGTAGTGCCACATGACCGCGCAACCCAACCTGACAGTACACTAAGATCTCTTTATCTTTGGGAATGTTATGTATATTAGCGCGTAGATCATCAACAGGAATATTGATAGCGCCCGGGATCATGCCCATATCATCGACCTCTTGCTCTGTACGTACATCAATCAAAAGTTGCTTATCGGTTATTTTAGCCAACGCTTCAACATGGAAAACAACTTCATCACCTTTCATTACATTGCTCGCTAACAGACCCGCTTGATTAACCACATCACGTGCTGATCCAAACGGTGGCGCGTAACACAGCTCTAAATCTTGTAGGTCATAAACCGTTAATCCTGCGCGTTGTGCCACCGAAAGCACATCAATACGTTTATCAACACCATCTTTACCTACCGCTTGCGCACCTAAAATTTTGCCGTTTTCAGGGTTAAAAAGAAGCTTCAAACTAACAGGGTGTGCACCCGGGTAATAACTCGCATGGCTCATTGCATGTACATAAACTTTCTCGTAGGAAATGTTTTTACGCTTTAAAACTTTTTCGCTTAATCCCGTTGATGCAACGGCGAGATCAAACACTTTACAGATAGCCGTTGCCTGCGTTTTTTTATAGGTTTCACGATGTCCGAAAATAACATTAGCAGCCAAACGTCCTTGACGATTTGCAGGGCCAGCCAACGGAGCAAGCATTGCATCACCGGTAACAAACTCAGGATCTTCAATGGCATCACCCACGGCAAAAATGGCATCATCACTGGTTTGCATAAACTCGTTCACTTTAATACCACCCAGCTCACCAATTTCAAGCCCCGCTTGCACGGCTAATGAGGTTTCAGGTTTCACACCCACCGCCATAATTAACAGGTTAGTTTGCAGTGTTGAGCCATCATTAAGTGTTAATGTTAATGATTTATCAGCAACGGTTGTTGTACCAACCTTTTGTAACGCTTTGCCTAATTTCAGATCAATACCATGCTGCTCAAGCTCTTCATGTAATACATTAGCAATCTCAATATCCACAGGCGCCATCACTTGTTCACCAAGCTCAACCAAGGTGACGGCAATATCACGATGACGCAGTGCCTCTGCCATCTCAAGGCCAATAAAACCACCTCCACAGACCGTTGCATGTTTGGGTTTATTGAGTTCAATAGAGGCGATGATGGCATCCATATCTGGCATATTACGCAACGTATATGTTAAATGATTACGTACACCCGAGATAGGGGGCACAAATGGACCGGCACCCGGACTTAAAATAAGTGCATCGTATGATTCTGTGTACTCTTTATTTGCAAGAATATCGCGCACAGTGACTGTTTTGGCTTCTTTATTAATGGCTAGAATTTCATTTTGTACCCGAATATCGACATTAAAACGCGCTTTAAAGCTTTCAGGTGTTTGTAATAACAGTTTTTCACGAAGTTCGATTTCGCCACCAATATGATATGGCAAACCACAGTTTGCAAAAGAGATATGTGGGCCACGCTCAAAGACGATAATTTGCGCAGATTCATCTAAACGACGTGCACGAGCTGCTGCAGATGCGCCACCAGCGACACCACCAATAATTAATACTTTTTTAGACATAGTTTTTCCAAAGGGTTTATAAAATAAAGGGTAAAAAAACAAAGGAGGAGATAGTACTATTACCTCCTTTTATTGTTACTTTCCTGTGCTACAAGATCCTGATTTACAACCAAACATCTTCATAAAAAAGACCGCAGGGCAGATCCCAGTAAAAGCACTTTGTAATAAGTTGGCACCAACAAACACCGTTAACCACATAAAGTTAGGGTGTACAAACTGCGTTAATAATACCGATAGTAAAATCATCGAACCCGCTAATACTTTAATACCGTTTTCAATTATCATTTTCTTCTCCTAATTATTAAATATAAATTATTAAATACGAGTTCATAATAACTAACTAAATTAGATAAGTCTAATTAATATTCACCTAAATTAGTTTGATTAATATTGTTATAAAATGTAAAGTGAGCAGATAAAAATAGGGGAGAGCAATGAATAAAAAATTAACACTGATTCATGAAAAAGCGGCAGAGGTAAGTGAACTGCTCAAGTTAATGGCACACGCTGACAGAATGGTGGTTTTGTGCCTATTATCTGATGGTGAGATGGGCGTTTCTGAATTAAGAGAGCATACCAAACTGAGCCAATCTGCATTCTCACAACATTTGGGTGTACTGCGCAAAAACAACATCGTCAAAATTCGCAAAGAATCACAGCAAGTTTTTTATTCACTTGCCGATGGCCGTGTCAGCCTATTATTAAGTGCATTGCAGAACGCCTTCTGTCCTGACGAATAAACATTCATGCTTACCATTTAACTCAGGAAAAAATAAAAAAGAACAGATCACAGACCCAGAGTTGAAGAAAAAACAGATAAAAACTATTTTAGTTTTTCTTGTGTAGCGCCTCTGCACCCTCTGAAGTTGTTCTTTTAATCTTTTTACAAATCCAGAATCATCTACATAAGCATATAAAATTTCAAATTAAACTAGTAGGAATAACGATGGAAAATTTTACACCTTGGGTTTCACTCGCCGGTGGGGCTCTGCTCGGCCTTTCAGTAGCTTTACTGATGTTGTTCAGCGGCAAAATAGCGGGTATTAGTGGCGTAATTGGTGGATTATTAAGCCCTAAAAAACATGAATCGAGCTGGCGAGCAGCCTTTTTAACCGGCATGATTTTAAGCTTTTTAATTGTCGCACCCATCGGTTTTGAACTGCCTGATGTTAGCGGTGAGAATATCCTGATTGTCTCATTAGCGGGTTTGTTAGTCGGTTTTGGTACTCGCCTTGGTAATGGTTGCACCAGTGGTCACGGTATTATCGGTATGGGACGTTTTTCTAAACGCTCGATTTATGCAACCATCACCTTTATGGCGTCAGCGGTGGTAATGGTCTTTATTCGCAGCCTATTTGGAGCAGTTTAAGATGTCTAAATCAAAAAAAATTAGAATATTAATGGGTTGGATTTCAGGTGCCTTGTTTGGCGCGGGCATGATAATTTCTGGCATGGCCGATCCGAGTAAAGTGATCGGTTTTTTAAATGTCACCGGTGATTGGGACCCTAGCCTTGCTTTTGTAATGGGTGGTGCATTAGCTGTTTTTACTCCTATTTATCATTTAGTGATTAAAAAACGCTCTCATGCAATCAGTGGTGATAAGTTCACTTGGACAACAAATACGACTGTTGATGGCACGCTTATTTGGGGCGCGGTTATTTTTGGTGCTGGTTGGGGATTAGCAGGATTTTGCCCCGGCCCTGCCATGGCAAGTATCGGGGGTGGTACGAATATTGTACTCGCATTTGTACTGAGTATGTTAGTGGGTATCGTACATGCAAATCAATATTTAGCAGGACGTTTTCCACTGCCTTTTGTGGGTTTTCGTAAAACCGAATGCAGTTTGAAAAAATAGTTCACTGGCACTTTTTCCGTTATTTACATCGTGGAAACAGTGCTTTTATACCATTCCGCTTAATATAATGATCAGGTTTTACGCAGGGTAAAT
>NZ_ATUO01000230.1 GCF_000420245.1 Psychromonas hadalis ATCC BAA-638 | reverse complement strand
TTTTTGTGTTGTAAAAGGATAAAAATGCACGATAGGATTGTGCCTGCAATTTTATTTTTGTGTTGTAAAAGGATAAAAGATGCACGATAAAATAGAAAAAATATTAGTGCAGTTAAACAGTGTGCTATTGGGTAAAAAAGAGCAAACGAAACTCGCCTTGGTGTGTCTGTTAGCCGATGGGCACCTGTTGATTGAAGACTTGCCGGGGATGGGTAAAACCACATTAGCATCGATATTAGCGACAACTTTAGGGCTGGATTACCAACGTGTGCAGTTTACCAGTGATATGTTACCTGCTGATATTTTAGGCGTTTCTATTTTTGATACCAACGTGCAACAGTTCTCTTTCCATCAAGGGCCTATTTTTAGTCAGCTATTATTAGCGGATGAGATAAACCGTGCCAGCCCTAAAACCCAAAGTGCGTTATTAGAAGCGATGGAGGAGAAACAGATCTCCTTAGATGGTAAAACTTACCCGTTACCTGCGCCATTTTTTGTGATTGCAACGCAAAATCCGCAAGATCAAGCGGGCACATTCCCGCTACCAGAGTCACAGTTAGATCGTTTTATGATGCGTATCGAGCTGGGTTTTCCTAATCGAAAAGCAGAGATGTTGATGCTAAAAAACAGTCACATCAAACATTCGATACAAGCAGTTATCACGCTGGATGATCTCAAGCAGATGCAAAAGTCGGTACAAAAAGTAGAGGCCAATGATGCCTTTTTAGATTATTTATTACGCTTAATCGATGAAAGTCGTTATAGCGGATTAACGGAAAACCCACTTTCACCGCGATGCAGTAAAGTTCTTTTGCAAGCGTCAAAAGCGATGGCGTTTATTAATCAACGCGGTTATGTGATTCCAGAAGATCTACAAGCGGTATTTGTTGCCGTGGCAGAGCATCGTTTGATGGGGGTAAATACAGAGAAACAGAGCAGTGGCACTTTGAGCCAGACACTGCTTAGCCGTATCGACCCGTTAAATTGATAAGTTTAAATCAGTTAATAAGAAACCGTTTTGATCGCTGGTTAAAGCGGCGCTTGCCTGCCACTAAACAGATCATGCTTAACAGTGGTAACATTTTCATTTTCCCCTCAGCGTCGGGTTTACATTTTTTAATTACTCTGTTTATTTTGTTTTTATTAGGCACCAATTATCAAAACAACTTGATCCTGTTTTTGGTGTTTTTCCTGTGTAGCTTTATGGTGACTAGTTTGCTACTCAGTTATCAAAATCTTGCTGGATTAAAACTTACTGCGGTTAAGCCTCAGGCACAGTTTGCTGGTAAAGATTGTTTGTTTCATCTGCGTTTAATGAAACTTAAAAATAGAGGTAACGATATACATTTTTCTTTTCAAAAGGGTAATTCTGCACTGCAAACGGTGATTGATGAGGAGCAGGTTCTGCTTTATCACTTTTCTAAAATGCGTGGCTACTTTAATCCTGAGCGAGTGACGGTTTCTTCAACATTTCCCTTTGGTCTCTTTAATGTGTGGACCCATCTCGATTTTGATTTTAAGGTGCTGTTATACCCAATACCGTTAACCAACAAACTGCCCGCAGAGCAACTTACTCACAATAATCAAGATGAAAGCAGTCAGCAGTTTTCGTCAGGTATCGACCAGTTTTCTACTTTGAAAAACTATCAGCAAGGGGAATCGTTAAAATCGGTGGCGTGGAAACAACTTGCGCAGGGACGAGGTATGCTCAGTAAGCAGTTCGAGCAATCAATTGCTGGGGAGCGGTTATTAGATATCAGTCTACTGCAACATATTCCCTTGGAAAAACGCCTTAGTTTTCTTTGTTACCAAGTGATAACGCTTGAAAAAACAGGTTATCGTTACGGGTTAATGTTAGTTAATCAAAAGGTTGAAATGGGCAGTGGCACTTTACATCAACATCATTGTTTACAAGCGCTAGCACTGTTTCAACAGGCGTTTGAATGATGAAAGAGTTTCTAAATCGCTTTAACCTCACGCTGATCATTGTTAGTTACAGTGCATTAGTCATGGTCTTTTATGCGCAGTTAAATGTGATTGTTATGCTCTTTGGCCTATGTTGTGCTCTGTGGCGTAGCGCGCATTTTTTTGGTAAATTGCCCTTAATGCCACGGCTGTTAATTAGTGTTATTGCCGTATTAAGCAGCATATTCACGGTTATTCTGCTCTATCAGCAGGGGCTATTTGCCGTTATGTTACACCTGATTTTCCTTGGTTTTAGTTTGAAGTTTTTAGAGCTAAAATCGGTGCGTGATGTTTACTTTTTTGTGAATACGGGTTTTATCTTAATTGCGCTGTTTTTTATCTTTAATACTGCGCTCAGTGCATCGTTAATCGCGTCACTATTAGTGCTGTTATTGGTTGCTGTTTTGCTCAGTTTACATGCACAGCAGCTTACTCATAAACTGTTTAATAAAACATTACTAAAAAGCATGGTGCTTAGTTTACCCCTTGCACTCTTACTGTTTGTGGTGATGCCTCGTTTACCCTCATTGTGGAAGATGCCACTGCAAAAACAGGCGACAACGGGGCTAAGCGATACCGTTAGCCCGGGTGAAATTGCTAAATTAAGTCGCTCAAGTGCGTTGGCATTTCGTGCTACTTTTAAGGGCTACCCCGTTCCTGAAAATCAACGTTATTGGCGCGCGATGACCTTAGATAACTTCGATGGCAAAACATGGTCACAAAGCGTGCAAAAAAAGGCGCAAGAGCGAAAGGCTAAAAGCGGAAGCGGGCATCTTTTTTCTGCTGTTAAAGGTGTCTCTAGACAGTATGAACTAATTATTGAGCCTCATTATAATTACTGGATACCCGTGTTAGATTTTGCAGTAACACCTAAAGGATTAGTCAGTTTAAGTGATTATTCTCTGCGCAGTGTTAAACCGATTGTGGCAAGACAGGTTTTTGTGGTCTCACAAATAAACAATTTAAAAAACAAACTATTAACCTCGGCTGAGCTAAAACAACTTACCCAATTACCTGATGTTGGTAATGTAAAAACAGATTTATGGATAACAGAAAATCTGCACAATGGATTGAGCAAAGAAAATATATTAAGACAGTTGTTAACGGGTTTTTCACAAAGCTTTACTTACACTTTGCAACCACCACTCCTTGGTGAAAATCAGATTGATGATTTCTTGTTTTCCACACAAGCAGGCTTTTGTGTGCATTATGCCAGCAGTTATCTTTATGTCGCACGCCGTTTAGGGTTTCCTGCACGGATGGTGACGGGTTATTTAGGCGGAGAGTGGCAAGCGACAGAGGGCTTTTTCACGGTGCGCCAATATGATGCCCATGCGTGGGTGGAAATATGGAAAGATAACCGTTGGTTACGTGTTGACCCAACCGCCTATGTTGCTCCTGAACGTGTTGAATCTGGTTTGCAAGCGGGGTTGACCGATGGTAGTGAATTTCTCGCTGATGAGTTTTTTTCATTACAAAAATGGCGATCTATCGCAGTGATTAATCAGTTACGCAGTCGTTTAGCACAACTTGATTATCTGTGGGCGCGTTATGTTGTTAATTTTGATAATAAAAAACAGATGCAGTTGATGCAATATTGGATCGCTAAAATGCCGTGGTTAAATATCGCTTATGCGCTGATGTTGATGATGGCGCTTATCTTTGCGTTGTTACTGTTGGTGATTTTTAAACCGTGGCAGGTAAAAAAAATAGCCATTGAGGATAAAATATACCAACAACTGCAAAAGCATTTTAAAAAACAGGGAATAAACCGCACAACGGGGCAAACGGTGAGCGAGTATTGTTTAATGCTTCATGCGCAATTGATGCTTTCAAAAATGTTGTGTGAATCGTTTGCAGCTAAGTATAACGCCATCAAATATCAAGGTGATATTTCTGAGAAAAACCATAAAAAACAGCTTAAACAGTTGAGATTTATCGCTAAACAATTGAAGAAACCGCGAAGCTAAAACTCCGGCTCTTGCACACAAGTATAAAAGGCAAATAGGATGTGTTACTTCAGTTGCGCCTTAGTAACTAAGCAGGACTAAAGTCTTACGTCCAAGTGCTACTTTAAAAACTTGTGTACATGAGTCAGTGCATCAGCAACGCCTTAAGAATCGTTACACAATAACTTGCGCTAAATTGTTTTCAAAAAG
>NZ_ATUO01000229.1 GCF_000420245.1 Psychromonas hadalis ATCC BAA-638 | reverse complement strand
TAGGTTCAAACCCTGCTCTCGCAACCAATTCTTACCTGCCCCAAGATATCAAAATACAAAAAACAAAACATCGGGCTCAGCTTTTTATAAACACTGGCAAAAGTCATAGGTTCAAACCCTGCTCTCGCAATCAATTTTAAATACCTCATAAACATAAAAAACATCAGTCTCATTTATTGAAACCTATTTTAAAATGTCGATTTGTAATATTGTTGATGGCAATGAATGATATAAAACGCAGAAAATAGAGAAATGCACATAGCAAGAATCAAAGACTCAATCCTCGCTACATAATAAAAGCCTAGAACGGCATTTTGAAACCTGGAGGTAGTTCCATACCGCCTGTTAAACCACTCATTTTAGACTTATTAACCTCTTCTATGCGACGTACTGCATCATTCATAGCGGCTGCAATGAGATCTTCAAGCATCTCTTTATCATCAGATAAAAGCTCATCATCAATCTCTACCTTACGTACGTTGTGATTGCCAAGCAGTGTGATTTTCACAAGACCCGCACCTGATTCACCGACGACCTCGGTGTTAGCAATTTCAGCTTGTGCTTTTTGCATGTTTGCTTGCATCTCTTGGGCTTTTTTCATTAAATCGCCCATTCCACTTTTACCACTAAACATAATTTTCTCTCTCTTTATTACTGAAATATATTCTTATGATGTATTGATTGATTATAACGGGATCACGCTATTTTCATAGACTTTTGCTCCGCAGTTAACCACTAATGCTTTAATATTTTCATCTTCCACAATGGCATGTTTGGCATTGTTTAAATATTGGTCATAAAGTGCCATCTCAGATTCAAAGGCGGTTAACTCTCCAACCGCATTACCCACTTCAATGTACATGTTTGTCTGTGCACCATAATAGCTTTTTAACTGTGCTTGTAACGTTTCACACAAACTACCATCATTAAGAAGATGCTGTTGTGCCACTTTAAGTGTTAATGTTATCTGCTGATCATTTTTTTTCATCACACTGTTTTTTGCCAACAGTTTTACCAAGCCCACCAGCCCCATCTTTTGAATGGCGAGTGACCACGGATCAGTCAATTTATCTTCAACATATTTTGCTGTGTCTATCGTGACAGCTTCAAAAGCCTGATCGCTAAAATAGGGATGTTTTACCCGCGCAGTACTATTGATATTCTCACGGCTTGGAACAATGGCCATTGGCTCTACAACGTTCTGAATTTCAGCAGGGATATCGACGTGATGTTTTGACGGTTCTTCAATAGGAGGCGGTTCAATGAATGGTATCTTGATTGCACTATCAATTGTTGTATCAATGTGACCATCAATAATACGAGCAACAGTGGGTAACGCAGCGACAACGGGCTCACGATGTAGATGATGATCAGTTGTCGCCTGTGGCTTTTTTGTTTCATTTCGCTTTAAACGATGGCTACGTAACATATTACGTGAATGTGTTACTTGGCTGATAGACTCCACTGGCACTTGCTCAGAGGTCGTAACAACCTGCTGTTCAGGTATTGCCTCAACAGGCTGTTGCTCAATAAATGTTTGAGGCTCAAATTCAGGCACGATAGGTTGTTCAATAATATTTGTAGGCTCAAAAACAGGTGTTTGTTCAACGACCAAGGGTTTATGCTCTGCAGGTGCGGTAATCTCTTCAACTATAGGCTCTATGGCTTGTATAACAGGTGCGAATTCTGGCTCTGATTCATCATGGGTATTTTTGTTGATTAAAAGCGTTTCATCGAGCTCAATATAGTTTGCCGGTTTAAATGCTAATAAGCGCATCACCGTCATCTCTAATGCTATTTTTCCATTGGGTGCAAACGCATAATCTTTGTAACCTTGCAGTGCAATTTGATAATAAAGTTGCACCTCTTCGGGTGTTAGGCGTTCACTTAATAGTTGGATAGCAGACTTTTCACCACTGTGTGGTTGAGCTTGAAGTTGTTCCAGTGCAATTTGATGGCATAAAGTGGCTAACTCTTGATGTAACTTGGCAAAATCAGCACCCAGTACAACAAACTCCTCTATTTTTGCAAACACTTTAGTGACATTACCAGAAACGATAAAATGCAGCAGATAATGCAGGTGACTATTATCCAGTGTGCCGACCATTTTCAACACGGATTGGTAGTCGATATTGCCATTGCCAAACGCAAGTGCTTGATCGGTTAAACTCAAAGCATCACGCATACTACCATCAGCGGCTTTTGCAATCACACTCAGAGCACTGTGCTCAAACGTGGCTTGCTCATGTTGCAGAATAAGAGCCAATTGCGCTTCAATCTGCTCAGGCAGTATCGCTTTTAGATGAAACTGTAAGCAACGTGATAAGACAGTAATAGGAAGTTTTTGAGGGTCGGTTGTCGCCAATAAAAATTTTACGTATTCCGGGGGCTCTTCCAATGTTTTAAGTAGTGCATTGAAACTATGTTTCGATAACATATGCACTTCATCAATAAGGTACACTTTGTAACGTCCAACTGCAGGTTTATATTGTACGTTATCAAGTAGTTCACGCGTATCATCAACCTTGGTACGTGATGCCGCATCGATCTCTAACAGATCAACAAAACGACCTTGATCAATCGCCACACAGTTTTCACACTTTCCACATGGCGTTGCTGTTACGCCCTTTTCACAGTTCAGACTTTTCGCTAAGATACGCGCGATAGTGGTTTTTCCCACACCACGCGTGCCACTGAACAAGTAAGCATGATGCACCCTATTTTGTGCGAGTCCATTACTTAACGCGGTTAAAACATGTTGCTGTCCAACAACTTGAGAAAAATTATGTGGTCGCCACTTTCGGGCTAATACTTGATAACTCACTAAAATTACTCGCCTTCAAAGGTAACTAATGAGAACAACGGAACACCCAATTTTTGCAACTTCTTTGCGCCATTCAAAGCGGGTAACTCAATAACAAACGCAGATTCAATCACATTTCCACCTAAACGTTGAATCAGTTTGATTGAGGCTTCTGCTGTGCCACCCGTTGCTAACAGATCATCGATTAATAAAACCGTTTCTCCTTCTTTAATTGCATCGCTATGAATTTGCAATGTGTCAGAGCCATATTCTAATGTGTAACCCTCTTGAATCGTATCACGTGGCAATTTCCCAGGTTTACGCACAGGCACAAATCCTGCACCAAGAGCGGCTGCTAATGGAGCACCAAAAATAAACCCCCGCGCTTCAGTTCCTACTACTTTATCAATGTTCTTATCTTTGTAACGTGTTACGAACTGCTCAATAGTGGCTGCAAATGCGTCCCCATTTTCAATTAAGCTAGTGATATCACGAAATAGAATGCCAGGTAATGGATAGTCTGAAATAGTTTTAATACTATTTTTGATTAGTTGCTGTACGTTTGAAGTCATCGAATTTACTCATATTAATAATTATATAGCCATGATACTTCAAGATGCAAAGTCAGCAAGGAAAATCGTGCCAAGATGCTCGGCATAAAATTGAACTTTTCGATAGATTAATAAAAACAGATTAATCTCTGTCGGTAGGATGAACATAAAGACGTTAATTCTTTAATCGTCGTTCTAAGTCGAGATTTTATAACAATGCAGATTGGTGCAAGTTGCCCTGCCTTTATATGGCACAAGCTTGTCTTTTGTTAAACGATGGCAACGTTACAACAATCACAAAAGGAATTCATGTTGCGTCTTGCCTTAGTGTCCGAGCTGACGACTCAATGAAGCATCTTGATTGGTAACGGATATATAAAAATGAAGAGAGAATATATAAAAAAGCCCTAATCATCTGATTAAGGATCTGCTTCAAAATCACTTGCGCTTTTGTTTTCAAAATAACCCGTCATTTAGGATTGGCTTCAACATTACTTGCGATTTTGTTTTTAAAATAGCCAGTCACTTAAGGCTTTTTGGAAACAATTTATCGCAAGTTATTGTGTAACGGTCCCTTTAGACTTTTTGAAAACAATTTAGCGCAAGTTATTGTGTAACGATTCCTAAGGCTTAAATTTTTATCTATATAGATAATCACACACTGACAAAACTTATGCGAAATTTTGGTTCACAAAGTCCCAGTTAACTAATGCCCAAAAACCATTGAGGTAGTTAGGGCGAACGT
>NZ_ATUO01000228.1 GCF_000420245.1 Psychromonas hadalis ATCC BAA-638 | reverse complement strand
CCCTGTAATATTGCTAGAGAATAGAGATTGATGGGATACAGTTCAGCACTGCCCTATAGGAAACCTTTTTATACCAAGGGCTATAATAAGCCGCCGGATTGATGAGGTAATAGGGGCGGAAATCCATCAGGGCTAGAGGCATCAGTGATACCTCATAAAAAAGCCGAATATATGGCTGCAATGCACTCTATTTCAACGATCAAAATTGTCTTGCAATCGGAGAGGGTCCATATATGGTATAAAGACTACTTCACAACAATCTCACACTCTAGCTTTAACGTTGCATTTAACGAGTTACTCACCAAACAGATAGCTTCCGCTTTCTCAAGCAGGGTTAACGCTTTCTCTTTTGAACTATCTTCAGAAATGACCAGTTTTACTTTATTAGTGACTTGCACAAAACGTGTGGTTTTTTCAACGCGGTCTAAAATCCCTTCAGAATGACAATCTATCGATACCCATTCAAACTTAGAGAATTTAGACACTGCTTTAAAAGATAAGATAAAACAGCCAGCAACGGCTGACATCATTAACGTTTCAGGGGACCATTGATCACCCGGTCCATCAAATTCTGCGGGTGGGGCAATGCTCAAATCAGGTAAACCTTGACTTGAAGTGGTTAAAAAACTGCTTGAAGAAGCTCTCGATTGAAACAAGGTAGTGGTGTGGCATTTTTTGCATAAGAAACTCCTGTTATTATTTATTCATTTGATTGTATTTGCTTGTCAGCAATATTTCCATATAATGCCACCATTAAATTAAGGGGATAAAAATGAGAGTATGTGGCGTAGAGCTAGTAGGTAATGAAGCAATTATCGCAATTATGCAGTTAAAAGATGGCCTATATGATGTGCCAGTGGTACGTGCGAATAAATTCAACTTGGTTGATGCTATTAATACCGTTCCGCTTAAAAAGTTTCAATCTGACTTTAAACAGTTAATGACCGATTACAAAGTAGATACGGTTGTGATCAAACAGCGTGATCTAAAAGGGAAATTTGCAGGTAGCGCACTGAGTTTCAAAATTGAAGGTGCTTTGCAACTATTAGCAGACATTAATGTGCATGTGATTTCATCTTCATACATTAAAGAAGGTTTGTCGAAAGCACAAAATCAACCTGCAGCGGTTGAATTAGGTCTTAAAAGATTTCAAGAGCCTGCGATGTTAGCGGCGTTTGGTTATTTAGAACAACAATCTAGCTAGTTTGTAGGTTGAATTTTTAAATCACCGCAACAGCAGTAAATAAGTACATCACCATTATGAGGAAGTGTCTTGTTATTCGCTAAGGCGTAGCTAAAGTAGCAGACTTGTGTACAAGCGTCAGTGCTTTAGCGACGCAAAGGCGAATTCCCAAAAAGGCTTTCAATTGAAAGCCTTTTTTAATGGCTCAAATAACAAACCCTGCAATCACAAAAGCGATCGTAACGGATATAACAAGGGTTGTTATTCCCGGCAGTAAAAAGGGGTGATCAAATACATATTTCCCCAAACGTGTTGAGCCAGTGTCATCCATCTCAATGGCTGCTAATAAAGTCGGGTAAGTGGGTAATACAAACAGTGCACTAACCGCTGCAAATGATGCAATCGCAGCACTTGGTTCAATGCCCATCGAAAGTGCAGCGGGCATTAACGCTGCTGTTGTTGCCCCTTGCGAATAGAGTAACATCGATGCAAAAAATAGTATTAATGCTAACATCCACGGATAACTGGCCAGTAGCGTTCCAGAAAGGGCTTTAATATCATCAATATGGCCATTCACAAACGTAGAGCCCAACCAAGCAACCCCTAAAACACAGATACATGCACTCATCCCTGAGCGAAACGTCGACATTTGTGTCACTTCATTTAAGTTTATTTTACACTTTAAGGCGATAATTCCTGCATTGGTTAACATAATGGCCATGATAGCTTCACTGCGCCCAATGGTTGGATTTTCAATAACGCCAGAAAGTAAAATGGCATAACTCACCACTAAAATAATTGAGACCGCAAACGCATAAACAGAGAACTTGGCTTCACTGGTGGGAATGTAATTGGTTTGTTCGCGTTGTTTAATTAACCCCTCTTTCAAACGTTGCTGATAAACTTCATCTTCAAGCAATGGTTTTCCTAATAAATTAGCCACAGCAGCACCCACTAAAACAGCAAATAGTGTTGATGGAATAGCGATGCTTAACAGTTGTAAATAACTCACCCCAAAAGGCTGTAACATAGCTGCAAAGGCAACAACAGCCGCAGAGATTGGTGAGGCTGTAATCGCTACTTGTGAAGCCACCACCGCGATACTCAATGGTTTAGAGGGACGAATACCTTGCTCTTTAGCCACCTCTGCAATCACAGGCAGCGTTGAAAAGGCGGTGTGACCTGTGCCCGCGAGCAAGGTCATAAAATAGGTCACCATTGGCGCAGCAAAGGTAATATATTGAGGGTGTTTGCGTAACATCTTCTCAGAAAGGTAAACCAAATAATCAAGCCCTCCTGCGCGTTGCATCGATGCAATGGTGGCAATTACCGACATAATAATGAGGATCACCTCAACAGGGATATATTCCATGCTGGTTTGCATCCCGAGTAACGCAAGTACAATAACGCCAGCGCCACCCGCATAACCGATACCAATACCACCTAAACGTGCGCCAATAAATATAAACAGTAAAACGGTTGCAAGTTGTAACCAGACCATTGTTTTTCCTAAAAGAATTAATAACAAGTAATAATAATATAGTCAGTGTACGAGTATAACGATATAGTGAACAGATTTAATTAATAAGAAAATTATGAATTCAAATAGCTGTCCATTTTGTGCCTCACAAAACCATTGTGCTGTTGATAGCAAAGGCTGTTGGTGCCAGAGTAAAAGGATTCCTCGCGCACTTATCTCACTGCTTCCTGCGCATGCTAAAAATAGAGAGTGCATCTGCTCTGCTTGCATTGAACGTTATCAGCATGATGCCTCTGCTTTTAAGGAGGGGGTAAATGGCAAAGCCCAATAAAAAAGGACCCACTAAAACCGTTGATATTTTTTGTGCTAAATGTAAAAAACAACTCTTTAAATATCGAAAAGGGGGCAAAGGCGCACTGGTAAAATGCTTTAAAGAGCGCATTAGTGTCGATTTAACAGAGGTTGTTTGTACTTGCCCAAATTGCCAAGCTGTTTTTGCGCGAGAAATGCTAATTCGTGGCACTCCTGCCTTTAAGATGATCGGTGGCAAAGTGTTTGTGAAGTAATCGCAGTTTGGCTACTGGTTCGAGCCCCGTAGCGGGAATGTCGCATAAAAAAACAGCAAACAGAATGTAAAACTAAAACAGTGATTGACAGAACTAAAGCGATAACGCACTATGCATTTGCTTTCAAAGCAACTAACTAAATGCTCGCTTAGCTCAGTTGGTAGAGTACCGCCATGACATGGCGTGGGTCACTGGTTCGAATCCAGTAGCGAGCACCATTTTCTTGTTTAACCCTTCTAAAATATCGATAAACCTTTTAAAATAAATAATTATTTTTTCCTCGTCTATGAATACTTTTATCAAAATTTCCCGTAAAACGTAGCCCCTTCAGTCGGGGATTTATTATATTAGATTAATCCACTAAGGATATTTTGTGGTCAGAATAATAGGTTCTACAGAAATAATTAAATCACTGAGCATGATCGTTTTCATATGATTTAAAAATAATTCAGTTGCATTAACAAGTTCTTTTTTTAATAAACAGTTGGGTGTTAATATGTATCCCCACTACAATCTACCCCATCTAAATTTATCTCAAGCTCTTGAATGACATTTCCAATATTAATATCAGAAGGTGATTTCGCTAGCCAGAATTCTCCATTTCGGCCTCGTATAGATTGGAAATATCCAAGGCAGGGCAAACGGGTTTAAAACAAACAGAATGAGTTTGCTTTCTGGTCAGTTGTTAATTCAAGCATCAAAAGGCAGGACTAAAGTCCCACTTCCGATGAATAATTAGCTTACTTTTGGGAAGTGGGACTTTAGTCCTGCATGTTTTCATTTATATAAATAGAGACTAATTCCTTCAATCAAGAAAAACCACTGGATTGGTGGTTAACTGTACTTAACTTGTATTATTTAAACCCGTTTGCCCTGTATCCAAGGTGAGTCAGTTGATTTATTACTTTCACTAAATGGCGACGAGATATTTTATGATATTCGGCAATCTCACGTACATTTGTCTT
>NZ_ATUO01000227.1 GCF_000420245.1 Psychromonas hadalis ATCC BAA-638 | reverse complement strand
TTGAGTTTCAAAACTAATTCCTCTTTAGCTCAGTTGGTAGAGCAACGGACTGTTAATCCGTGTGTCAATGGTTCAAGTCCATTAAGAGGAGCCACATTAAAAATCCTGAACTAATCGTTCAGGATTTTTTTTGCTTAAAATTTAGTGAGTAGTTGAGTGAAAATATTATTTGGACAGAAAGAGTAAGGTTAATAACCTTTTCTGAGAGGCTTGCAAAGAATAGTGACCAAAGCGTATCGCGTCATTGGTTCAAATCCAATAAGAGGAGCCACATTAAGAGTCCTGGACATAATCGTTCAGGATTTTTTTTGCTTCATTACTCCTTTAGTAAACAACATTGTAACGTTTCATTACAAACTATTTTTGATATTGCTAATTCTGGTATTGTTAATGGCTACCGTGATAAGTTAACATCTCATTAAATTTTTACTGATATTAAAATGAGCAAATAGAGGCCAGAATGGAATCAATTCAAAATCATGTAACCGCATTAGTAAGTAGTGCAGATACGCTGTTTATATTATTAGGAGCCATCATGGTCTTTGCCATGCATGCAGGGTTTGCTTTTTTAGAGGTTGGCACTGTTCGCCACAAAAACCAAGTCAATGCGTTGGTTAAAATTATGTCTGACTTTGGCGTGTCAGCACTTGTATACTTTTTCTTTGGTTATTGGTTTGCTTATGGTGTGACTTTCTTTGATAGCGCAGAGGTGTTGGCACGAGACAATGGTTATGAACTGGTTAAATTCTTCTTTTTAATGACCTTTGCCGCCGCTATTCCTGCCATTATTTCAGGGGGTGTTGCTGAGCGTGCTAAATTTAACCCGATGTTAATTGCGGCTGCACTGTGTGTTGGTTTGGTATATCCCTTTTTTGAAGGCTTGATTTGGAATGGCAATTATGGTTTCCAAACATGGTTAGAAAATAGTTTTGGAGCAAGGTTTCATGACTTTGCAGGGTCAATTGTAGTGCATGCAGTGGGTGGTTGGATAGCCTTTGCTGCGATTGTAGTGTTAGGTAGCCGTAATGGGCGTTATCGTGGCGGAAAAGTGGTGGCATTTGCACCCTCAAATATTCCGTTACTCGCATTAGGTGCGTGGATCTTATCAATTGGCTGGTTTGGTTTTAATGTTATGTCTGCACAAGCGATTGAGGGCATTAGTGGCTTGGTAGCAATTAACTCATTAATGGCGATGGTAGGTGGTATTCTTAGTGCCTTAGTGATTGGCAAAAAAGATCCTGGTTTTATTCACAATGGTCCGTTAGCAGGTTTAGTTGCAGTGTGTGCGGGCTCTGATGTAATGCACCCGATGGGTGCATTAGTTACCGGTTTAGTGGCTGGTGGCCTGTTTGTTTGGTTATTTATCACCGTACAAAATAAGTTTTCACAGTTTGATGATGTATTAGGTGTCTGGCCCCTGCATGGTGTTTGTGGGCTATGGGGGGGAATTGCCGCGGGTATCTTTGGTCTTGAAGCTTTTGGTGGGTTAGGTGGTGTTAGCTTTATCAGCCAACTTATTGGTTCATTGACAGGTGTTACTGTTGCATTGATCGGTGGTTTTATCGTTTACAAAGGGGTCAATTACTTTGCACCGATTCGTTTAAGTGAAGAGGATGAGTTTAATGGCGCAGATGTTGCTATCCATAAAATAGGCGCAACCAACCTGACCAATAAATAGTTCTAAAAATAATCTTTTAAAGGGTGATAGCTGAATTTTTCACCCTTTTCTATGTGTTTCATCAGTAAAAATAGGAGTAAAATAGCATATAAATGACAAATAATTCTGTTATAAAAGGAACTATGATTTATCACAGTTTTTATAAGAGAAATTCTGTTATAAAGCTCTCGTTTTAAAATTCATCAAGTTATCTCATCATTAAGGTTATAAATATGAAAGTCATTGAAGTAAAGCATCCATTAATTCAACACAAAATCGGTTTAATGCGTAAAGCTGATATCAGTACCAAACATTTTCGTGAACTTGCCCGCGAAGTGTCTAGTTTATTAACCTATGAAGCCACCAAAGATCTGGCTGTTGAAACGGTAACCATTGATGGTTGGGATGGCAAAGTTGATATTGAACAAATTAAAGGTAAAAAAGCAACGGTTGTGCCTATTTTACGTGCAGGTTTAGGCATGATGGATGGTGTACTTGAGCATATGCCGAGTGCAAAAATAAGTGTTGTTGGTATTTATCGCGATGAAGAAACGCTAGAGCCTGTTCCTTACTTTCAAAAACTGGTCAGCCAAATTGACCAACGTTTAGTGTTAGTCGTTGATCCGATGCTTGCAACTGGTGGATCGATGATTTCAACATTGGATCTGATTAAAGAGCAGGGTGGAACAAACATTAAAGTACTTATTTTAGTGGCGGCTCCTGAAGGATTAAAAGCACTAGAAGAGGCGCATCCTGATATTGAAGTTTACACCGCTTCAATTGATTCTCATCTTAACGATAAGGGTTATATTGTACCTGGTTTAGGTGATGCGGGTGATAAAATATTCGGGACTAAATAATGACGGCCAAGAATGCACCTGATGCAATCTTAGTGGCTGAACAGCCCATTGAAGATATCACCGCAAACTTAACCACACCCCAGCAAATTCTTGCGGGTGGGCAGATGTTATTTGTTGCTTTTGGTGCGTTAGTCTTAATGCCTTTGATTACGGGGCTTGATGCAAATGTTGCACTGTTTACCGCGGGTTTTGGCACATTACTTTTTCATCTGGTCACTAAAGGGCAAGTGCCTATCTTTTTAGCCTCCTCTTTTGCCTTTGTTGCGCCCATTGCATATGGTGTACAAACGTGGGGTATACCAAGTACTATGTCAGGGCTGTTTGTAGCAGGAATTGTGTATATGCTGATGGCGTATGCGGTAAAGCAGCGTGGTGTAGATTTTATCCATCGTCTGTTGCCCCCGGTTGTTGTGGGGCCTGTGATCATGGTGATCGGTCTTGGACTTGCTCCTATGGCGGTTAATATGGCGCTCGGCAGGGCGGGAGATGGCTCAATGGTTTTGATTGAGCAAAATACGGCATTAATTATCTCACTGTCGGCACTGGTAACCACATTGCTCGTTTCAACGATGGCAAAAGGGGTATTTAAACTAGTGCCTATTTTTGCTGGTGTGATAGTGGGTTATAGTTTGTCATTCTTTTTTGGTGTGATTGACTTTGCACCGATTATAAATGCACCTTGGTTAAGCGTACCTAACTTTGTAGCGCCTGAGTGGAACTGGCATGCGATCCTCTTTATGATTCCGGTTGCCATTGCGCCAGCGGTTGAGCATGTGGGTGATATTTTAGCAATCAGTAATGTTACCGGTAAAGATTTCCTGAAAAAACCAGGATTGCATCGTACTTTGTTTGGTGACGGACTCGCAACTAGTGCATCGGCGTTATTAGGTGGTCCACCTAATACTACTTACAGCGAAGTAACTGGCGCGGTGATGTTGACTCGTAACTTTAACCCTAAAATTATGATGTGGGCGGCGGTTATCGCTATTTGCTTGGCATTTGTGGGTAAGTTTGGGGCTATATTACAAACTATTCCTGTTGCGGTGATGGGCGGTATTATGATTTTGCTGTTTGGTACTATTGCCTCGGTGGGGTTGAATGCGTTGATTCGTCATCAGGTAGATCTTTCTAACGCACGTAATCTGTGTATTGTTTCCGTTACGTTAATATTTGGTATTGGTGGCATGGCATTTGGTTTTGGTGCATTTAGCTTACAAGGCGTAAGTTTATGTGGGTTGGTGGCAATCGCATTGAACTTGTTACTACCTCGGGTAAAATAATTATATTAAGTGTCAGGGAAGCCTGGCACTTAATATACCCATGTTACCTCAAGATGCTTTGTCAGGCACAAGCTCGACAACCAGAACAAGGCGCAACACGAGGTCATTGTCATTCACTTTTTGAGTGTTGCAACGCTGAGCTGGTTTTCGAGCTTGCGCCCCGCAGGGCAAGGCAACATGCACCAATCTACGTCGTTATAAAATTTCGACTTAGAATGACTAGGCTTCAATTTTATGCCTAGTATATCGGCACAATTTGCCTTGCTGACTTTGCATCTTGAAGTATCATGGGTATACATTGAATAACATGACCATTTAATTTTTCAATAATTAGTCGCCATGTTTCCACTCAGTTACAATCCCCTCTTTTATTTACTATGAAAATTAATCCGTATAACTTTTAGGGGGATATGATGAATATTCAT
>NZ_ATUO01000226.1 GCF_000420245.1 Psychromonas hadalis ATCC BAA-638 | reverse complement strand
TTATCTTGGCGCAGCTAAAGCGGCATTTACTGTTTAGATTTATATACAAGCGTCAGGGCTTCAGCCTTGTGGTTGGTTATTTGTACAAAACCCAAGTAGGACTTAAATCCTGTTACCGATGTAAATTATAGGACGTCATTAAGCGATTTATTTAATATAATTTTTACTTGTTTGTCCTAAGATACTTCAAACTGAAGTTCCATATTAACCCTTTTAAAGGAAAATAATTTTTAAATGATCCCCGAACTTGCACTTTTTTTACTTATTTTAACGGGATTTTTTGCCTTTCTTGGCGCGATTCTTCCCCTTTTAGCAAACCTTAAAAGCCCCCCTCAATTACGCCAATATATTTGGCCTCTAACCTATGGTGCAGCTCTTTCCGTTACACTCTCAATCAGCCTATTAGCTTATAGCTTTGTAGTGAATGATTTTTCCGTTTTATATATTGCCCAACACTCCAACTCACAACTGCCCACCTTTTTTAAAATTGCAGCCGTTTGGGGAGGCCACGAGGGCTCATTACTGTTTTGGGTATTCTCGCTCGCACTGTGGGCATTTACCATTGCAGTGGTTAATCGTAAAGAGAAAGCCCCTTTTATCAGTAATGTATTAGTCGTGATGAACCTACTTATTTTAGCGTTGGTTTTATTAACCCTGTTTGCCTCCAATCCGTTTGAACGCTTGCTACCCGCTCCTTTTGAGGGGCGCGATCTAAACCCAATGTTACAAGATATTGGCCTGATTTTTCATCCGCCACTGCTCTATTTAGGTTATGTCGGGTTTTCAGGGTGCTTTGCTTTTGCAGTGGCTGCACTTTGTCAGCCAGAAACGCCTTTCCCTTGGGCAAAACAGAGCCGAATTTGGGCGTTGATGGCTTGGATATTCTTAACAGCAGGTATCGCATTGGGCGCATGGTGGGCTTATTATGAATTAGGCTGGGGCGGTTGGTGGTTTTGGGATCCCGTTGAAAATGCATCATTACTACCTTGGTTAACAGGCACTGCGCTGTTACATTCTCTGATTGCCAGTGAAAAACGTAACGCCTTAATTCGTTGGAGTTTATTACTCGCTATTTTTACTTTTTGCTTAAGCCTATTAGGCACTTTTGTGGTGCGCTCTGGCGTGCTCACCTCTGTACACGCCTTTGCTGTCGATCCGACCAAAGGGCTGCTGTTACTCTTTATATTAGCGCTCTGTTTAGTCATTCCATTAACCCTGTTTGCCAATAACTTTGGTCGATTTAAAGTGGGAAAATTACGCGCCATAGCGAGTCGAGAAGTACTCTTTTTAGCCCTTAATAGCCTGTTTGCAGTCACCACGCTTACCGTATTGTTAGGCACTTTTTATCCGATGATTTTTGATGTTTTTAATCTTGGTAAAATATCGGTTGGCGCGCCCTACTTTAATGCCTTGTTTGTGCCATTATCGCTGTTTGCTTTTCTACTGATGGGCAGCGCCATTTTTATCGATTGGGGAAAAAGCAAGTTTAATAAAAAACAGCTAGTCAGCGCACTATTATTAACCCTCTTGCTCACACTATTGATGTTTACTTTTTTGGCTGAACAATTACAGCCAATGGTTATTATCTTACTCTTTTGTGCAGCTTGGATAATATCTCCCGCGCTGTTAAACATAAAACAACTCGTGAAAAAACGTGCCATGTTCATTGCACACCTTGGGGTAGCAATCACCGCGATAGGCGCGCTGTTAAACGCCTATGATTCCAGTGAGATAAGTAGCAAAATGGGGCCTAATTCAAAAGTAGAATTGGCAGAACTCAGCGTTGAATATCAACAAACTGAATGGTTGATTGGGCCAAACTACAGCGCAGAGCAAGCACGATTGTTAATTACAGATAAACAAAATAATAAACACTATCAACTCACGCCACAACGTCGCCATTACCCAGTGCGCGTCATGAACATGAGTGAGCCTGCGATTAAATCATTCTGGAATAAAGATATCTATATTACCCTTGGGGAGAAGATAGATACGACCGATTATGCCGTACGTATTCAAAAACGGGCTTTTACTAATTGGATCTGGTTTGGGGTTAGTTTGATGATAATAGGTGGGCTATTAGCGCTGCTTAAAAAAATATCATTCAGGAAAAAATATGCGTAATAAAAAACTCACTTTACTCTTACCTAGCTTGGTAGTGGTCGCAATGGTTATCTTATTAATAATGGGGCTAAACAGTAAAAACAGTGCTAAAAATGAAAGGATGCAACCCAAGACGATCCCCTCTTTTGAGCTTTCTAATTTATACACAGATAAGCCGTTAACAGAGGCACTATTTATTAATCAACAGAATGATTATAAACTGCTTAACGTTTGGGCGTCTTGGTGTGTGGTTTGCAAAATAGAGCATCCATTTTTAATCACGCTCGCTGAACAAGGCGTTAATATTGTTGGACTCAATTATCGAGACAATCAGCAATCAGCCATCTCACTACTTGCTAAAACAGGCAGCCCTTATCAGCAGGTTATTTTTGATGGAAAGGGAAAGTTAGCACTGGATTTAGGAGTAATTGGTACACCAGAAACCTATCTGATTAATAAGCATGGGATGATTATTGCTCGCTTTAACGGAGTGCTTACCCCAAAAACATGGGAAAATATTTTTAAGCCACTTATTAAAGAGATAACCGCCGAGGTGCAACGTTGAACTATCTAGTACTGTTTTTTATATTACTGTTTCCAAACCTCGTAGTGGCGTCAGAGAATGCTAATAATACCCCGCTCAACGCCATTTTTGCCCCTGCCAATAACGAGCAGATAATACAGGTAGAAACATTTGCATTTAAAAACAGTAATGAGCAAACACGTGCTATTAATCTTGCACGCACGTTACGTTGCCCGCAATGCCTGAATCAAAATCTCATGGAGTCCAACTCCCCTATCGCCAAAGATCTGCGTTTATTAGTTTATCAGATGATTGATGAGGGAAAAACAGAGACGCAAATTGTCGATTTTATGACCTATCGCTTTGGTGATTTTGTTTTATATAACCCTAAATTTGAGAGCAGAACCTACCTGTTATGGTTAGGCCCTTTTATACTGATATTGCTGTTTTTTATTATCGCTATTGTGGTGGTCAGAAACAGTATAAACAGCACAAAATAGACTAATGTTATTAAGTCTCATAATATTTCGGTGGTCGTGATGAAAACAGTGTTAATGATCTTATTTAGTATAATAATAACGGGTTTATCGATGCCTGTTATGAGCAAACAAAAAATACTGATTATTGAAAGTTACCATAGTGAATATAGCTGGGATCAGAGTTATCTCAGTGGTATACAATCTGTATTTGAAGATAGTTATGAACTATTTTACTTCCAAATGGATAGCAAACGTTTACCTTTAAATCAGCATCAAGGGCAAGCTGATAGAGCGTGGGTCTATTTTAGGCAACTACAACCTGACTTAGTTATTTTAGGTGATGATAGTGCCCTGAAGTATCTTGGAAAAAAAATTTCCAACACAATAACACCCGTTGTTTTTTTAGGCATTAATGATAACCCTCGCCATTATAACTTACACAACAGCAAAAATATCACAGGCGTTTTAGAGCGCCCGCTTATTAAGCGCTCTATCTCAACCATTGCCTATGGAAAAGCCCTAAAAGTATTAGTCCTGTTTGATAATAGCCATACATCGCAAATTATTTTAAAAGAAATATTTTACAATAATAAGCAAATCACCATCTCAGGGGTAACAGTAGATATTCAGTTAATTGACAACTGGAGTCAATGGCAAGCACTTATTCTCGACAGTGCAGAGCAACAATATGATATGTTATTTCTAGGTTTGTATCACACCGTCACAGAAGAAAGTGGCCGACACATCCCAGAATCTGAAGTGCTTCACTGGACAATACAAAATACACCTATTCCCCCCTTTGCTTTTTGGGATTTTAGTATTGGTGTAGATAAAGCGATTGGGGGATTAGTACTTTTTGGCTATGAACAGGGCAGACTAGCAGCACAGATGGCGACACTGATTTTAGAAACACAAATATCTCCTCATCCGTTAGGCACTCAAACTGCGGAGAAGGGGCGATTTTTATTCAGTCGTGAACAACTTAAACGGTTTTCTATTTCTTTACCCGAATACCTAATAAAAAAATCTGCTTTTATTGATTAATAAAAGCAGATTTTTACTTCATTGGTCTTTCTAATTTAAAATTTCACACCCCAGCTATCTAATACCATTCCGCATAATATTGTGATCAGGGCTTGTTGAGGAAAAATGATGAAGAGCAAGGCGCATGATTGAGTAATAGCTAGCTATTGCGA
>NZ_ATUO01000225.1 GCF_000420245.1 Psychromonas hadalis ATCC BAA-638 | reverse complement strand
GTATTGAATTGCACTATTTACCTCCTTATAGCCCTAATTTAAATCCTATAGAGCGACTGTGGAAGGTGATGAGTGAATATGCAAGAAACAATAAATACTTTGCAACAGCAAAAGAATTTCGACAGAGTATTAATGAGTTTTTTAGCCTTACCCTTCCCGAAATTGGTAGTACTTTAACGAGTAGAATTAATGACAACTTTCAAACCTTCAATTTTGCAGTTTGAAGTGCGATGAGCTAGATGCGAAATATTATCAAGTCGTTTGGGTATATACCCATGTTAACTCAAGGTGCTTTGTCAGGCACAAGATCGGTAACCAGAGCAAGGTGGAACATGAGCGATTGCTCATTCACTTGTGATTGTTGCAATGTGGCCATGGTTTAACAAAAGGCGAGCTTGCGTCCCTAAGGGTAAGGTAACTCGTACCAATCTGCGTTGTTATAAAATCTCGACTTAGAACGACTATTAAAGAATTAACGTCTTTATGTTAATTTTATCGACAGAAGATTAATCTGTTTTTATTAATCTCTGAAAGGTTCAATTTCATGCCTAGCATCTTGGCATTTTGAAGTGGCATGGGTATAGAAGCGACAAGGTAGTTCCACCTTATTTAATGGCTCGCTTCTGTTAGTAACGATTGATGTTTCTGTAAAGATACTGCTATTTTACAATAGCGATGAGGTAGTCGTGCATCTTGCTGCTAATGTTTACTCATCACTTCCACATCATCCCTCTCTACGCAACAGTGGACATTTTCGTCATATTATTTGTCCTGCATTACTGTATTAAACCAAGGCCGTATCTTTTAAATTTAATTTACATCTAGTAACCGATCACTCGCTAGCTCTCTGTTTTTATTAGTATCAATCGTTTTATGGTTAAGTCGCAAGATTCTTGTAAAGAAAATAACCTAATTTTTACTGTGATCAACGTCGCTATATTGATTTAATCACCGTGCAATTTTTTTATTTTTAGATTAAGTTTCATACATCGAAACGTTTGCGCAAACGTTTCGATGTATTTTATTCTGCATTTCGAGCCTTAGTATCGAAATTAGCGTTAGTCTATCAAGGTGAAATTTATGAAGAAAACTGCATTAATTAACGCTGAATTATCCTATCTAGTCGCCTCTTTGGGCCACTTTGATGAGGTGACTATTTGTGATGCCGGGCTTCCTATTGCTAAGCATACACAACGCATTGACTTAGCGTTAACACATGGTATTCCAGCATTTATTGATACGGTTTGTGTACTTCTTGGTGAGATGCAGATAACTGGGGTTATTTTGGCGAGTGAGTTTGAACAGGTAAGTCCAGATCTACACAGCGTTTTACTTGAACTGATTGCTAAAGAGCAAAAAGAGGGCAAAGAGATTACTCTCTCTTATATTAGCCATGAAGATTTTAAAAAACGTAGCAATAACAGTAAAGCTGTTGTGCGTACGGGGGAGTGTACTCCTTATGCCAATGTCATTTTTCAAGCGGGTGTTGTTTTTTGATGTTGCTAGTAAAAAATCATTAATAAAGAGTTGTTAAGGAGTCGTTATGAGTCAGCCCATTTTAGAATTGAAAAATATTCATAAATCATTTCCAGGTGTTAAAGCACTCGATAATGCCTGTTTAAATGTTTATTCCGGCAAAGTGATGGCGCTAATGGGGGAGAATGGTGCGGGTAAATCAACACTAATGAAAGTGTTAACGGGTATCTACTCATTAGATGAGGGTGAAATTTTCTATGAAAATAAGCAAGTTAGCTTTACAGGCCCTCGTCATTCACAACAAGCGGGTATTAGCATTATTCATCAAGAGCTTAATCTTCTTCCTGAATTAACCATTGCAGAAAATATTTTTTTGGGTCGAGAGATAACCAATGCCTTTGGGCGCATTAAATGGTCATTGATGTTTGCTGAAGCACAAGTTTTATTGGATCGCTTGAATGTAAAACATAAACCTTCACAGCGGCTTGGTGAGCTTAGTCTTGGGGAGCAACAAATGGTCGAAATTGCCAAAGCACTCTCTTTTAAATCGAAAATTATCGTCATGGATGAACCAACCGATGCCTTAACTGAAACTGAAACGGCTTCACTCTTTACGGTGATTAATGAGTTACGTGCAGAGGGAGTCGGCATTGTTTATATCTCGCATCGTTTAAAAGAGATCTTTGAAATTTGTGATGATATTACCGTGTTGCGTGACGGTAAATTTATTGCGCAACGTGCTGTTTCAGAAACCGATGAAGATAGCTTGATTGAATTAATGGTCGGCCGCCGTTTAGATGAGCAATACCCACGTGTTGATAGCAAGCACGGAACTCGCTGTTTGGAAGTAAAACATCTCTCATCATCTGATTTTAATGATATTAGTTTTACGCTGGATCATGGTGAAATATTAGGTATTTCAGGATTGATGGGAGCGGGACGTACTGAATTAATGAAAGCAATTTATGGCGCTTTGCCGTATCAGAGTGGTGAAGTGTTAATGGAAGGCAAAGTGATTACTGTAAATAGCCCTCAACAAGGGCTTGCGAACCGTATTGCTTATATATCAGAAGATCGTAAGGGTGATGGTCTGATCCTTGGTTTATCAGTTAAAGAAAATATGTCCCTCTGTTCTTTGAAGCAGTTATCTCATCGGTTGCAGTTAGATCACGCTGCCGAAACACTTGCGGTTGAAGACTTTATCCATTTATTTAATATAAAAACCCCTTCAAAAGATCAAATTATCGGACATTTATCGGGTGGTAATCAGCAAAAAGTAGCGATTGCCAAAGGGTTGATGACCCGGCCTAAAGTACTCATTCTTGATGAACCTACACGGGGAGTTGATGTTGGCGCTAAGAAAGAGATCTACCAACTTATCAATAAATTTAAACAGGAGGGCATGAGTATTATTCTGGTGTCTTCGGAAATGCCCGAGGTGTTAGGGATGAGTGATCGAATTTTGGTGATGTATCAAGGGCAGATTAGCGGTGAATTCTCAGCAGAGGAAGCGGATCAAGAAAAATTAATGGCCTGTGCGTTTGGCAATAATATTATGGAGAAAACAGCATGAACAGTAAGGCAGTAACAGACCCCAAAAACATAAAAAAGAGAAGTATGTTCAATAAAGAATGGTTAATTGAGCAGAAGGCATTAATCGCATTAATTATACTGGTTGTTGTGGTGTCATTTCTTAATGAATACTTTTTTACCCTCAACAATATTCTTAATATTCTTCGTCAAACATCGGTTATCGCAATTTTAGCGGCGGGGATGACGTTGGTGATATTAACCGCTGGTATCGATTTAAGTGTTGGCTCTATTTTAGCGCTATGTGGTGCTTTTGCCGCCAGTATGATTAGCTTAGAAATACCTGTTTTTATAGCCATTTCTGTTTCCCTATTAGGTGGTGCGGCCCTAGGTTCGATGACCGGCATGATAATCGCCAAGGGCAAAGTACAAGCATTTATAGCCACTTTAGTTACCATGACACTATTACGTGGCGTGACCATGGTTTATACCGATGGTCGTCCAATTTCAACCGGTTTCACTGATGTCGCAGATGCATTTTCATGGTTTGGTAGCGGTTATCTATTAGGTGTGCCGGTACCTGTTTGGTTAATGGTGGTTGTGTTTGCAGGCATTTGGTATTTATTAAATCATACCCGCTTTGGCCGTTACATTTATGCTTTGGGTGGTAATGAATCTGCAGCACTATTATCGGGTATCAATGTTGACCGTATTAAGATCGGTGTATACGCCATCTGCGGTTTATTATCAGCACTAGCGGGCATTATCATTACCTCTCGTTTGTCATCAGCGCAACCAACAGCAGGTATGGGTTATGAACTTGATGCCATTGCAGCGGTTGTACTTGGTGGAACAAGCCTAGCGGGGGGTAAAGGGCGCATCATGGGGACATTAATTGGGGCACTGATTATTGGTGTATTAAATAACGCTTTAAACCTCATGGACGTTTCCTCTTATTACCAGATGATCGTTAAAGCGGTGGTCATATTACTCGCCGTACTTGTTGATAAAAAACATAAATAAATATAATTTTTTAAAACGGGTGGAAGCATAATGCTTCCACAATTAGCTGTAATACCATTCCGCATAATATTGTGATCAGGGCTTGTTGAGGAAAAATGATGAAGAGCAAGGCGCATGATTGAGTAATAGCTAGCTATTGCGATTGAATGCAACGTAGCTATTTATTATTTTAACCAACAAGATAGATCAGATACTTATGCGGATTGGTATAATATAAAAGGAATAGAAAATGAATAATAAATTTAAAAAGTTGACCACATTAATTTCGGCGGCGGTTATTTCAGCGTCTTTTAGTACAACCGTAATGGCGCAAGATACTATTGCGATGGTTGTTTCTACTTTAAACAATCCTTTTTTT
>NZ_ATUO01000224.1 GCF_000420245.1 Psychromonas hadalis ATCC BAA-638 | reverse complement strand
CCTCTATCGACATTGATTAAATGCCAGCATTTAACAATTCGTTAGAAAGCATCGATTGAACCAGTTAGACCTTCAACTTTCTGCCTAGAACCTGCTCACCTCACCGTTTGCTGAATTTTGCACCTTGAATAATAACGGGTATAGTATTTTCCTTAGATATTTAAAGAGTGGTAAATTCCACTCAAATACGAGTGTATTTTAAATAATACTTACTGTTTATTTTTTGAACACACCTTGACTTATAATATAGATTCTATATAGTGCTCCCTAGCAAGAAAGAAAGCCTTTTGTTTACATTCTTCATTTCGTTGGATTATTAATAATACCTCGTTTGTAGTTTTTAAGTTCCAGTCTGTTTTTACGCTATTCAGGTCTATTAAGGCAATCTAACATTAAAATTTCAGGATAATATTATGTCTAAAGTTCAAGGTACAGTTAAGTGGTTCAACGAATCTAAAGGTTTTGGTTTCATCGAGCAAGAAAATGGTCCAGACGTATTTGCTCACTTTAGCGCTATCGCTAGCGAAGGTTTCAAAACTTTAGCTGAAGGCCAAAAAGTTGAATTTACTGTAAGCCAAGGTCAAAAAGGCCCGAACGCAGAAAATATCGTAGCGATTTAATTTGCTGTGATATTTTAGCTCCTACACAGAGCTGAATTAATCTTTAAAAAAATGGTAAACCTTTACGGGTTTACCATTTTTTTTGCTGATTGCAAAGTGTTTTGGCTAAGTAATATTGGCCAAAACATTGTAGGCAACTCATATTATATATGCACCGTTAGTGGCCCATTGCTCTACCTCACAATGGAGTCGATATACGCAACGGGGGAAAAATTCGACTTAGCTAATATCCTCAATTTCTCTCTTTATGTGGGGGAACCTTCTGTATTTCAAGAAAATCACCCCCTTAAGCACACCAACTTTTTAATAATTTATCAACTGACTTCTTTGCTGTTTTATTTAGCTTTTGAATCTGTTCAAAGCTTAAATCAAAGAGGCCATAACGTTCTGCAATACTGTCTAACATCGCCATCCACAAATAGCTAGTCATCTGGGCATCGTATAACGCGCGGTGAAAACCGCCTGAACTTGGAATGTTGGTAAACTGTATAAGTTCGCCCAGCTTATGGCTCGGTGCATCTTGGAAAATACGACGGGACAACAGGAGAGAGCAGGAAAACTCACCATTCAAATGTTTACCTAAGCGCTTCAATTCAGCGTCTAAAAAGCGTCGATCAAAGGCTACGTTGTGAGCGACAAGGTTATCATCTGCAATAAAATCAGAAAAATCAGTCATTACTTGTTGGCAAGAATCAGCTTCAGAAAGCATGCTATTACTGATACCTGTGTAGTCTTCAATAAAGGAGCTCACAGGAAAACCGGGATTCATTAATGCTTGAAATTGACCTTTAATTTTCCCATTAACAAGTCGTACTGCACCTATCTCAATAGCTCTATCACCTTGGTCTGGTGATAGTCCTGTTGTTTCAAAATCTAGAATCACAAGCGTATCAGCGCGCATATTTTTTCTCTTATTATTAACATAGTGTTCACAGTTGATTTTAATCTGTTTATTATCTCCATTACATCGCGGTATCAGCCTTTGCACTGAAATTTACTACGTCTGAAAATCAATAAATAACCCTTTAAGCACTACAACTACAGAACCGGACATTCAAATATTTTTCCAGCTATTTTAACCCAATAAATTAAACAGCGGTACACAATATCAACTACCCCCTCACTTAATCACGAAAATAAGAAAACGGATCATTCCAACGGCACTCATGACAACAAAAAAAGCTATTTATTGATTTACAAATACACTAAATTTCAGCAAAAAAGCTGATACAGTGATATGGGGATAGGGTTATTTACTGGTATATTCGTCGTAACTTATTTTTTCCTGAAATCCACCGCTTACCTGTATGCTCGGCAAACAGAGCTAATTCCTCCAGAGTTCCAACAGCACCGTGATACTCTTTTGGCTAAACTAAGCCATGTTTCACTGTCTAAGCCCTATGTGTTCAACAATGCAGGCGCTTTTGTTGAAATAGCACCACGTTTATCTTCTCAAATAATCCGGCTTGTCCAATCAACCAATTCAAAGTAATCAATCAGCGTAAAATGAATGCCCTGTGGTTGGCATTGATGCTCTGCACCAATGAATTTAACCAGTGGTTTACTGCTATTTTTATTCTTATCTTCAGCATGATGTGACTTGCCATGAATTCGTTCAAAATAGAGGTGTATTCAGATTCTTCAACACTTGCTGATATTTTGGCGCGGATGGGATTCAAATCAACGTAGGCCATGCAGGTTAACAGGGCTTTTTCATCCAGTAAGGCTTGAGATTTGAAACGCCCTTCTCAGAATCGACCTTTGCACTTATCTTCTTTATTGGCTTTGCGCGCTATAAATTCATTCAAACAACGCATAAACCACGAGATACTTGATAAACGCTTTCGCCACTCTGTAATCACCGTCAGCGCGGGATTGAGTCATAAAGCAGCCACCAAGGATCAACCTAATGGTCATTAATCAACCATAGGTTAAGCTTGAAATTCAGTCAAAGTCTTTGGCTGTCCCGATCTTTTTATTTGCTATCTAATTGTAGCGCAGCTAAAAACTCATTTTGTAGTTTTGGTGAAATTAGCACGCTTTTATTGTCGCCATAGCTAATTTTTAAACGCTGTAATGACAGTGCAGCACCTGAAAATAGACTCTGGCTATTGCAGATGTTAGTAATGCTTGCAATAGCTATATTCCATTTGAACGGGCCACTTTTAATTAGTAGCGTATCATCGTCAACAAAATAATGCGTGCTAAATAAAATCCAAAGAGGCAGGAATGCACCCACCACGAGCAAAGCAAAGGCAGACAAATAACTAGACAAGTCTGCTTGATTGAAAATAATGTTGATCACCCCCGAAATAGCAATTGTAGCGGATGAGAAGTAAATCAACATTAACCACATGTCGACTTTTGATTTAAATACTTTCATTTTTATTTTCCTACTCAGCCGTAGCTATTGATTAAAGGGAGTCTAGAATACTCATGATATAGAAAAGATCAATGATGGCGTACAAAAAGTGGCTGTCATTATATATTCGTAGCGATTTAGGTTGCTTTGGTATTATGTTTATCCAACAATGTAAGCCCCATGAAAACAGCCTGTTTTTATCACTGGCACAGTGAATTGGGAGATAGCAAATAGTCATCGGGTATTTAAAAATACCCAAGGAGCTCATATTGCAAAATAAAATTCACAAAATAGCGACTCACGATGGTGTCTTTCATACGGATGAAGTTGTTGCTATTGCATTGTTGCATCTATTCTCAGTGATCCACTTACCCGATGTAGAAATTATTCGTTCACGATCTGATGAAATTTTAAAGGATGCCGACATGCTACTTGATGTTGGTGGCCTATTATCACCAAAGGAGGGACGTTTTGATCATCATCAAATAGAGAATGGGACAGTTTCAACAGCAGGGTTAATTTGGCAATGGTTACAACCCAAACTATCTCTACGGTACACAAAACTTGATAAATTAATCGCTCAGCTAGATGCACATGATTGTGGTGTAAAACCGATGAGGGAGTTTTCTTTTGCTTCGGTTATATCTGCTTATAATACAGAACATATTTATAGCAAAGAGCAAGATGTTGGTTTTTTAGATGCCTTAAATATTGCGCTGCGCTACATTGAAAACCTAAAAATGAGAGAAGAAAAGAAAGCAGAAACAAAGAGATTAATTGCTTTATCTCCAATGACCTATTTTTCTGAAAATTGTAAAATAAAGCTACTCACACTTCCCCATTTTTGTCAGGGATGGCAAGCGTTTATTAATGGTAACAGTGATTACGCCCATATAACGCATGTTACTTGGTTTGATAAAGAGAAATCTCAGTGGATATTGCAACTCCCTGCAGTTGATAAAAATAGCTTTTCATTGATATTTGAACCATTACAACCTGATAATAAAGCCATTTTTGTGCATCAAAATGGTTTTTTAGCGGTTTATAAATAACAGCAAGATATGCTTAATATGTTAAAAATGATTGAGTACGATTAATGAGCATGGGTTACTTTAATGGAAGTTGAAGGGCTAACTAATTCAATTGAGACTTTCTAAATACTTGCATTTAATCAATGTCGTTAGAGGGAAATCACTCGAAAAACAATGAAGATTCTTGCCTAAATGCGTGAGCTTAAGGAAGCAATATAGGAGAAAAGCGATTAGATCAAATCTGACCCTTTATGATTCGTAATTATCGCCTAATAATTGAGTCATAAAGTGGCCTCCAAGGATCAACCTAATGGTCATTAATCAACCACAGGTTAAGCTTGAAATTCAGTCAAAGTCTTTGGCTGTCCCGATCTTTATAACTGATGTTACGCAGTAAATCAGAAGATTATAGCGAGAA
>NZ_ATUO01000223.1 GCF_000420245.1 Psychromonas hadalis ATCC BAA-638 | reverse complement strand
AGGCTTTTTGAAAACAATTTAGCGCAAGTTATTGTGTAATGATTCCTTAGCGCAAGTTATTGTGTAACGATTCCTAAGTATTGATGAAAGGAAATATTCAAATGAGTAAAGTAAAAAAGGTAGTTCTCGCTTATTCTGGCGGTTTAGATACATCAGCAATTATTCCATGGTTAAAAGAAACTTATGATGATTGTGAAATCATTGCGTTTTGTGCAGATGTAGGTCAAGGAGCAGAAGAGCTAATCGGTCTTGAAGAGAAAGCGTTAGCATCTGGTGCTTCTGAGTGTCACATTGTTGATCTTAAAGAAGAATTTGTTAAAGATTATATCTACCCAACAATGGCTTCGGGTGCTGTTTATGAAGGTACTTATCTATTAGGTACTTCAATGGCGCGTCCAATTATCGCCAAAGCACAAGTTGAAGTGGCACTTAAAGTCGGTGCAGATGCCGTTTGTCATGGTTGTACGGGTAAAGGTAATGACCAAATTCGTTTTGAAAGCTGTTTTGCTGCCCTTGCACCAGAGCTTCGTGTTATTGCACCTTGGCGTGAGTGGGACATGGTTTCTCGTGAAGATTTATTAGATTACCTTGCAGAGCGTAATATTGAATCGGCAGCGTCAGCAACTAAAATCTACAGCCGTGATGCTAATGCTTGGCATATCTCACATGAAGGTGGTGAGCTTGAAGATCCAAACAATGAACCAAGTAAAGGTGTTTGGACATTAACGGTTGATCCATTAGATGCGCCCGATGAGCCTGAATACGTAACAATCAAAGTTGAAAATGCACGTGTTACAGCCGTTGATGGTGTTGAGCTTTCTCCATATGCAGCATTAATGCTGTTAAATGAAAAAGCCGCTAAACATGGTGTGGGTCGTATTGATATTACTGAAAACCGTACGGTTGGTATGAAGTCACGCGGTTGTTATGAAACACCGGGTGGTACAGTGATGGTTACCGCATTACGTGGTATTGATGAATTAGTCCATGACAAACCTTCCCGTCGTTGGCGTGATCAAGTGGGCCAAGAGTTTGCTCACTTAGTTTATGATGGTCGTTGGTTTACGCCTTTGTGTGCTTCTCTACTGGCTGCTTCTGAATCATTAGCAAGCGACGCAAATGGTGAAGTGGTTGTTCGTCTTTATAAAGGCCAAGCGGTTGCTGTTAAGAAAAAATCGCCAAATAGCCTGTATTCAGAAGAGTTTGCAACCTTTGGTGATGATAACGTTTATGACCAAAAACATGCAGAAGGGTTTATCCGCCTGTATTCACTGTCTAGCCGTATTCGTACGCTAAACAGTAAAGCAAAAAAATAAGTTAAAATGAAACTCCTAGTGTGCCAAGCGTGCACTAAGAGTTTCCATTTATATGTGCTTTTTAGAGAGTTTATATAAATGTAGGTTGAGCGTTAGCTCATCAATATAAATAATGGAGCACGACAATGGCACTTTGGGGCGGACGTTTCAGCCAAGCGGCAGACGTAAAATTTAAATTATTCAACGACTCATTACGATTTGATTATCGTCTTGCTGAGCAAGACATTGTAGGTTCTATCGCATGGTCAAAAGCATTACAGACGGTGAATGTACTCACTGCCGATGAACAAGTGCGCTTAGAAGCTGCATTAAATGAGTTATTACTCTCTGTACAAGCAAACCCGACACAGATTTTACAGTCCGATGCGGAAGACATTCATTCTTGGGTAGAAATTCAACTTATTCAGCGTGTTGGTGATTTAGGTAAAAAATTGCATACGGGCCGTAGTCGTAATGACCAAGTGGCAACAGACTTAAAACTTTGGTGTAAAAAAACAGCACAGGATTTAGTGGTTCATCTTGATGTATTAGAAGCAAAATTGATTGAACTTGCCCGCACGCATCAATCGGTTGTTTTACCGGGTTATACACACCTACAGCGCGCACAGCCTGTTACATTTTCACACTGGTGTTTAGCTTATGTTGAAATGCTAGAGCGAGATCATAGTCGTCTTGAAGGATGTTTGGAGCGTTTAGATACTTGTCCACTTGGCAGTGGCGCATTAGCGGGTACGGGTTATGCGATTGACAGAACAGCACTTGCACACTCTTTAGGTTTCAAACGTGCAACACGTAATAGTTTAGATTCAGTGTCTGATCGAGACCATGTTGTTGAGCTAATGAGTTGCGCAACACTTTCAATGGTACATTTATCACGTATGGCTGAAGATCTTATCTTCTATAATAGTGGTGAAGCAGGCTTTATTGAAATGTCAGATCAAGTAACGTCAGGATCTTCACTGATGCCGCAGAAGAAGAACCCCGATGCAATGGAACTTATTCGTGGAAAATCCGGTCGTGTATTTGGTTCACTAGCGGGTATGTTAATGACACTGAAAGCACTCCCGTTGGCATACAATAAAGATATGCAAGAAGATAAAGAAGGACTTTTTGATGCCTTAGATACATGGGGCGATTGTTTAGAAATGGCTTCAATGGCGTTAACTAACCTTAAAGTAAATGAAGAGCGTACAAAAGAGGCCGCTCAAGGTGGTTACTCAAATGCAACAGAGCTTGCTGATTACCTTGTTGCAAAAGGTATTCCATTCCGTGAAGCACATCATATTGTCGGTGTTGCTGTTGTTTTTGCTATTGAAAAAGGTGTACCACTAGAAGAGTTAAGTGTTGCAGAATTTAAAGAGTTCTCTGATGTAATCGAAGACGATGTTTACCCTACATTAACACTTGAAGCAACACTTGCTGCGCGTAAGGCACAAGGTGGCGTCGCACCAGAGCAAATTGAGTATGCATTAACTGCTGCAGAAGAGCGCTTAGCAAAGCGTGATACATCAGGCATTGTGATAAGAGCTGCTCGTTTGACAGACATAGAGCGTATCGAATCAATGGTTAACCACTGGGCTGATAAAGGTGAAAACCTACCTAGGGACAAATCAGATTTAGCAGAGTCAATAGCTGAATTCGCAGTGACTGAGTTAGATGGAAAAGTGACTGGTTGTGCTTCACTACATATTTATGACACCGGTTTAGCTGAAATTCGTTCATTAGGTGTCGAGCCAGGTTTTGAACGTCGCGGTCAAGGTAGCGCACTGGTCGAGTTATTGGTCAAGCGTGCAGAAAAACTCGCGATCAAGCGTCTCTTTGTATTAACACGTATGCCAGAATTCTTTATGAAGCTTGGCTTTAGCCCAGAAAGTAAAACAACGATGCCTGAAAAAGTCTTAAAAGACTGTGCAATGTTTGTGAGCCAACATGCAAGCGATGAAAAAGCACTAGAGTTGAATTACAAAACAAGTATGTTGCTCCAGAAAGAGATGAGAAAAAGTTAGTGTAATACCAATTACATTAACTTTAATCAGTAAGATTAATCCTCTTTTTAATTTTTTGGTATATTAATAACGTAAAGGTGTGCTTCTTTTAATAGAAACACACCTTTTTTGTTTAAGATGTTTTATTTGTATCGGCTAAATAGTCATTCTTTAAATTAACGTAATGTATTGCAGAGCGTTTTAAAAACGAAAATTCTTTCTCGGTTAATGGACGTGCTTGTTTGGCGGGGGAGCCTACATACAAGAAACCCGACTCAAGCGTCTTATTTGGCGGCACTAATGATCCAGCTGCTAAAATAATATCATCTTCAATTTTTACATTATCTAAAACGATTGCCCCCATACCGATTAATACACGATTGCCAATTTCACAGGCATGTAACATCGCTTTATGACCCACAGTAACATCTTCACCAATGTGTAAAGAGTAACCTTCAACACTGGCTTCACCTTTACGGGCGACATGTAAAACAGATCCATCTTGAATATTGGTGCGTTTTCCCACCTTTATATTATTAACATCACCACGCAAAACACACATTGGCCAAATACTGACATCTTCGGCTAGTTCGACATCACCAATAACAGTGGAAAAGGGGTCGATATAAACATTATCTGCAATTTTAGGTGAGATACCTTTATAGCTACGTAATACAGGAAACATAATTAACCTTGTTGAATGTAAGCAAAAAGCCATCATACGACATAAAAATGTGTGTAACAAAGTAAAATATGTGGATAACTTGTGGTTAAAATAGGTATAAAAACTAATTGCAAAAAGAATCGTTTTTTCTATAAAAAACACTTGCCAATGTGATCGGAATCTCTATAATGCGACCCCACAGACAAGGCAACTAACGCAAGTTACTAACCGAGTCCGAACCAACAAACTCAGTGAGTTTGAGCCAACAAAAACTTTTAAAGTAATTTAAAATAACATGTTGACAAGGTTCAAGGTTAGCGTATTATACGCACCTCGCCGAAAGGCACGCTCTTTAACAATTTAATCAAACAATCTGTGTGAGCATTGATAGACGATTTCAAAAAAGTCCACTCTCCTCGTGAGAAGGGGACAAAAAGAATCAATATCAATGACACACGAATTAATTCATTAATTCA
>NZ_ATUO01000222.1 GCF_000420245.1 Psychromonas hadalis ATCC BAA-638 | reverse complement strand
CGTGGGCGATGTTGTATCATCAGGAAGATTATAAGTTTAAAAATGCAGTAAGTTAACGTGTTAATTAGCCAGTAATAAAATTTAATCAGTCGATAATAAAGTTTAACCACCCTGTAATATTGCTAGAGAATAGAGATTGATGGGATACAGTTCAGCACTGCCCTATAGGAAACCTTTTTATACCAAGGGCTATAATAAGCCGCCGGATTGATGAGGTAATAGGGGCGGAAATCCATCAGGGCTAGAGGCATCAGTGATACCTCATAAAAAAGCCGAATATATGGCTGCAATGCACTCTATTTCAACGATCAAAATTGTCTTGCAATCGGAGAGGGTCCATATATGGTATAAGTTCCTTATACTTATCTATACCCATGTTACTTCAAGATATTTTGTCAGGCACAAGCTCGATAATCAGAACAAGGCGCAACATGAGCGAATGGTTATTCCCTTTGTGATTGTTGCAACGCTGAACTGGTTTTCGAGCTTGCGTCCTGAAGGGTAAGGTAACTCGCACCAATCTGCGTTGTTATAAAATATCGACTTAGAACGACTAGGCTTCAATTTTATACCTAGCATCTTGGCACGATTTTCCTTGCTGACTTTACATCTTGAAGTAATATGGGTATATAAGAGATAATTGTTAACTAACGCATAGCCTGATGTTTTTTGATTTAAAAAAAGGCGAAATTTTTGCTATTATCATCGCCTTAAAAACATTTTGCTTGTAAAGCACTGCGGAGAAACGTTTTGATAAATATCCTGCTGGTCGATGACCATGAATTAGTACGCACAGGAATAAGCCGTATCATTGATGATGTACGTGGCATGAAAGTAATTGGTGAAGCACAAAGTGGTGAGGATGCGGTTAAGTGGTGTCGCAGTAATAACCCTGATGTCATCTTGATGGATATTAATATGCCGGGCATTGGTGGGTTAGATGCGATGCATCGTATTTTGCGCATCAATGAAGATATCAAAATTATTATGTTAACCATGCATACTGAAAATCCCTTCCCTGCAAAAGTAATGCAAGCAGGTGCTGCTGGTTACCTGAGTAAAGCTGCTGCGCCTGATGAAGTATTAGCTGCTATTCGCGCTGTTCATTCTGGGCAACGCTATTTAGCCCCTGAAATTGCGCAACAGATGGCACTTTCACAAATATCACCTGTTTCAGATGATCCTTTTAGTGTGTTATCAGAGCGTGAATTGCAGATCATGATGATGATAACAAAAGGGCAACGTGTTGTTGATATCTCTGAACAGTTAAGTCTAAGCCCTAAAACAATCAACAGTTATCGTTATCGCCTGTTTGATAAACTAGGTGTGAACGGTGATGTAGAGCTGACCCATTTAGCAATACGTTACGGCATGCTAGATGCCAATACGTTATAACTTACTAAGAAAATGATGCCACAGGGCATCATTTTTTATGTCACTCTTTTCACCTGAGCAATTCTTAAAAACAGTTACCACTGAGCCTGGTGTCTATCGTATGTTTGATGATAAAAATGTCATCATCTATGTCGGTAAAGCAAAAAACCTCAAAAAACGCCTTAGCAGTTATTTCAGTCTCACTCAAAAACATCCCAAGACCCTCGCATTAGTGAGTCATATCGTTAATATCGAAGTGACAGTGACTCATACCGAAACAGAAGCGCTGATTTTAGAGCATAACTTCATCAAGCAATACAAACCTAAGTACAATGTATTACTGCGTGATGATAAATCTTACCCTTATCTATTTTTGAGTGACCATAAACACCCGCAATTAACCTTAGTGCGTTCTAAAAATCGTCAACGTAAAGGCACTTATTTTGGCCCTTATCCAAGTGGTGGTGCGGTGCGTGAAAGCCTACATTTGATGCAAAAACTATTTCCCATTCGCCAGTGTGAGGACAGTTATTATGCCAATCGCTCGCGTCCTTGTTTACAGTATCAACTTAAACGTTGTCTTGGGCCTTGTGTCAATGCGATGCCTGAAACAGAATATTCACACCAAGTGGAGCTTGCTTCTGAGTTTTTATTGGGTAAAAGCCAACGTGTTATTGATCAACTAATCGGTGAGATGCAAATTGCTAGTGAAGCACTTGAGTTTGAAAAAGCAGCATTAAGGCGCGATCAAATTCAATCGTTAAAAAAGGTACAAGAGCAACAGTGGGTGAGTGGGGATATTGAACAGCTTGATGTGCTCGGTTTTGTTTATGAGCAGGGCATTGCTAGTTTTCATCTGTTGTTTATTCGTCAAGGGCGAATTCTTGGTAGCCGTAACTATTTCCCTAAAGTGCCTAAAAACTCCACGGCCGATGAAGTGTTAAGTGCTTTTTTAAGTCAATTTTACCTTTCTGGACAAAATGGTCGCGCTATTCCAAAAGAGATTTTACTGAGTGATGATTTTTCAGAACGTTTTGTTTTTACTGAGTTGTTCAGTGAGTACTGCGGTTATAAAACCACGTTGAAAGTGGAGATGCGTGGTGAGCGGGCAAAATTTGTAAAACTTGCAAAACGTAACGCCTTAGTGGCATTACAAACACATCTTAGTCAGAAAAACAGTATTCAACAACGCTATCAGTTATTAGAAGAGAAGTTAGAGTTAATAACGCCAATTAAACGCATGGAGTGTTACGATGTTTCTCACATGATGGGGGAAAAAACCGTGGCTTCCTGTGTGGTCTTTGACCGAGAGGGTGCAAAAAAATCTGCTTATCGCCGTTTTAATATTACCGGAATTACGCCCGGAGATGATTACGCTGCCATGGGGCAAGTATTAGCGAGGCGTTTTCGTGACAAGCAAGAGATTGAAAATATACCCGATATTATTTTTATTGATGGTGGATTAGGCCAGCTTAATCAGGCTGAAACAATTATTAGTTCATTAGCTGAAAATTTTGTAGAAAAATATCCATTGTTAATTGGTATTGCTAAAGGTGAAGGGCGAAAAGCGGGGCTTGAAACACTGATTTTAGCCGATAGTCATGAGATTCTAGACATCAAAAGCGATTCACCTGCGTTGCACCTTATTCAACAGATTCGTGATGAATCCCATCGTTTTGCTATCACCGGGCATCGTGGTCAGCGAGATAAAAAAAGACGCACCAGTACATTAGAGGGGATTGTTGGTATCGGGGCAAAACGTCGTCAAGCGTTATTAAATCATTTTGGTGGTTTGCAGGGGGTAAAAGCGGCCAGTATTGATGAACTGGCAAAAATTAATGGTATTAGTATGGCACTGGCTGAAAATATTCATGACGCTTTGCATTTATAAGTGTTAACCATTTGCATTAGTAAACAATAAAATGCAAAAATAGCCGTTCGACATAAAGGATTTTTTATTTCATGATTAACATTCCCAATATTTTGACTGGTTTTCGAATTTTTCTTATCCCTATCTTTGTAGTTATCTATTATTTACCTGTCGCATGGGCAGCTCAAATTGCTGCCTTTGTTTTTTTATTGGCAGCGCTCACCGATATATTAGATGGTTACCTTGCACGTAAGTTAAACCAATCCACCCCTTTTGGTGCTTTTTTAGATCCTGTTGCCGATAAAATTATGGTCGCAGTTTCATTGGTGATGATTGTGGAACACTACGCGGTTATTTGGGTAACTATCCCTGCCATGATTATGATCTGTCGTGAAATTATTATCTCCGCACTGCGTGAGTGGATGGCTGAAATGGGTCAACGTGCTAGTGTGGCTGTTTCACGTATTGGTAAAGTAAAAACATTTTCGCAAATGGTGGCACTGTTTCTGCTTATCTGGCAGCAATCGGCCATGATGGAATGGGGTGGTTTTACTTTTATGTTTGTCGCAACGGTATTAACGCTGTGGTCAATGGTGGTTTACTTGAAAGCTGCATGGCCTGCATTATCCACTGGAAAATGATTTCTGGTGGAATTAATAGGCGTTTAGTGTAAAAAAACAGCGAACAGTTAATGATTCGTAAAAAAAGTAATAAAGAGTGTTGACTCAAATTAGAAAGTCTTTAAAATGCGCCACATCGAAAGGGAAACAGTTATTGTTCTTTTCGATAAAATCTTAAATAGATAGGTGGTACTAGCTCCGTTGGTAAAGTTAACCCTTTCCAAGAATGCTGGAGTCAAGAGTTCTGCTCTTGATGAAAACTTAAATGTTATATGCGGCACTAGCTCAGTGGTAGAGCACAACCTTGCCAAGGTTGGGGTCAAGAGTTCGAATCTCTTGTGCCGCTCCATTTAAGTAAAATTTTTGGCGGAATGGCAGAGTGGCCATGCAGTGGATTGCAAATCCATCTATCTCGGTTCGACTCCGGGTTCCGCCTCCAAGTTTTAAAGTTTTGCCCGGATGGTGGAATCGGTAGACACCCAAGATTTAAAATCTTGTGCATTCTGTGCGTGCGAGTTCAAGTCTCGCTCCGGGCACCATTTTAGAAAAGCCTCACATTATATGTGAGGCTTTTTTTTGCCTAAAATATAGAATTGAAAATGCACTGTG